>NZ_AP014809.1:1120000-1420000 GCF_002355515.1 Methylorubrum populi | reverse complement strand
ATTCCCGGAAACATCCGAGATGACCGTCTACGCGCATTCCGTCCCAGGCTGACCGGAAGCGGGTTGAGAGCCGCTGCACGTTCATCTCGCCGGTGTCGCCGCGACGGCGGCCTTGTTCGCAACCCCCTTGGGTTGGGCCGAAGCGGCGTGCGTGGCCGGACGTCTGCACAATATCAGCAAAGTTTCGGCCGAGGTCCAAGCCTACCTGCATGGCAAGGGACCGAGTAGGAACCACTCCACGGCTGGAGCGCGGGCCGCGCAGGCAACTTATCCGAAGATCCTCGGGCGCATGATCGCGGCCGTCATTGCCGGTTATCATACGGGCCTGCTCGACGGAGAGCGGCTCGACCGTCAACTTGACCCCACCTACGACATTCCCGCCTTTGCTGGGTGGGAGACACAAACTGGTCTACTACCGCCGCTCTCGGCGCTGCGGCCGGACCGGCGGCCCGAGGAGAGCACAGGTCCCGGCTTCAGCTGGGCCTTGCGGACGCGGATGCTGTTCTCCTGCCTCGTCGATGCCGACTTTCTCGAAACCGAGCGCTTCTACGCAAGCGGAGCGGTAGCGCGGGGCGGATCGCCGAATGGTCGAGACGCTCCGTCGCGAAGGCTGGAATCTTCCCCCGTGGCTCCACGGTGCTTCACTGGCTCCCGGAGATCCGATCTCGCCTCAATGCGCGAGCGGGGCCGGCCGGGTGAGGCCGGCCTTGCGCGCCAGCCGTTTGCGCAGGTCGCCGAGTGGCCCCCAGAACAGGAGCAGCAGGCCGATGATCATCAGGCTCGAGACGAGGCCATTCGAGAAGAACACGGACAGGTCCCCGCCCGAGCCGAGCAGGGCTTGGCGGAACGCGTCCTCGGCGCGGTCGCCGAGGACGAGTGCGAGCACCAGGGGCGCGAGCGGATAGTCGAGCTTCTTGAAGACGTAGCCGACAACTCCGAAGATCAGCATCAGCCAGATGTCGAAGCGCGAGGACTCGACCGTGAAGGCGCCGATGGCGCAGACGACGAGGATGATCGGCGCGACCAGCGCGAAGGGGATGCGCATGATCGCGGCGAAGACCGGCACGGTCGCGAGCACGATCAGGAGGCCGGCGAGGTTGCCGAGATACATCGAGGCGATCAGACCCCAGACGAATTCCTTCTTCTCGACGAAGAGCAGCGGGCCGGGCTGCAGGCCCCAGATCATCAGGCCGCCGAGGAGCACCGCCGCGGTGGCCGAGCCGGGGATGCCGAGGGCCAGCATGGGCAGGAGCGCCGAGGTGCCGGCGGCGTGGGCCGCGGTCTCGGGGGCCAGCACGCCCTCGATCTCGCCCCGCCCGAACTCCTCGGGCCGGCGGGAGAACCGCTTGGCGAGGCCGTAGCCCATGAAGGAGGCCGCGATCGCGCCGCCCGGGGTGACGCCCATCCACATGCCCACGACCGAGGAGCGGATCAGCGTCGCCCAGTAGCGCGGCAGCGAGGCCCAGGTGCGCAGGACCACGCCGAGATCCATGGCGGCCCGCTTGCCCTTGAAGTGCAGGCCCTCCTCGATGGTGAGCAGGATCTCGGAGACGCCGAACAGGCCAATCACCACGACGAGGAGGTCGAAGCCCTTCATCAGTTCCGGCGTGCCGAAGGTCAGGCGCAGGTCGCCGGAGATGGTGTCGAGGCCGACCGCCGCGAGCAGGAAGCCGAGCGCCAGCGAGACGATAATCTTGGCCTTGTTCTCCCGGCCCATGCCGACGAACGAGCAGAAGGTGAGGAAGAAGACGCCGAAGAACTCGGCCGGGCCGAAGCGCAGGGCGAACTTGGCCACGAGCGGCGCCACGAAGGTGATGAGCACCACGCCCGAGAGCGCGCCGATGAAGGAGGCGGTGAAGGCCGCCGTCAAGGCCTCGCCGGCCCGGCCCTTCTGCGCCAGCGGATAGCCGTCGAAGGTGGTGGCGACCGACCACGCCTCGCCGGGAATGTTGAACAGGATCGAGGTGATCGCGCCGCCGAACAGGGCGCCCCAGTAGATCGACGACAAGAGGATGATCGCCGAGGTCGGGTCCATGCCGAAGGTCAACGGCAGGAGGATCGCGACGCCGTTGGGGCCGCCGAGGCCCGGCAGCACGCCCACCACGATGCCGAGCAGCACGCCCACCACCATGAACAGCATGTTGTGCCACGTCAGCGCGACTTGGAAGCCGAGCAAGAGCTGGTTGAGGTCGTCCATGGAGATCTCTCCGCCGCGGGCCGGTCAGGTCAGTAGCCGACGAAGGCTTCGATCGGTCCCTTCGGCAGCGGAACCCGGAACTGTTGCTCGAACACCCAGAAAGTGACGAGCGGCACGAGCACGGCGGCGAGCACCGTCTGCCACCAGCGGAAGGAGCCGAGCGTGAGCATGAACAGGGCCATGAACAGGGCCGAGGACAGGTAGATGCCGAGGAAGGCGATCCCCAGCAGGTAGAGGAACAGCGGCACGAAGACCTGGGCCACGAGCCGGAGCTGGCCGTAGGTGACGAAGATGCTGTCCTCCCGCCGCAGGGCACTCACGAGAGCGGCGATGGCCGCGACACCCAAGATCGCGGCGACGCGGGCCGGGAAGAAGCCGTTTTCCGGCCCGTTGTCCCAGCCCGCGCCCCGCGCGTAGGAGTCCCACAGGGCCAGCGCGGCAAGGCCGAGCAGCAGAAGCGCCACGACGATCTCGACGGCGCGGCGCGACAGGCCGCGCTCGGCAAGCGGGGGAGAGGCTTCGGTCATGTCGGGCACTTCCTGAACAAGTGGTCGCCTCGGCCGCGCCGCCCTTCGACGAAACGGCCGGCAGCGCGGCCGGGCGCGGGCTCAGTTCGTCGCGATGAACCCGGCCTTGGTCATCAGCTCCTTGTGCTTGCGCTCGTCCTCGGTGAGGAAGTCGACGAAGCTCTGGCCGGAGCGGAAGTCGGGCACCAGCGCATTGCGCTCGAGGTAAGATTTCCAGTCCGGGGTCTCGGTGACCTTCCTGAACAGCTCGACGTAGAAGGTCTGCTGCTCCGGCGTGACCTTGCCGGGCATGAACATGCCGCGCAGCATCTGGTAGGTGACATTCACGCCCTGCGACTGGCAGGTCGGGATGTCGGACCATGCCATATCGGCCGTGATCTTCTGGGTGTATTCCATCGGCTTGGGCGAGAAGGCGCACAACGGCTTGACGGCGCCGGAGCGCCAATTGGCGATCTCCTCGGCCGGGTTGTTCATGTTCGCGTCGATATGGCCGCCGGCGAGTTGCACGGAGGCCGGGCCACCACCCTGGTAGGGCACGTAAGTGATCTTGGTCTTGGTCGCCTGCTCCATCGTCACGGAGATCAGGTGGTCCTCGCGCTTCGAGCCGTTCCCTCCGGTCTTGAGCGGCGGGCTCGCCGTCTTGGCAGCGTCGATGAACTCGCTGGCGGTCTTGTAGGGTTTGGCGCTGTTGACCCAGAGCACGAAGGCGTCCTGCGCCATCATCGCGATCGGCGTGAAGTCCTTCCAGCTCACCGGAAGCTTGGTGGAGAGAGGCGTCATGTAGATGCCGCTCGATGTGGTGATGAGCTTGTGGGGGTCGCCGGCCGATTTCTGGATATCGAGCATCGCCTCGCCGCCCGCCGCAGCGGGCTTGTTCACGATGATGATCGGCTGCTTGACGAGGTTGTTCTTCTGAATCGCCCCCTGGATCGTGCGCGCCATCTGGTCGGATGATCCGCCGGGCGGGAAGGGGACGATGATCTCGATCGGCTTGGTCGGTTCCCACGCCTGGACTGGGGCAGCAGACAACAACAGGGCCGCGATCGCGGCCTGCACGGCAACTCTCATAGCGTCTCCTCCCACGGCGCACGTTTCGGCACGCGGTCCGTTATCTTGGCTTGAGGACCAGGTTGCAGCACCGATAGCCCCTCGACGGCGTTGCCCGGTCAGTTCGTGGGCCGACACCCCAACCGACGGCAACAGCCAGTAATTTCAATGCCTTGAAGGGCGCAGCCTGAGCCTAGGCCGACAGCCAGTCGAAATCTGAATTATAAATCAGTGCAACGCAAGCGCGCTGGCCGTATTTTGCACGCAGTGCTGGGGGCGGGCTATCCGGGTTGCCCCTCCGGCGACAAACCGGTGACCAATTCGTCGGACTGCATTCTAGCAGGCTGCTACAGCAGGCGATGGCGGCGCGGCTTTGGCGTGTTTCACCCGGCCTGAGCGACAGGCGGAGTGTCGGCCTGCGCGGGCGTGAGACGGCTGACGCAACGGCGCTGCGCGGAGTGTCAGAATGCTCTAACCGCTCAGTGGGAGGACGGCGTGGTTCTCTCCCCGGCAAAGTTCACCCGTTCGAGTTGCGTCGGATGCGCTAGGGATCGGCGGAGAGGCCATTCGAGTGCCGGTGATGTGTCCGCAGAGGCGGATGGGGTCGGCAGTCATCTCGGGCGCAAACCGCGAGTGGTCTCGGGCGATGCCGGCTTTGCCAACGAGGCGAACCTCGTCGCGCTAAGAGAGCGGGGCATCACGGGCTACCTTGCTCCGGGCCGGGCGCGTCATGGCGAGGCGGACGCAGCCGGCCGCCGGAGGCTGACCAAGATGCCGTTGATGAGCGCGATGGCCGCCCGCCTGAAGGGGGCTGGGCGCCGCAGTCGGTATCGTCTCAGGAAGCAGGTGGCCGAGCCGGTGTTCGGGCAGATCAAGCAGGCCCGAGGCTTCCGGCAGTGCCTGATGAGAGGGCTCGATCAGGTCCGGGGCGAGTGGGCGATGATCTGCACGGCTCACAACCTCATGAAGCTGGCACAGGCAGGCCGCTGAGGCTGCTGATCCGCCCTCGTCGGCTCACGTCTCTCCCCCTCTACCCGGCTTCAGGCCTCGTTACTCGGACGGGCTCTAGCCAAAGAACAGACTGCGCAGCGTCCGCATCAAGTCCGGATCGTTCTGCAGCGTGTGCGCACCGAAGGCGACGCCTCCGATCGCGGTGGCGCCGAGTGCGACGCCGCCCAGCGCCCAGTAGCCGGTGGCGATGCCCCCGAGGCCGAGGAGCAGCCCGAGCGCGACGCCGGCGAGGCTGATGAGGCCGATGGCGATGCCCCCGAGCGCGATGCCGCCGACGGCGATGCCGCCGAAGGCGACGAGGCCGATCGCGATGTTGCCGAAGGCGAAGACGCCGCGGGCGGGCCTCAAGGTGCCGTTGTCCGTCGCGCCGTAGATCACGTGGACGAGGGGCCAGCCCAACAGCGTCCGCTCGGAACGGTACTCGAAGCCGGCATAGACCGGTGCGTTCGCCGCCATGCCGCGGCGCCCGGCCGAAAGGGGACGCCCGCAAGTCGGGCAGGAGACGGCCCTGTCGCTCACCTGCCGTCCGCAATCCGGGCACCGCATCAGGGTCATTCGCGTCTCCGGCGAGGGGTCGGGGGGCGGGTGCGTTCCGCCGTCCCTTCCGTGGTCAGTTCCACATATGCACGAGGATGCGCCAGCCGCCCGGCTCGCGGTCGAGCAGGTTGAGCCAGTTGCCTTCGTAGGCGTGATGCGGGCCGTCCGGGCCGGGTCCGGTGAGCCGCCAGCGGCCGGAGGCGACCACCACGCCGTCGCGCGCGAAGACGTCGCCGACCTCGACCGCGTAGTCGCGGAAGCCCTGGGCGCGGATGTCCGAGAAGAAGCCGCAGATCTGGTCCGAACCGGCCACCGCCGGTCGGCCCGGCGGCACGATCCGGGCTTCGGGGGCGTAGAGGACGGCCAGATCTCCGGTCCGTCCGGCGTTGAAGACCTGGGCGAAGCCGTCGGCCAGGGCTTGGATCTCGGAGTGCATGGGGGCTCCTGTTCGAGGCTCAAGCCTCTGGGGCGGTGTCGGGACGTCCCCGCGCCACCAGGGCGGGCCAGAACACCCAATCCTCCACGGGGCAGAGGGCCGGCCCGCCGTCATGGGGCCGGACGCGGATGCGATCGCGGGAGGGATAGTCGAGGACGAGATGGGCGGCCCCGAGCCGCCGGGCGAACACCTCCGACCCCGAGACGGTCTCGACGCCGCGGCGCAGGCCCGGCCCCGCATGGAGATCGAGCCGCGCCCGCAGGCGCCGCGCCGGTATCGGGCCGAGCGCCTCGCGCGGCATATCGCAGAGAGAGAAGACGGCGAGGTCGGGCGTGGCGCGCCGCGCCAGCTCGGCGAACCAGTGGCCGCGCAGCGGCAGCAGATGGAGCGCGACCCCGTGCATCCTCGCCAGCACGTTGGCGGCGAGGCCGAGCCGCGGCTCGGGCCGCAGGCCCTGGTGGAGCAGGACGACGGTCCCGATTCCCCGGCGCGCTTTCAGGAAGGCCGCCATCCGGTAGAGCACCGAGAAGACGCAAGCATGGTGCACGGTGTCGAGCCAGAGCGGGCCGGGCCGGTACAGCCCCTCCGCCGGCCCGACTCGCAGCACCGCCTCGATGCCGGCGAAGTAGGCGTCGGCCTGCGCCACCGAGAGGCTTCCCAGCACCAGCGGCTCGAAGGCGAAGTCGATGGCGTTGAGCGCCGCCCGGCGCTCGCTCGCCTCGGGAAGCGCGGAAAACCCCTCGGCCTGCCGCAGCAGCAGCCCGTCATAGGCGCCGCGATGGAGGCGCGCGATCAGGCGGTCGCGGGCGTGGCGCGTCGTCCGCGTCGCGGCGAAGGCCTCGGCGACAACCGTGTCGAAGCGGGCCTGCGCGGCAAAGGTCCGGGCCGGAGAGACCGCGTTCACGGCGCCACCGCCTCCGGGCGAGCCTCGGCATGGACCGGTGCGGGCGCGGCCTCCAGGGCCGCCTCGCCGGCGAAGAGCTGGTCGCGGTCGAAGCTGCGGCCGTGCAGGGCGGAGACCTTCTCCAGCACCCGCGCCTGCGAGGTCTGGAGCGAGGCGAGCGACTGGCGCTCGCCCGACTGCTTCGCCTCCACCGTCGCCTCGCTGGCGAGCCATTGGTCCGGGCGGACGACGCCGAGATCCTTGGCCCGGGCGAAGACGTACTCGGCGGTGTTCCATTTCCAGCTCGGGCAAGGCAGGGCCGCCTCTTCCGGGTTGGCGTAGATGAAGCGATGGGCGCAGAAGCCGCCGCACATCGGCAGGATCTTGCACGAGGCGCAGGTCGGGTTGTCGAACGGGGTCCATTGCGACCACAGCGTGGCGTTCACGCTCTCGTGCAGCTTTTCGGGCTCGAAGATGCTGCCGGTGCGCTTGCTCGGATCGTGGGCGGTCTCCCAGCACTTGTGCACGTCGCCGTTGCCGGCCACGACGTAACCGCTGTTCGAGGCCGCCACGCACATCCCCGAGAAGCCGCTCGGCGGCGTCTGGATGCCGGCAAAGCCGAGCTGGCGCGCCTTGCCTTCAAGCGCGAGGACCCTGCGGTTGAAGTCGGCCCGCGACAGCTTCTCGGTGAAGGCGCTGCCGCTCTCCGGGGTCGAGGCCTCGATGGGCGCGAAGTAGACGCCGAAATTGCCCCGCTGCGCCAGCCGGCGGGCGGCGAAGTCGTCGAGCATGGCGTCGGCCTGCCCGACATTGCTGATCCCGACATTGACCCGCGCCTGGATCGCGATCGCGGTCTCGTCGAGGGCCTGCTCGATGTTGTCGAGGATGCGGTCGAAGGTGCGACCGCCGGAGGTGAGCGGCCGCATCCGGTCGTGGGTGTCGCGGTCACCGTCGATCGTCACCTGCACCCACTTCACCCGGCGGGTGTAGAGCTGGGCGGCCATCTCGGCGTCGAGGAACCACGCATTCGAGACGATGCCGGCGCTGTAGGCGATCTTGTTCTTGTCGCAGTAGCTGATGAGCCGGTCGGACAGGCGGAAGATCGAGTCCCGGCCCATCAGCGGCTCGCCGCCGTACCAGACGACCGAGAGCGACTTCAGATCCGGCTTCGACTTCACGAAGTCGAGGATCGCGTTCTGCACGTCCGGCGTCATCTTCTTGGTGGGCTTGTTGAGCCCCTGGAAGCAGTAGCCGCAGGCGAAGTTGCAGGCCATGGTCGGTGCGAGGGTGAGCGTCAGGCTTCCCTTGGCGGCCCGGGTCGCCTCGTAGCTGCGCCGCACCAGCGCCAATTCGTCGACACTCGCCCCGACGGCGTGGCCGCCGCCGATCAGCGCCTGAAGCAGGAGCCGGTCCTCCACCGCGTCGGCGCCGAACGCGCCGGCCTCGGCGAGGCCGCGATAGGCGCGCGCCTCGGCGGGCGAGAGCAGCACGAGCGAGCGGGTGCGGGCGTTGAACAAGAGGGCCGAGTCGTCGGCGAGCCGCACCGGGATGTCGTAGCGCGAGAGGCGATAGCGGGTGGCGGCCGGGCCCGCAGGCCTGCGGGGCTGCACCCGCGCCAGCGTCCGCCGCGCGGCGGCCTCCAGGGCCTCGTTCGCCTCCTCGGTGACGGGGGTTGCGGGGGCGTCGAAGTCGAGCATCGGTCGTCTCCTTCGGTTCAGGCAGCCGGGCGAGCCGCGCGGGCGGCCTCGATCCGGGTGAGCGTCGTGGCGGCGAGGTCGGCGAGCAGGTCGTTCCACAGCGCCAGGAAGGTGTCGGCGCGGATCGCGGCGTCGATCACGGGTTCGGCCCCGTCCTCGTCGAGGGGCAGCCCGGACAGCGTGAGCACCCGCCGGTTCAGGGCGATGACCGTGTAGTCGCCGATGCCGCCCCCGCCCGCCCCCGCGCCGTCGAGGCGCAGGGCGAAGCGCCCGCCGAGACGCTCGAGATGGGCCGCGTCGTAGAAGCGGGGGATCACCCCGTGCATCAGCGTGCGGAAGAAGGCGAAGCGGCCGGCCGCGCCCGCCGGCAATTGCCAGCCGGGCTCGGTCAGCAGCTCGGGGCCGAGCCGCAGGCCCGCCATGAAGCCGGCGAAGGCGGCCGGGGCCGAGACGTAGCGCCGGCCGCCGGTGACGATCTCGGCGAGGGAGAGGCGCGCGTTCCCGTTGCGCAGGTCGATCATCAGCATGAGGGCAACAGCGGGATCACGTTGACGGCGCAGAACGAGACCGGATCGCCGAGCGGCGCATCGACGCCGCAGACGCCGCCGAGATTGGCCGCACAGAGTCCGGTATCGACCGCGCAGACATCAGCCCCCGCCTTGGCCGCGCAGGCATCGGCATCCGCGCCGCAGGCATCGGCGCTGGCATTCGCCGCGCAGGCATCGGCATCGGCGCCGCACGCGTCGGCGCTGGCATTGGCCGCGCAGGCATCGGCATCCGCCCCGCAGGCCTCCGCCCGGGCATCGGCGCCGCAGGCATTGCCGTCCGCTCCGCAGGCCTCGACATTGGCGTCCGCCCCGCAGGCCGCACCGTCCGCCCCGCAGGCCTCCACGCTGGCATCGGCGCCGCAGGCATTGGCATCCGCCCCGCAAGCCTCGACCGCGGCATCGGCCGCGCAGGCGTTGCCGTCCGCGGCGCAGGCCTCCACGCCCGCATCGGCGCCGCAGGCCCCGCCATCGGCGCCGCAGATTTCGGCGCCCGCATTCGCTCCGCAGACATCTGCGTCGGCCCCGCAGGCCTCGATGGTGCCGTCCGCGCCGCAGACCCCGCCATCGGCCCCGCAGGCCTCGGCGCCCGCATCGGCGCCGCAGGCCTCCACCGTCGCGTCGGCCGCGCAGGCATTGGCATCCGCCCCGCAAGCCTCGACCGTCGCGTCGGTGCCGCAGACGTTGCCATCGGCGCCGCAGGCCTCCGCGCCGAGATTGCCGCCGCAGGCGCCGACATCGCTGCCGCACAGCTCGATCGCATTGTCCGATCCGCAGACGTCGATTCCGGCCCCGGTCGCTCCGGCGCTGCCCTTCTGGCCGCAGGCGAGATTGCCGTCGACGCCGCACAGCGTCGGGGCGCTGTAGCGGGAGCCGCAGACGCTGCCATCGACGCCGCAGGCCTTGCCGGTCGTCGTTTTCGCGCCGCAGGCACCGAAATTCGTGGCGCAGGCATTGCCGGTGCCGGCATTGGCGCCGCAGGCGGTCTCCTTGGCGGCGCAGGCCGTCCCCGCGCTCGCATTGCCGCCGCAGGCGCCGATATCGGCGGCGCAGATCGTGCCGAAGCCGGCATCGGCCGCGCAGGCGCTGGCCTTCCCGCCGCAGGCGCTGCCGCCGGTGAGCTTGGCGGCGCAGGGGCCCGAGGCGTTGCCGCCGCAGGCCCGCCCGGCCGTGAGATTTCCGCCGCAGGGAGCCGCCGCATTGCCGCCGCAGGCCGTGCCGGCCCCGAGATCGACGCCGCAGGGCACGTTGGTGTTGGCCGCGCAGACCGTGCCGATGCTGGCATCGACGCCGCAGGGCGGCGAGGATGCGCCGGACGGCTGCGGCACCGAAGGCGCGGGACCGGGCTGGAGCGGCGCGCCCGGCAGTGTGTTGCCGGGCGGTGTCGCGGGAGGCGCCCCGGCCGTGGTCCCCGGTCCGCCCGAGGGCGGCGTAGGGAGCGGCGCAGGGGGAGTTGCGGGCGGCGCGCCCATCGGAACGTTCACCCGGTCGCCGGGATAGATCAGGTCGGGATCACGGAATTGCGGATTGGCCTTCACCACCTCGGGGAAGGGGCGGCCGTAATCTCGGGAGATGCTCCAGAGCGACTCGCCTTCCCGGACCGTGTGGCTGACCACGTTGTCGTTGGCCGGATCGGAGGCCGGCGTTGCGCCGGGCTGCGCGCTCTGCCCTGAAGCCGAGGCCGGCACCGCCATGGGGGTGCGTCCGGTGTCCGGACCGGGCGATGGCACGGCGCGATCGAGGGCGGGGGTCCAGGACGAGTCGTCCCCGCCCGGCCGCGCCTCGGACCGCGCTTGGTCCCGGTTCCGGGCCGCCAGGGGCCTGTCGACGATCTGCGGCATCCTCCACCCCCGTGCGTGGCGCGGCCGGACCCGTTTCGAAGGGCGCGAGCCACGTCGGACCATTGCGGCCGGACGACGAGAAGGGCGGGATATCGGTGGCCCGGCTCCGTCGAACGCTGCGCCTCGGTGGTAGCCGGGCGAGCTGACGTCGACCTGACGAGCGGGTCCTTGAGGCCGAAAAAAGGACGGGCCTCGTCGCGTGGCGAGCGATCCGCGAAGGTCTGCCTTCTTTCCATCTCTCCGTATCAGCGCAGCAGAACGATCAATATGCCTTGATCGCGATGAAACAACTGTCGGAGCTGGTATGCAGTGTCGTGTGAGCGCTCGACGGCAAGCAGAGATCGATTTTTGACTTGTTTCGCTCGAGGCAGCCCGGTCCGTCAGGTTGTCGAAAGCTGGCATGCCTACCCATCGGAGCGCGCCGGCAGGGGCGCCGGTTGCCCGGAGCTTCGGCCCCGGTTGGCTCCGGCACCCGAAGGCCTCACCGTCGGTCGTCAGTGCGGCGCGTGCATGCGGGCCTCGACCGGCTCCCGACCGAACCTCTTCGGAGCTGAATCATGTCTTTCGGAATCTCGAACGTGTCGGGCGCGAACGGCGCCCTCGCGGGCAGCGGCCTCTCGGACAACGGCGCCGTGGCCGCCCAGAACTTCCTCAACGCCCTGCTCGGCCAGGAGGAATCGCCCCGCTCCGGCGGCGCGGCCTTCCTCGCCGACGTGAAGGAGACCAAGAATCCGGAGCAGAAGCGCGCCCTGATCGATGGCTTCGCGGAGGGCTTCGCGGCGGCCTCCCAGGCCGGCGCGTCCGACGCCTCCGCCGAGACGTCCGGCGCGGGCGAATCCCGGGCCGCGGGCACGGCGCAGACCGCCGAGGCCGGTGCGGAGGACGAGGCGGCGAGCCCGGCCGAGCTCATGAGCGGCTTCCAGGAGATTGCCGACCGAGTGGCCGACTCGGATCTTTCCAAGAACGCCAAGAACACCCTGCTCGACGGCATCGCCACGCTGATGTCGAAGCTTCAGGCCGAGGCGCCGTCGGAGGCTCCGTCCGAGGAAGCGGATGCGGGATCGGCCACGCCGAGCGCCGCCTCCGGTCCGGCCGCGAGCGCGGATGAGAGCACGGGTGAGAGCGCGAACACGGGTGTCTGGAGCCACGAGCTCAAGGACGGCGAGGCGACGATCCAGCTCGGCGACAAGTACACCATCCAGGCCAATGAGAAGGACGCAACCTGGACGGTGACCAACAACGAGACCGGCAAGACCACCAAGGTCTGGGGCGACCCCCATGTCGACACGGACAACGACGGCAAGAACGATTTCGACTTCAAGAAGGACATGACCTTCAAGCTCGACGATGGCACCAAGATCACGGTGGGCACCGTCCCGGGTGGCGAGAACGGCACCACCTTCTCATCCTCGCTGACGATTACCAACGGTGACAAGGCCATGCAGGTGACGGGTCTCGGCGACGCGCATGACGGCGAGAACAACCTCGAGGTGAAGCAGTCCGACGCCGGTGCCACCCTCGACGATCTGGAGCATGACGGCTCGACCACGATCTACGAGAACGGCGGCGCGTGGCAGACGAAGGACGGCAAGGCCGTCGATCAGTCGATCATCGACGCAGCGGAGGCCGCCGCGGCCTGATCCTGGCCAGCGCTCCGCAACTCAGCCCGCCCGAGGCCCGGCCTCGGGCGGGTTCACCGCGCCGAATGCGAATCGGCCCGGACGGCCGCAATAATAACTTCGCCAGCAAATCAAATATAATAACCCCTTTTATCGCAGAGGCTTAGATATTTGCCGTGTCTATGCTTCTGCATCGATCGGGTTTTGCGGCTTTGCACGTTATAAAAACTCGATTATTCCTTCGGTTCTAGGCGAAGGTCTCGTGGGATCTTGCGAACATCGTTGAACGGCGTGCGTCTGCGTCGAGAGGGGCATTCGGGATGCGGATTCTTGTCGTCGACGATGATCAGGCCTGTGCCGATTGCATCGGCGCGATCCTGCGGGACGAGGGCTTCGTCGCCGACCACGTGACGACGCTCTCCGATGCGAGCCTCTCGGCCACGCTCGCCCCCTACGAGGCGATTCTCGTGGACCGCATGCTGCCGGATGGCGACGGCCTCGACTGGGTCCGGGAGCAGCGGCGCTCCGGCAGCACAGTGCCGATGCTGATCATCACCGCCGAGCGGGACGCGGTCGACCATCGGGTCGAGGGTCTGAATGCCGGGGCGGACGACTACATCCTCAAGCCGATGCCGCTCGACGAGCTCATCGCCCGGATCCGGGCGGTCATGCGCCGGCCCGTCGCCACGCTCGACCAGGTCCTGCGGGCCGGCAACGTGACCTTCGATCCCGGCAACCGCGAGGTGCGGGTGGCGGGCAAGCCGCTGCGCATGCCGCGCCGGGAAACCTGCATCTTCGAGATGCTGATCCGCCGGGCCGGCAAGACGGTGGCGAAGGGCGTTCTGGAGGAAGGACTCTACAGCTTCGAGGACGAGGTCTCCTCGAATGCCATCGAGGTCGGCATCTACCGCCTGCGCGGCCATCTCATGGGTTCGGGCGCCACCGCGATGGTGCGCACCGTTCGAGGCACGGGCTACGTTCTGGAAGCGCCCGACGAGCCGATCACCGTGCCGGAAGCGCCGGGGGCCGTGCCCGAGGCCGCCCTGGTCGCGGCCCAGGTCGCGGTGGTCCTGTCGAACCAGTCGGCCTCCTCGGCCGCGACCATCCCGGCGGCCATCGCCGCGAGCCTGCCCGAGGCGCCGCCCTCGGAGACCGCCGCCGCCGTGGTCGCTGCCGTCATCGCCGTCAGCCTCGCCAAGGGCCGGTAGCACCGCCTCCTAGCGAGGCGTCACGCGTCGCGGTGCGACCGCTGTCAATCGGCGTCCAATAGGGACCCAGGATCGGCGTCCAAAAGGGACCCACCCGCCGCGTATGAGCGCCGACGCAGAGGCCGATGCCGCGCAGCCGGTCGGGTCAGCGGAGCGGCATCGGCCTCGTCTCCAGCCTGACGGCGGATCGGGCCTCGGCTCTTTGAGACAATCGGCACTCAGCTGCGCGTCTTCAGCCGCCAGCTGGCATTGCCCGTTTCCAGGATATCGCAGTGGTGCGTGAGCCGGTCGAGTAGCGCCGTTGTCATCTTCGCGTCCCCGAACACGCTCGGCCACTCGCCAAACGGCAGGTTCGTCGTCACGATCATCGAGGTTCGCTCGTAGAGCCGGCTGACCAGATGGAACAGCATCTGCCCGCCAGCGCGCGGGAACGGTAGGTAGCCGAGTTCGTCCAGGATCACGAGGTCCATCCGTGCCAGCTGTGAGGCCAGCCGGCCGGCCTTGCCTGCCCGCGCCTCTGCCTCAAGCTGGTTGACCAGATCGACCGTGTTGAAGAAGCGCACCCGCGCCTCCCGCTCCCGCACACAGTTCGCCCCGATCGCGATGGCCAGATGCGTCTTACCCGAGCCCGTGCCGCCGATCAGCACCGCGTTGCGGCTGTCAGTCAGGAAGTTGCCCTGGTGCAGGTCGCGCACCATCGCCGCGTTCACCGGCGAGGCGGTCAGGTCAAACTCGGCCAGCGTCTTCAGGACCGGGAACTTCGCGTTGCCCATGCGGTAGGCCGTGGCCCGACTCTCCACGTCAGCCAGTTGCGCGGCCAGCAAATCCCCCACGACCCGCTCTGGCGCATGTCCGCGCTTGCCAGCTTGCGTGATGATCTCGTCGTAGGCGGCGCGCATGCCGCGCAGCTTGAGCTTGACCATCAGGTCGACGACGGTGTGTCGCTCCATCAGATCGCCTCCAGAGCGCGCAGGCCGTCGTAGCGCGCGCAATCCGCCGCAGGCTCGACCCCAAGCGTCAAGCTGGCGGGTGTTGGCACCGGCGCAGGGGGGACGCTCTCGCGGCTGCGCGCGAGCAGGTTGAGCACCGCATCGGCGCTGAACAGACGCGCGGCCAAGGCGGCGGTGCATGCAGCCTCGACCGCCCCCAGGCCTGCCTCGGGCACGGCCGAGAGGATCGCGACGAACTGCCGATCGCCATCGGCATGTGCACGCAACCGCTCGCGGATCTGAGCCAAGCCGCCGGGCAGGTCCCACTCACGGAAGGGCTCGCCGTTGCGCAACGCTCCGGGCTTGCGGGCCAGCACGGGCAGGTAGTGCCAGGGATCGTAGACGGTCTGGTAGCGGCCGAAGCAACGCGCATGCTCGGCCACGATCTGGCCGGTGAGGAAGATGGCGATCCGGTCGGCATAGGCACGCAGCTGCACGTGTCGCCCGGCGGCGCGGGCGGCCACCGAGTAGCGGTTGGAGTCGTAGCGCACGAGGCAGGTCTTGGAGGTGACCACCTCGACCTCGTGGAAGCCGTCGAACGCGCCGCGGTAGGGGATCAGCGCCGGCTGGTCCTCGGTCTCGAAGACCGCTTGGACGGTGCGGTCGCGTTGAACCGGATGGACCGCGGTGGAAGCCCAGAGCCGGCACTGCTGCTCGAGCCAGTGGTTGAGGTCGACCAGCGTCTCGAAACGCAGGACCGGCTTGAAGAAGCGGTTGCGGGCGGTGCGCACCTGGTTCTCGACCTGTCCCTTCTCCCAGCCCGCGCTGGGGTTGCAGGCGGTGGGCTCGGTCAGGTGATGCGAGCAGAGCTGAAGGAAGCGGCGGTTGAAGGTGCGCTGGCGACCCACGAAGATTGCCGAGACGGCGGTGCGCATGTTGTCGTAGATGCCGCGCCTGCAGGAGCCGCCGAAGAACCGGAAGGCGTGCTCATGGGCGTCGAAGACCATCTCCTGCGTCTCACGCGGGTAGGCTCGCAGCAGGAAGAGCCGGCTGTGGCAGAGCCGGATATGGGCGACTTTGACCTGCGTGGTGATGCCGGCAAGTCGGATGGTCTCGTGGCTCCAGTCGAACTGGTAGGCCTCACCCGGCGCGAAGGCGAGCGGCACGAACACACCAGCGGCGGTGGCGACATGCTCCGCAAACCAGCGTTGCGCGTAGCGGCGCACCGCGTCGTAGCCGCCGGCATAGCCCTCCGCCCGTAGCCCCTCAAACAGGCGCGTGAGGCTGAGGCGCTCGCGTTTGGGCTTGATCAACTCCTCGGCCAGCAGGACGTCGAGGCGCGCGATGTGTCCGTCGAGTTGCGGCCGGGGCTGGTGCTGGCGCTTGTAGGCGAAGGCGGTCTTGTCCGAGCGCAGCGCCTTGCGCACGACTTTGCGGGATAGGCGCAGCTCGCGCGAGATCTCCCGGATGCTCCGGTGCTCACGAAACAAGCGTCGGATCTTGGCGATGGTCTCCACGATCAACATCCCCGGCTGGCTCCCTGACCGTGAGCGGTAGGGAGCAAGAGATGCACGGGGGCGGGGTGGGTCCCTATTGGGCGCCGATCAGCCCCTCAGCCGGGTCCTTTTTCCACGCCGATACCCAACCGCCGCCTGCGCGCGATGAGCGTGGCCAGCCACGCCCGTTCGCTCGGCGCCGTCTCCTCCGGGAGATCCGTCTCGAGCGGGGCTCCGCCGCGGCGGTTCCGACGCCAGCGGAGGACGCGCAGGATCGCCCACAGGCCGTTGCCGCGTTGTGGCGCTCCAGAGGTGCGGGACGGCGGGCGGCGCTCCGTCCGACGGGCCAGAAATGGATTGTAGAGGGGCAGCGGCGCGGCGCCGAGGCCGGACGCGCCGGCTGGCGTCACCCCGCTTCCCGATGCGCCGAAAAAATCACCCGCGGCCGGGCCGACCGACCCCGCATTGGGCCCGGCCGATCGCTGCTCCGAGAGGCCGGCCGGAGGCCGGGAGACGTCCGCCACACCGATGCCGGCGCTCGGCGCGCCCCCCTGGCCGGCCGGAGCCGCAGGCATCGGAGCAGGCACGGCCGCGGACATCTGGTGGGTCGCAACCGCTGCGGATGCCACGGCCGTGTCGCTCCGCGATTGCGCCGCGACGATCGTGCGCGGCTCGATCTGAGCAGCTGACCGGAGATCGGGCACGCGCTCTTGTCCGAACGGAGTCGGGGCGGCGAGACCGGCACCGTCGCGCGACGGTTGCCGTTCCGTCTCCGACACGGTCTCGTGGCGGCCGGGGGGCGAGTCGGCCATCTTCGTCGGGTTCGAGTCGGCCTGGGCAGCCACCTGTGCCGCGCCCGATTCATTCGGCACTGCCGGCGGCCGGAGCGCCTCCGAACGGACCGCATCCGCTGCGGTGCCGGGCGCAGGTGCCGGAGGCCGTGTCGCGAGCGGTGGGATTGCCTGGATGGTCGCTGGAGTCAGCGCAGGCACCCGGACGGAATCCGGCGGTGGCCCGGCATTGGCCGAGGCGACACCCACCATTGCGACGGCCGAGGTGACGGTGGGCGGCGCAGGCCTCTCCCCCGCCACGGCGGTCTCGGTGAAGGGCCGCGGGGTGGTCCTCCATGCCGCGTCGAGGACGCGCGCGCCGCTGGCGGTTTGGACCGGAGCGATATCGGGACGCGCTCCGGTCGCCCGCGCGGTGTCGTCCCTCCCCGATGCGTCGGCCGCGGCGCGTGTAATCGCATCACGGATCGGTTCGAGAGTTGGTCCTCCACCGGGTGTCCGCCTCGGTGCAAGGCGCGGCGCGAGAGTCAGTGCAAGGGTTGCGCGCGCATCGTCGAGGACCGGCAAGGCGCCGGTGGTGCGCCCCGGATCGACAGGCCGGCCGGGTAGCACGGGGCGTGACGGGATTGCCCCATCCGTCTCGATGCCGCCTGCCGGTTCTCCTGTTCCCGGTGCTTCCTGGGTGAGCGGTGCGATACGCGTCTTCTCGCCACCTCGGGGCGGCCCGGCCCCCGCTTGGCCCGCGGCGACCACGCCGGCTACTCCGGATTGAACCGGCGCATCGATCCCGCTTCCGGCTGCCACGGGAGCTTGCCGACCCGCAGACCTCTCACCACCGTTCTGCCGCTGCTCGTCCGCGAGGCGAGGGGCAACCGGCTCCTGCCCCGGGATGTGCGCCGTGCGGGGGCGATCCGGCCGCGCAAGGGGACCGGCAAGCTGCAGGCCACCGCGTCCGGCGGGTGCTGCACGGTGTGCGCCCACGATCTCGGCAGCCCGCAGCCCTTCCGCGGCTTCAGGAGCACGGCGTTCCGCGTGCGACCGCCTCGGAGCCGGTGCTCCACTCAGACCCATCAGGAGTGGCTCGGGACGGGCGCCGACACCCTCGGGACCGGTCTCGTTTCGCTGCCCGAGCTGGAGCCGCAGGCCGACCCCGATGACGGAGCCGATCCGTGCCTCCAGCCCGAGATCGACGAACGCCCCCCGGTCGTTTCCATTCTTCGACGCCTCGGGTGGAACCCTGGGAGGCCCGGTCGGCGCTGCCGCGGCGCCGGCCCGATCCGCGACGGATCTCTGCGCATGATCGCCGCTCGGATCGAAGGCTGGCCCCGCATCCCGGCGATCGCCGGCCATCTCCGGAGACCGGCCCAGACCCAGAAGGACTCCGATTAAGATCGTCATCGTCCACTCGGCCCACTCGCATCGGCTTCCGGTCAGAGCCTACGGAGCCAACCTGACAACGACCTGTCGAGACAGGGATGAGCCCCCGGGATTGGGAAGCGACACGTTCGATCCGCCCCTGCCGAGGTGGCCTGCCTTGAGGAACAGCCTGCGAGTGAGTGTCCCTGCACGAACGTTGAACTAACGCGACCGCGTAGGGACTGATCGGCGACCCGGCCGCGAACGCATTCGGGAGTTCGAGACAACCACCGGCGGCTTGCTGGCCCGGTCGCGCATCATGCCGTCGTCGTCGACGAGCGGGAGCGGTGTCCGGTCGACTTTCCGGCGTGGCCGCGATGGGTTGCCAGCCGGGCGGGTGCAGGCATCGGCTGCAGGGGCGGAGGTGAACGCGGATCGGCTGAAGGTGCCGTCGCTGCGCGGACTGGTCGAAGACGGGGATGTGCGGCTCGACCCCAGGCTCGTGCCTCACCCGGCCCCATCAGGCCGGCGACGGGGAGCGGACAATCGGGCCACAGGCCGGATGAGATCGAGCCGTCAGGGACGGCTGGAGCCACCGGGACAGCTCTGCAAGCCAGTCACGGTCTGCTGCCATCGCCACCCTTCGCTCCGGATCAACCTACCGCGCGGTTCCTCCGCGAAGCCACCTCGTTCCATCAACATGCCGAAGTCGTGCTTGGGCGGTTCGCGCGGGGTCTCCGAGACGTCGCCCACGAATACAGCCTCCGGCTCACGATCCGCCCCCAATTGAAGCATTTGATTGTGCCGTATGCGTCAGCGTCTCACATAATGAAAATAATATTTTCAAAGAATAGACTTTCCATATTTGAGCTACGACACATTGAAGCAGCGTATACTAGTGCAGAGTAAAAAATTATTTTCAGAATTATAGCTTCCATCACCCAGATTAAACCGCATGTTTGCGGCTGGGATTGCTCGGATTTCATCATTCTAATGCCGAGCAAATCTCGCTCTGATCGACGAATTACGCTTGGAGTCGTTGATTTTCGGATCTTCGACAAAAAGCACAGAGTGCTTGGAGTTGATGATGGCGGCGGTGACCCAGACGTTTAGCGGCTCTCTCAACAGTGCTGGGAACCCTTTAATCGTAGATGGGTATGCTTATACTCAATACAATTCGGCGGGCGTTCCAGCTGGAACACTTTCCGTCGCCAACTTTGGCTTGTCCGACGCGCAGCTTCGGACTGGCCAGGGCACGGGTATCGGCGTTGGTGTGCTGGATGGCGCCGGCTATCTGTCCATTTCACAAGTTTCCGGGGGACAGTTCGATTTAAATCGACTGAACATCAACAGTGGAGCTGCGGTCGGAGTCGCAACAACCACCTATTTCGTTGGGTACAGAAACGGCGAGCCGGTCGTCTCGAGAACCTTGGTGCAGGTCCTCGATTTAGGTGGGCTTCTCGGTGAAACCCGGGTCGACTTTCCGGCAGAATGGAGCGGCTTAACCGAGGTAAGAATTTTCAACGGCAGTGTTCTTGATGTCAGTCTGGGGCAACTCGGCTTTCGTATCGATGACATTGTCACGAATGACCGGTATGCTCCTGCGATACCGACGTTAACGACGGACGCGACTGCAACACAAGACAATACTCCAACGCTGTTTGGCACGGCAGAAGCCGGATCGACCGTTGCGATTTACAACGGGGCGGCGCAAGTCGCCACCGTCATCGCGAATTCTTCGGGCCAATACTCTTTCACGCCCTCGTCCGCCCTGGCGGACGGAATCTACAATTTCAGTGCGCGCGCAACGGATGCGAGCGGAAACGTGAGCGGAGCTTCCGCTTCGGTTCGGGTGACGATCGATACAGTCGCGCCGATAGCTCCTACGATCACCGCGACTTCGGCCTCGACCAACGACAACACGCCGACACTGAACGGTACGGCCGAGGCCGGCAGTACGGTGGCGATCTATAGCGGCACGACTCTGCTCGGCACGACCGTGGCGGGCGCCAATGGCAGTTTCTCCTTCACGCCTACCACCGCTCTCGCCGACGGCACCTACAGCTTCACGGCCCGGGCCACGGATGCAAGCGGCAATACCGGGCCAGCCTCGGCCGCGATCAGCCTGCAGATCGATGCGACCGCGCCGGTCGCGCCCGTCTTCACAACAGGCGGCGGTCTCACCAACGACACGACGCCGACCCTGACCGGCCGGGCCGAAGCCGGCAGCACAGTCACGGTCTACAACGGGTCCGTGGTGCTCGGCACGACGGTGGCGGCGGCTGATGGCAGCTTCAGCTTCACGCCGGCCACGGCCCTGAACGAGGGCAGCTATGGCCTGACGGCGACCGCCCGCGACGCCCTCGGCAATTCCAGCCCGCTCTCGGCCCCGCTGGGGGTAATCATCGATTCCGTTGCCCCGGGGCTGCCCACGATCGTGGCGCCTGCCTTCACCAACAATGTGGCGCCGGCGATCACCGGCACGGCCGAGGCCGGCAGCACGGTGACGATCTACAACGGCACCACCGCGCTCGGCACCGCCGTCGCGGGGGCCGACGGTCGCTACGCCTTCACGCCCGCCTCCCCGCTCGCCGCGGGCACCTACACCCTCACGGCAACCGCCACCGACCCGGCCGGCAATGTCAGCGCACGGTCCACGGCGACCTCGACGGTGATCGACCTCACCGCGCCCCTCGCCCCGACGCTCACCGCCGGCACGGCCGCCACGGCCGACACCACACCGACCCTCACCGGCACCGCGGAGGCCGGCAGCACGGTCACGGTCTTCAACGGCGCGGCCGTCCTCGGCACGGCGGTCGCGGGAGCGAACGGCACCTTCTCGTTCACCCCGACGATTCCGCTCACCGACGGTACCTACTCCCTGACGGCGATTGCGCGCGACCCGGCCGGCAATCTCGGGCCGGCCTCCGCGGCAATCAGCCTGCAGATCGACGCGACACCGCCGGCCGCACCGACCTTCCTGTCGGGGGGCGGCCTGACCAACGATTCGACGCCGACCCTGACCGGCACGGCGGAGGCCGGCAGCACGGTCACCATCCTCAACGGCACCACCGTGCTCGGCACGGCGCAAGCGGATGCCAACGGCGCCTTCACCTTCACGCCCACGACGCCCCTCGCGGAGGGCGGCTTTGCCCTGACGGCGGTCGCCCGCGATGCCGTCGGCAACGCCTCGCCGGCTTCCGCGGCCCTGTCCGTGCAGATCGATCTCACCGCGCCCACCGCGCCGGTGATTGCGCCGCTGGGCCCGACGAACAGCACCACGCCGACGATCACCGGCAGCGCGGAGGCCGGCAGCACGGTCACCATCCTCAATGGCACCACCGTGCTCGGCACCACCACGGCGCTCGCCAACGGCACCTTCTCGTTCACGCCGCCGACGGCCCTCGTCGACGGGACCGCGAGCCTCACCGCCACCGCCCGCGACGCGGCCGGAAACGTCTCGAGCCCGTCCGTCCCCGTCAGCGTCACGATCGATACCGGCGTTCCCGCCGCACCCGCTTTCAACGTGCCGTCGCCGACGAACGACCCGACCCCGGCCCTTACCGGCACCGCCGAGGCCGGCTCCACCGTCACCATCAGCAGCAATGGAACCGTGCTCGGCACGACCGTCGCGGGGGCCGACGGCACCTTCTCCTTCACGCCGGCCAACGCCCTGCCGGACGGCACGACCAACCTCACCGCCACCGCCCGCGATGCGGCCGGCAACCTCTCGCCCGTCTCGGCCGCGGTCGCGCTGACGATCGACACCGCGGCACCGGCCGCGCCGGCCCTCGCCTCGATCCCGCTCACCAACGATTCGACGCCGACCCTCACCGGCACGGCGGAGGCCGGCAGCACGGTCACCATCCTCAACGGCACCACCGTGCTCGGCACGACGGTGGCGCTCGGCAACGGCACCTTCGCGTTCACGCCGACGACGGCCCTCGCCGACGGGACCACGAGCCTCACCGCCACCGCCCGCGATGCCGCCGGCAACCTCTCGGGGGCCTCGCCCGCCGCGACCGTCACGGTCGACACCGCCGCGCCCACCGCGCCGGTCATCACGCCGCTGGGCCCGACGAACAGCACCACGCCGACGATCACCGGCACGGCGGAGGCCGGCAGCACGGTCACCATCCTCAACGGCACCACCGTGCTCGGCACCACCACGGCGCTCGCCAACGGCACCTTCTCGCTCACGCTGACGACGGCCCTCGCCGATGGGACCACGAGCCTCACCGCCACCGCCCGCGACCTGGCCGGCAACCTCTCCGCACCCTCCGTCCCGCTCAGCGTGACGGTCGATGCGACGGCTCCCGGAACGCCGGTCATCACGCCGCTCGGTCCGACGAACGACACGACGCCGACGATCACCGGCACCACCGAGGCCGGCTCCACCGTCACCATCAGCAGCAACGGAACCGTGCTCGGCACGACCGTCGCGGGGGCTGACGGCACCTTCTCCTTCACGCCGGCCGACGCCCTGCCGGACGGCACGACCAACCTCACCGCCACCGCCCGCGACGCGGCCGGGAACCTCTCGCCCGTCTCGGCCGCGGTCGCGCTGACGATCGACACCGCGGCACCGGCCGCGCCGGCCCTCGCCTCGATCCCGCTCACCAACGATTCGACGCCAACCCTCACCGGCACGGCGGAGGCCGGCAGCACGGTCACCATCCTCAACGGCACCACCGTGCTCGGCACGACGGTGACGCTCGGCAACGGCACCTTCGCGTTCACGCCGACGACGGCCCTCGCCGACGGGACCACGAGCCTCACCGCCACCGCCCGCGATGCCGCCGGCAACCTCTCGGGGGCCTCGCCCGCCGCGACCGTCACGGTCGACACCGCCGCGCCCGGCGCGCCGGTCATCGCGCCGCTGGGCCCGACGAACAGCACCACGCCGACGATCACCGGCACGGCGGAGGCCGGCAGCACGGTCACCATCCTCAACGGCACCACCGTGCTCGGCACCACCACGGCGCTCGCCAACGGCACCTTCTCGCTCACGCCGACGACGGCTCTCGCCGACGGGACCACGAGCCTCACCGCCACCGCCCGCGACCTGGCCGGCAACGTTTCCGTGCCGTCCGCGATCCTCACCGTCACGGTCGACAGGACGGCTCCCGGAGTGCCGGCGATCGATCCGCTCGGCCTGACGAACGACGCCACGCCGACGATCACCGGCACCGCCGAGGCCGGCTCCACCGTCACCATCAGCGGCGACGGGACGGTGCTCGGTGTCGTGACGGCGGGGCCCCAGGGCACCTTCTCGTTCACGCCGACGACGGGCCTCGCCGAGGGCGTCACGAACCTCACCGCCACCGCCCGCGATGCGGCCGGCAACCTCTCGCCCGTCTCGGCCGCGGTGGCGCTGACGATCGACACCGCGGCACCGGCCGCGCCGGCCCTCGCCTCGATCCCGCTCACCAACGATTCGACGCCGACGATCACCGGCACGGCGGAGGCCGGCAGCACGGTCACCATCCTCAACGGCACCACCGTGCTCGGCACGACGGTGGCGCTCGGCAACGGCACCTTCGCGTTCACGCCGACGACGGCCCTCGCCGACGGGACCACGAGCCTCACCGCCACCGCCCGCGACGCCGCCGGCAACCTTTCGGGGGCCTCGCCCGCCGCGACCGTCACGGTCGACACCACCGCGCCCGGCGCGCCGACTCTCGCGCCGGTAACGGACCCGCCCACGGACACGACGCCGACGATCACCGGCAGCGCGGAGGCCGGCAGCACGGTCACGATCTTCGCCGGCACGATCGTGCTCGGCACCACCACGGCGCTCGGCGACAACACCTTCTCGTTCACGCCGACCGTACCCCTGCCGAACGGTGTCTCGCAGATCACCGCGACCGCGCAGGACGCCGCCGGCAACGTCTCGGGGCTCTCGGCCGCCCTCGAAGTCTCCGTCATCAACGGTGCCTCGGACTTCCTGACCGTCGATTACCTGCCGCCGACCAACCTCGCCACGCCGACCATCAGCGGCTCCGCCACCGCGGGCGACACGATCACGATCAGTCTCGGCGGAACGGAGATCGGCACCGGGACGGCGGGAGCCGACGGGCGGTTCAACATCGCGGTACAAACCGCCATCCCCGAGGGGCCGCAAACCCTGACCGTGGTTGCCACGGATACGGACCTCCCCGGCGCCGTGGCGACGGCGACGCTCGACGTGCTGATCGACCTCACCCCGCCCGGGGCGCCAACCCTCGCCGCCTTCGTGGTGCCGACCAACGACCCGTCGGCCGTCATCCGCGGCAGCGGGGCCGAAGCCGGCTCCACGGTGACGGTTACGGCCGCGGCCGGAACCATCGTCATCGGCACCGCGCTCGCCGACGCCAACGGCAACTTCGTCGTCACGCCGGACAACCCGCTGGTGGATGGCACGCTCTCCCTCCAAGCCACCGCTCGCGACGTCGCGGGCAACGTCTCCCTCCCGTCGAACGTGGTCGAGCTGGAGGTCGATCTCACCCCGCCCGAGGTGCCGTCGGTCGACCTGCTCCGGCCGACCAACGACACGACGCCGACCATCACCGGCTCGTCCGATCCCGGATCGGTCGTCCTGATCTCGGTCAACGGCGTCGAGATCGGGAGCACGGTGGCGAACGGAGACGGCACCTTCGCGTTCACGCCCGGCACCCCACTGGCGAACGGCGCGATCTCGATCACCGCGACCGCGCGGGACACCGCCGGCAACGTCTCGGCCGCCTCGCCGGCGGTGACCGGGACCATCGATACGATCCCACCTGCGGTGCCCCTCCTGAGCACGGTTTCGGGCTCGATCGGCGACAACACCCCGACCATCACGGGGACCGCCGATCCCGGCTCGACCGTCACGCTCAGCAGCAACGGCAGCGTTCTCGGAACCGCGACGGCCGACCAGAACGGCCAGTTCTCCTTCACTCCGCTCCAGGCCCTGGCCGATGGGGCGGCGGTGATCACGGCGACAGCCTGGGACGCGGCCGGCAACGCCTCCGCCGCCTCCACGGCGATCACCCTCACCATCGATACGGTGGCGCCGTCGGCCCCCGCCTTCACACTCGCCTCGGGTGCCACGGCGAACAACACGCCCACCATCACCGGCACCGCCGAAGCCTTGGCGCTCGTCGTCATCTATAACGGTGCCGACGAGCTGGGCACCTTGTCAGCGGACGCCAACGGGGTCTTCTCCTTCACGCCCGCGACGCCGCTCGCGGACGGATCCTACACGCTCACCGCCACCGCCCGGGATGCCGCCGGCAATACCGGGCCGGCCTCCGCCTCCATTACCCTCGGCATCGATACCGACGTGCCGCAGGCTCCGGCGGTCGACCCACTTGCGCCGGCGACGCGGGACAACACGCCCACCATCACGGGTACGGCGGAGGCCGGGTCGACCGTGACCCTCCTGAACGGCACCACCGTGCTCGGCACGGCCATCGCCGACCAGAACGGCGCCTTCAGCTTCACGCCCACGACGCCGCTCGGCGACGGTACCTACACCCTCACCGCCACGGCCACCGATGCGGCCGGCCAGGTCGGTCCCGCCTCTCAGCCGATCCCCTTCACCATCGACACCGCGGCGCCCGCCGCACCGACGCTGACGAGCCCCGGCGGGGCCGTCGCCGACACCACTCCGGACATCACCGGCACCGGTGAGGCCGGCACCACCGTCACCCTGTTCGACGGCGCCACTGCCGTGGGAACCGCCACGGTCGCCCAGAACGGCACCTTCACGGTCAGCCCGGCCACCCCGCTGACGCAGGGCGCCCACAGCCTCACCGTCCAGCTCACCGACGCGGCCGGCAATGTCAGCGCGGCCACCGCCCCGCTCAGCGTCGTCGTCGACACGCTGCCGCCATCCGCGCCCGTCATCACCAATGCGGGCCTGACCAACGACAGCACGCCGACCATCACCGGCACGGCGGAGGCCGGCACCACCGTCACCCTGAGCAACAACGGCACGGTGCTGGGCAGCGTCGTGACCGACGGCAACGGCGCCTTCAGCTTCACGCCGACGCAGGCCTTCGGCGAGGGCGCCAACCAAGTCACGGTCGTGGCCCGTGACGCGGTCGGCAATCTCGGCCCGGCCTCCGCGGCCGTGACCTTCACCGTCGACACCGTCGCTCCGCTGGCACCCTCGATCACGACGGCCGGAGGTCTGACCAGCGACGACACGCCCACCATCACGGGTCGTGCGGAGGCGGGCACGACCGTGACCCTCCTGAACGGCACCACCGTGCTCGGCACGGCCATCGCCGACCAGAACGGCGCCTTCAGCTTCACGCCCACGATACCGCTCGGCGACGGCACCTACACCCTCACCGCCACGGCCACCGATGCGGCCGGCCAGGTCGGCCCCGCGTCCCAACCCGTCACGCTCACCATCGACTCCACCCCGCCCGCCGCACCGACGGTGACGAGCCCCGGCGGGGCCGTCGCCGACACCACCCCGGACATCACCGGCACCGGTGAGGCCGGCACCACCGTCACCCTGTTCGACGGCGCCACCGCCGTGGGAACCGCCACGGTCGCCCAGAACGGCACCTTCACGGTCAGCCCGGCCACCCCGCTGACGCAGGGCGCCCACAGCCTCACCGTCCAGCTCACCGACGCGGCCGGCAATGTCAGTGCGGCCACCGCCCCGCTCAGCGTCGTCGTCGACACGCTGCCGCCATCCGCGCCCGTCATCACCAATGCGGGCCTGACCAACGACAGCACGCCGACCATCACCGGCACGGCGGAGGCCGGCACCACCGTCACCCTGAGCAACAACGGCACGGTGCTGGGCAGCGTCGTGACCGACGGCAACGGCGCCTTCAGCTTCACGCCGACGCAGGCCTTCGGCGAGGGCGCCAACCAAGTCACGGTCGTGGCCCGTGACGCGGCGGGCAATCTCGGCCCGGCCTCCGCGGCCGTGACCTTCACCGTCGACACCGCCGCACCGAACATCCCGAACCTGACGCCGGTGGCCGGCCCCATCAACGACGGCACGCCGACCCTCACCGGTACGGCGGATGCCGGGGCGACCGTGACCCTTCTGAACGGCACCACCGTGCTCGGCACGGCCATCGCCGACCAGAACGGCGCCTTCAGCTTCACGCCCACGACGCCGCTCGGCGACGGTACCTACGCCCTCACCGCCACGGCCACCGATGCGGCCGGCAATGCGAGCGGGACTTCGGTTCCGGTGGTCCTGGCCATCGACACCGCGGCGCCCGCCGCACCGACGCTGACGAGCCCCGGCGGGGCCGTCGCCGACACCACTCCGGACATCACCGGCACCGGTGAGGCCGGCACCACCGTCACCCTGTTCGACGGCGCCACCGCCGTGGGAACCGCCACGGTCGCCCAGAACGGCACCTTCACGGTCAGCCCGGCCACCCCGCTGACGCAGGGCACCCACAGCCTCACCGTCCAGCTCACCGACGCGGCCGGCAATGTCAGCGCGGCCACCGCCCCGCTCAGCGTCGTCGTCGACACGCTGCCGCCATCCGCGCCCGTCATCACCAATGCGGGCCTGACCAACGACAGCACGCCGACCATCACCGGCACGGCGGAGGCCGGCACCACCGTCACCCTGAGCAACAACGGCACGGTGCTGGGCAGCGTCGTGACCGACGGCAACGGCGCCTTCAGCTTCACGCCGACGCAGGCCTTCGGCGAGGGCGCCAACCAAGTCACGGTCGTGGCCCGTGACGCGGCGGGCAATCTCGGCCCGGCCTCCGCGGCCGTGACCTTCACCGTCGACACCGCCGCACCGAACATCCCGAACCTGACGCCGGTGGCCGGCCCCATCAACGACGGCACGCCGACCCTCACCGGTACGGCGGATGCCGGGGCGACCGTGACCCTTCTGAACGGCACCACCGTGCTCGGCACGGCCATCGCCGACCAGAACGGCGCCTTCAGCTTCACGCCCACGACGCCGCTCGGCGACGGTACCTACACCCTCACCGCCACGGCCACCGATGCGGCCGGCAATGCGAGCGGGACTTCGGTTCCGGTGGTCCTGGCCATCGACACCGCGGCGCCCGCCGCACCGACGCTGACGAGCCCCGGCGGGGCCGTCGCCGACACCACTCCGGACATCACCGGCACCGGTGAGCCTGGGGCCACGGTGACGCTCCTGAACGGCTCTTCGCCGATCGGGACCGCCGTGGTGGGCGCGGACGGCACCTTCACGGTCAGCCCGGCCACCCCGCTCGCCGAAGGCAGCTACGACCTCGCCGTGCAGCTCACGGACGCGGCCGGCAATGCCGGTGCACCCTCGGCCCCACTCAGCATCGTCGTTGACACGCAGATCGACGCCGCGCCCGCCGTCACCTTCGCCGTGGAGACCACGGCGGACGGCATCCTCAACGCGCGAGAGGCCGCCGCGACGGCCTTCACGGTGACGGGCCTCGACGCCAGCACCACGGCGACGGCCACGTTCAGCGACGGCAGGGCGACCGTGACGGTCACGGTCGGCGCCGACGGCAGCTACGCGGCGGATCTCGACGCACTGGACGGTCCGGTGACCGCGAGCCTGCTCCTCACGGACGCGGCGGGCAACACCGCCACGGTTTCCGGCCCGACCGTCACCCTCGACACCTCGGCTCCCGTCGGCACGGCGGTGGCCGACACGGCGGGTGGCGCGGCGGTGGCGAGCTTCACCTACGGGGTGAGCTTCTCCGAGGCGGTCACCAACGTCAGCGTCGACGACTTCGTGCTGACCGGCACGAACGGAGCGACCGGGACTGTCACGGGCATCGTCGGCTCGGGCGGCGCCTACACCGTGACGGTGGCGGGGGTGACCGGCACCGGTACCCTGACCCTCGCCCTCGCGGCGGAATCCGACATCGCTGACGCCGCCGGCAACCGCGCCACGCTCGCGGCGGGAAGCCGCGACGTGACCGGAATCCCGCCGGTCCTGCCGGTGATCACCGGCTATACCGACGACACCGGCGTGCCGAGCGACGGCCTTACCCGCGACACCACCCCGACGCTAACCGGTATCGGTGCTGCGGGGGCAACCGTGGCGCTCACCGCGGCGGGCGCGGCGGGCACGGTCACGGCCACCGGCCTCGTCGCCGCCGACGGCACCTGGAGCGTCGCGCTGCCGAGCCTCGCGGAGGGGGCTTACAGCGTCACCGCCAGCCTGACCGACGCCGCCGGCAGCCCGATCGGTACCTCGGCTCCGTTCGCACTCACGATCGACACCACCGTCGACGGCGGTGCTCCCGCCACCTTGACGGTCGATCCGACAGCCGATGGCGTCATCGACGCGGCGGAGGCTGCCGCCGCCGCCTTCGCGGTAGCGGGGCTCGATCCCGGCACCAGCGGCAGCGTCATCTTCACCGACGGAATCCGCCAGACGAGCGTCGCCGTGGCGGCCGACGGCTCCTACACGGTGGACCTGTCAGGCTTCAGCGGGCGCGTGACCTCGGCGCTCAACCTCAGCGATGCGGCCGGAAACACGAGCACGATCGCGGGCGGCACGCTGACGCTCCAGACCGGGCGGCCCGGCGCCCCGGTGGTCACGGGTCTCGCCGACGATACCGGCGCCCTCGGGGACGGGCTGACAGGTGACACCACGCCGACGCTCTCCGGCCTGGCCGATCCGGGCAGCACGATCCGTGTCACCGCCGGCGCTCCCGATGGAACCGTCACGGTCGAGACGCAGGCCAATGCCGCCGGCGCGTGGTCGACGACCTTGCCGAGCCTCGCCGACGGCATCTACGCGGTGACCGCCGTGGCGATCGACGCCGCCGGCAACGTCAGCGCGGCGAGCGATCCGTTCACCTTCGGCATCGACGCGAGCGCACCGAATGCTCCGGTCGTGACGGCCGGAGGCGGCGTGACCAGCGACACCACCCCGGCCATCATCGGCACCGGTGAGCCCGGGGCCACGGTGACGCTCCTGAACGGCTCTTCGCCGATCGGGACCGCCGTTGTGGATGCGGACGGCACCTTCACGGTCAGCCCGACCACCCCGCTCGCCAGCGGCAGCTACGACCTCGCCGTGCAGCTCACGGACGCGGCGGGCAATGCCGGCGCGCCCTCCGCCGCCATCGGCGTGGTCATCGATACCGGCGTGCCGAATGCACCCACGCTGGCGCCGCTCGACCCGACGAACGACACGACGCCGACCATCACGGGCACGGCGGAGGCGGGTACGACGGTCACGATCTCGAACGGCACGAATGTGCTCGGCTCGGTCGTGGTCGGACCGGACGGCAGCTTCAGCTTCACACCGACGGCACCTCTGCCCGAAGGAACGGCCACTCTGACCGCCACGGCGCAGGACGCGGCCGGCAACGTCTCGGCGCCTTCCGCGACCGCGCTTGTGACGATCGATACGACCGCACCTGCCGCGCCGACGGTCACGCCTTTCCCGGGGACGACCACGGACACGACGCCGACCGTGACGGGAACAGGCGAGCCTGGAAGCACCGTGACGTTGCTGGAAGGGACGACGCCTCTCGGCACGGCCATCGTGCGGCCGGATGGGACCTTCGCCGTCACTCCGACCGATCCGTTCGCGGCGGGGCCCCACAACGTTTCCGTTCAACTGACGGATGCTGCTGGAAACATCAGCACAGCGTCTGACGCAATCGAGGTGATTGTCGTCGAAGGACCAAGCGATGGTGGCGGTGAACCTGGCGGCGGTACGCCTCCCCTGCTGGTGGGTGACGTCAACCAGACGCTGACCCACGCGCCGGCGGTCTCCGGCAACCTGCTCGCGAACGATGTCGGTGCGGCTCTCCGAGTCACGGCCGTGCAGTTCGCCGACGGGCGGCAGGTCGCGGTCCCCGGTTCGGGCACCGTCGAGGTCGTGGCCGACCACGGCACCCTGACGGTCTCGGCAGACGGCAGCTACAGCTACCAAGCCATCGGCGCGAACAACCTCGACTACAACGCTCGTGCCGCCGAGCATTTCACCTACACGGTGACGGATGCAGCCGGTGCCCTCGCGCAGTCGAGCCTCGACATCAGCCTCGGCGGACAGAAGCCGCAGGCCAGCGCCGACTTCGCCTTCGCCTTCACGGAGGCACGGGTGGCACTCGTGGGCGAGGCCCTGACGCTCGTCGGCCCCGACGGCGTGACGCGGGACATCAGCGGCATCGACACCCTGCGCTTCACCGACGGCGAAATCCAAAACAACGACGGACACCATGTCGTGGACGACGTGTTCTACTACGCCAACAACCTCGATGTCTGGCGGGCGCAGGTCGATGCCGACACGCATTACGAAACCTACGGCTGGAAGGAGGGGCGAGATCCGAACGCCTATTTCCACACCCGCGAGTACCTCGCCGAGAACCCGGACGTGGCGGCTGCCGACATCAATCCGCTCGAGCACTACGTCACCTACGGCGAGCGCGAGGGCCGCAGCCCAAGCCCGAACTTCTCTGCCGAAGCCTACCTCCACCGGAATTCCGATGTGGCGGCGCAAGGGATCAACGCCCTGGCGCACTACCTGACCTACGGGCAGGAAGAGGGCCGATCGGTCTTTGCAGGCGAGAGCGAGGGGCCGGGCCGGCTGATCGGCGATTTCGACGCCGATTTCTATCTGGCTCGGTATGCCGATGTCGCGGCGGCGGTGCCCACCGGGCGGGACGCCGGATCCTTCGCCTTCGAGCACTACCTGAAATACGGCGCGAGCGAGCTGCGCAATCCCAACGCCGTGTTCGACACCGCGTATTACCTGGAGCAGAACCCGGGTGTCGCCGCATCGGGCACCAATCCGCTGCTGCATTACCAGGAGTTCGGGTGGCGCGAGGGGGCCAATCCGAGCGCGTCGTTCGACACGAACGGGTACCTGGCGAGCCATCCCGAGGTGGTCGCAGCCGGCATCGACCCGCTCGGACATTACCTCCAGACGGGAAGCAGTATCGGCCACACCCTCGTCTAGTGAGTGACGCGGCAAGATTAGGGCGTTGACCGTCTAGCGCATCGTGCTGGATTTCGGATCCAGCACGATGCTCTAGGCTTCTGCTTTTGCATCATCTTTTTCCGAAAGCCGGAAACCACCTTTCGGGATGATGCTCTAGAGGCGGTCTCGCCATCGACGTGGTGTGTCCACTCTCGTCATCCGACTTGGCTCGGGCCTCCGGATTGATCGAATTGAAACGGGTTGCCCGGCTCACTGAGCCGGGCATACCGCTTCCCGCAGGCTGAGCAGCATCCGCCTCCGGCTTTAGCTGCTTCTTCACCCACGCGTCCGAGACATAGAGCTTCTGGAGCCGCTTCGCTTGCTGACCTGCGGAGGCATCCATGAGCCTCCAAATTCTTGGACGGCGCAGAACCACCGTGGTTGCCGGATGCCGAAGACATGGCATCCGCAAGCGACTGCCGTCCCGGTTGACCAACCCGACACCGCTGACTTGGCTTTGAACTGGACCATCAAAGCACCTCCGGGCTGTTACAGACCGCAACCGCAGCTTCGTTCACCATGACGATGTCGTCCTCCTCAGCCTCAGCCATCGCTCAGGCCGCCGGCACATCGATCGCCTGACGCCGCTACGGCTCGATCTTCGGAACGGCGCAGAGCCCAGACAGAGTCTATCCGAAAAATTGGGCCGCGAATTCGGTCGATGAAACGATGTTTTCCGCGGTGTTTTTAGTAAAAACCGGCTCGAAAACTTCCAATTCTGCTGCGGTGTTCTAAAAATATATTAGAGCACTGCGGCGCCCTGATGTGATCTTCATGGTGCCTTGGTCGCCGATGGCCAGTATCAACGTGAGCCGACAATGATTGTCCTAGCTCTTTTTCTAATCGTCGGGTTGTTGATCGGAAGGAAGTGTCAGACAAAATTGCTGATTGTGGCATCCTTTGCGGTGCTATGCGTGTCGGTTTCGACCGCATTCAGTCATGGGATTTTCACTATAATTGACGTATTATTGATGTTTTCGCGCCTTTCGGCATTGCAGGGCGGCTTTTTGATTGGCGCATACTTTCAAACAAGACGTGTAGAGAAAGGCTTTGGTTAGAGCCTGCCATTGCTTGCGCCAGTGGAGTGTCGCAGAGAGGCAGAGGACGCCGACGAAGCTCACAGAAATTGTCTCGTGACGGGGCTTTGTGCTGCCTCACCATCATTCACGCCGCTGACCCCCGCTCTCGTCGGCTTGCTTGGCAGGTTGAGCCGGTACGGAATGAGGTGCAGGGCCTGACGGCTCAGGCGGAGATTCGGATGTTCAGGCTCAGCCAGGCCAAGGGCGAGTGCGCCGCGCTCTCCAAGCGCGACATCGCTGCCGACCACTTGATCGCGGCGCGAGCGTTGCGTGGAGTACGGGAACGATGTCGCGGCAGCCCTCGACCATGCCCGCCACGCACTCGGTCAGGTGTTCAGGAGCGATCGTTCGGAGAAGGGATCACCGGACACGCATCATTCGCCGACAAGGTCTCGGAGGCCTGACACCACACGGCATAGGCACGTTCGCGCACCTCGAAGGCGGTGCGCAGCAGCGTGTCCGGCTCGCCGTGTGCCTCCGGCAGCAGGATGAGCCCGAGGTCGTTCGACTTGCAGTTGAGCACCTTGGCAGCCTCGCATCGCCACGTCGCGTCAGCCGCGACGAAGAGAAGTTCAGGTCCGGACAGATACATCTGGATCATTGAGCTTTTCAGAGAAATAGAAAGCGCTTCCTTTGCGCCTTCTGATTGCGCGCAACCGATTGAAGCGGGAAAATCGCGCGAACTCGGCGGTTTGTCGAGATTGCAGATTATAAGATCGCTTTGCTCACCGCCTTTTGAATGCATTATCCGATCAACTTGGCGCTGGGCCAAGCCGGGTTTCGGGCCACCATGCACATGGCTTCGCGCAGCAAGAGCTTACCAGACGTTTTTTGTTGAAGGATCCGTCATATGACGCGCATTTTTCTCCTTCGTAAATAAAAAATACTTTTCCACGAATGTCGGGCAGATGAATCAAGCTGTGTGGTTTTTTGCCTGCTTTGGTGCGCAGATTCTAGGGGCTGTTATGAACTTGCCGCGATTAGAGCGGCCTTTTTTGAGCATGCGGCAGACGAAGGCGACGAGATGCAGGACTGCCAACGTGCTTGCATAGCGCTCGTAGTCTTTGACGAGCCGACGGAAGCGGGTAGCCCAGGCGGAGGAACGCTCGACGACCCAGCGCCGGGAATGCCGAGAAAGCTTTCCGTGCCGCAGGTCATTCGGTGCGCTGATCACCCTTCAACCGAGCGAAGCACTCGATCGTGTCCGCTACCAACTCGCGGCTGCGGAGGGTCGGCTCGCTTCACCCGCAGGCATACCGGTCCGGCGCATCAAGGCCTCGCCTCCGGTTCCGGCAGCCAGCATGGCTGGGAGTTGCTTCATCGCGAAGTCGATGAAGCTGCGTGTTTTTGCCGGCAGCAGGCGTGAGGTCGTGACGATGTAGACCGGCGTCGGCGGCAGGTCCCACTCCGGCAGCACCTGCTCCAGTCGGCCATTGGCCACATCGCGCGCGACGCTGAGGCGGTGCGCGCTGAAGATGCCTTGTCCGGCCAGTGCAAGCTGGCGGGCCAAGTTCGCTGAGTTGCAGGAGAGCGGCCCGTTTACCGGGACCGGAACAGTTTCGTCACCGCGGCTGAGGGACCACGTCGTGCCCGCACCTTGGATCGGGACGATGGCACTGTGGTTCTCAAGAGCGTGTGGCCCTCCGGGCCAGCCGCGAGCCCTGAGATAAGTTGGTGAGGCGAAGAGGCCGTTTCCGACCTCGGCCACCTTGCGCATGATCAGCGAGGTCTCACGCGGCTCCTCGAGGGTCACGGCCAGATCGTAGTTGTCGCCCAGGAGATCGACGGCGCTGGGCTTCAGATCGACATGTACGCGGATGTGCTCGTGAAGCTTGGCGAACTCCGTGACGATCCGCGAGAAGTGTTGCAGCACCCATAAGTCTGGCGGCGCGGCGATCTTGAGGAACCCGCTCGGGCCCTTGGCCTCGGCCACGAGATTGTCGAAGGCCTGCTGCGCCTCTTCGACCAGTCGCGAGGCCTGGGCGAGGTAGGCCTCGCCGTACGACGTGAGGACGAGGCGCCGTGTGGTACGGTCGAGCAGCCGCAGGCCCACCACCTGTTCGAAGTGAGAAATCCGCCGCGAGAGCGACGAGATCGGCATGCCCAGGGTGGCTGCGGCTTTGCTGAAGCTTTTCTGTTTGGCCACTTCGACGAAGAGGGCCATGTCACGCAACATCTGTGCATTGGGCATATGTCTGTCGCGCGCTCCTGACCGTCGGTATGAGAGCTATCGGCCGGTAAGCCTCTCGAACACCTCTTCGCGCCCTGAGAGGTCCGGCTGACAGCTGCGTCATGCTCCGATTTTGGTGGCGAGAGAAAGGCCTGCATTTTCTAGTGCCTTTCGAATAGCGAAGGTTCAACGCCAAAGGGAAGCTTGAGATCAGACGGAGGACGAATATTTATGTATCCAGCGCGGAAAAGTCTTTTCGCTATGATTAGGGACAATTTTAATAAAAATCTCAGAGTATATTATGGGACGCATTTAGAAACATACGCTACACCGAGTGCGATAGCTTGGTTCAGGCGGATTTGTACGAGCTTGAGGCACGTCGCCAACAGCGAGGCTCACACACTCATCTGCGCTGGAGGTTGTGTGCGCTCTGCATGGCACGCTGCTCCAGAAGGCCAACAAGGTTCAATGCATTCAAAATGCACTGTACGCGCGGGTGCTACGCAGCTTGACCACTCGACATGACCGCGCCGGCGCGCAATGTGCTCCGGCGGATAAAGACTGCGCGCAATTATAAAGCGCGTTCTGTGCATTTTCTACTTTGGTGCGAGACGCTGGTGATCCAGATGTATCTGTCCGGACCTGAACTTCTCTTCGTCGCGGCTGACGCGACGTGGCGATGCGAGGCTGCCAAGGTGCTCAACTGCAAGTCGAACGACCTCGGGCTCATCCTGCTGCCGGAGGCACGCGGCGAGCCGGACACGCTGCTGCGCACCGCCTTCGAGGTGCGCGAACGTGCCTATGCCGTGTGGTGTCAGGCCTCCGAGACCTTGTCGGCGAATGATGCGTGTCCGGTGATCCCTTCTCCGAACGATCGCTCCTGAACACCTGACCGAGTGCGTGGCGGGCATGGTCGAGGGCTGCCGCGACATCGTTCCCGTACTCCACGCAACGCTCGCGCCGCGATCAGATGGTCGGCAGCGATGACAGGGCCTCTTACGACCTGGACACTTTGATGTCAGACGGCAGCCGGAAGCGGCGCCGACAGTGCGGGCCTCGCATGGGCGGAATGAGGCCGACGAACAGCCGGCCGATGATGGCCTGACGCACCGCCGGCAGGCTCGGAGACGGCGGCGGTCCCGGTAGGCCGGCCATCGTTTTTCCCCCGATCCGCTCGTTCGGGCTGAGCGAGGCGCAGGCGATGCACGCCATCAGCGCGTGCCGGTGCAGCCCGGCCCGCGAAGTGGTCGAGGCCAAGCTCCTCCTTGAGCTGCCGGTGGCCCTGCCCGCAGGCCCAGCGCGCCTTGATCGTGCCGGCCAGGACGCTCCGGGTCGTGCGGGGCGGCAGGTTGGACAGGTAGAATTTGCGCCCACCCGAGGCGCGTCACTCGCGCACCAGCCAGACCTCGTCGCCCGGCAGATGGCGGTTGTTGGCCCAGACCGGGCCGTCGCCCACCCGCACGCGGGTCATGGCAAACCGGGCCGAGAGCGCGCCCTTCGTGTCCCACCGCCACGTCACGCACCGCCAGGGCAGCGTAGCCAGAGCCGCCTCGGCCTCCCGCGGCTCCTGATCCGGCGCGGGTTTGCGTGCCCGGCCGGATGGCGGCACGAGCCGCCGGCCGGGATCGTAGACCTTCTGGTACTTCGCGATGCCCACCGCCCGGGTCGGCCCGCGCGCATCGAGGGCCTGACAAAAAACAGCACTGCAGCCATAGCCGGCAAATGTCGATGCGCAGATGCGGCCGAACCTTTCGACTCTCTCCGGCAACTAATTGCTCGCTGGAGCGCCTCCCACTGGCTCTAATCCGCTTGCCTGCGGGCACCACTGGATAACGGAAGCGCCGATGAGCCCGCCCGATCAACCGCCCTTCGATCCCGACGCGGTCCCGACCGATGCCGTCGTCTCTCGCGGTGGCCGCGACCTGCGCCTGACCTGGGCGAACGGCGAGGCGGCCGTCCTGCCGGCCGAGATGCTCAGGCTGCGCTGCCGCTGCGCTTGGTGCACTCGCGACCGGATCGAGGGCCGCTTCCCCGCCACCTTCCAGGCAGTGTCCGTGACCAAGATCGAGCCGCTTGGCGGCTATGCAGTGAATCTCGGCTTCTCCGATGGGCATGCGCGCGGGATCTTCCCGTGGGTCTACCTGCGCGATCTCGCCCGGGAGAACACCGTGCCGCCGATCGGCATCACCTCGGAGCGCACGCCCCAGGCGGCGTGAGCGCCGAGCTTTTCTTCCCTTTCGCGTGCGCGGCAGACGCCAGCGTCCGACCAGCGAGTGTGCATGATGAGCGACACCAGCCCCAAGGTCGACATCGTCGAGACCGACCTTCTCGTGATCGGCGGCGGCACCGGCGGTCCGATGGCCGCCATCAAGGCCAAGGAGGCCGACCCTCAGCTGCGGGTGCTGCTGATGGAGAAGGCCAACGTGAAGCGCTCCGGCGCGATCAGCATGGGCATGGACGGGCTGAACAACGCCGTCGTGCCGGGCTACGCGACGCCCGAGCAGTACGTGAAAGAGATCACGGTCGCCAACGACGGCATCGTCAACCAGAGGGCGGTGATGGCCTACGCCCAGGGCTCGTTCCCGATGATCCAGTACCTCGATAAGCTCGGGGTGAAGTTCGAGAAGGACGGCTCGGGCGAGTACAACATGCGCAAGGTCCACCATATGGGGACCTACGTGCTGCCGATGCCCGAGGGGCACAACGTCAAGAAGGTACTCTACCGACAGCTTCGCCGGCTCCAGGTCGCGGTCACCAACCGCTACATGGCGACCCGCCTCCTCAAGGACGCGGACGGGCGCATCGCCGGCGCGATCAGCGTCAACACCCGCACCTCCGAATTTCTCATTGTGAAGGCCAAGGCCGTGGTGCTGGCCTGCGGCGCGGCCGGGCGGCTCGGCCTGCCGGCCTCCGGCTACCTGTTCGGCACCTACGAGAACGCGGCCAATTGCGGCGACGGCTACGCGATGGCCTACCATGCGGGCGCGCAGCTCGCGAACCTCGAATGCTACCAGATCAACCCGCTGATCAAGGACTATAACGGCCCTTCCTGCGCCTACGTCACCGGCCCGTTCGGCGGTTTTACGGCCAACAACAAGGGCGAGCGCTTCATCGAGTGCGATTACTGGTCGGGCCAGATGATGCTGGAGTTCTGGCGTGAATTGCAGGGGGGCAACGGCCCGGTCTTCCTCAAGATGGACCACCTGCGCGAGGAAACGATCTCTGAGATCGAGACGATCCTGCACTCGAACGAGCGACCCTCCCGCGGGCGCTTCCATGAGCGGCGCGGCACCGATTACCGCAGGCGGCCGGTCGAGATGCACATCTCGGAGATCGGCTTCTGCTCAGGCCACTCGGCTTCGGGTGTCTTCGTGGACGAGAACGCCCGGACCACCGTGCCCGGCCTCTACGCCGTCGGCGACATGGCGAGCGTGCCGCACAACTACATGCTCGGCGCCTTCGTGAACGGCGGCATCGCCGGGGCGGACGCGGCCGCTTACTGCGCCGCGACGAGCCTCTCCGCCTACGACGAGGGCGACGTTCTGGCCGAGCAGGCGCGCGTCCTCGCCCCGACGCGCCGCGATGACGGCCTGACCCCGCACGAGATGGAGTTCAAGACCCGCCGCCTGGTGAACGACTATCTCGAGCCCCCCAAGGTCACCGCCAAGATGGAGCTCGGCCAGCGCAGGTTCAGCGAGATCCGCGCCGACCTCGACCTTCTCTGCGCCCGCGATCCGCACGAGCTGCACCGCGCCCTGGAGATGCAGTCGATCCTCGACTGCGCCGACATGGCCGCCCACGCCTCGCTCTACCGCACCGAGAGCCGCTGGGGATTCTACCACCTTCGCGTCGATCATCCCGAGACGCGGCCGGAATGGGCCTGCCACACGGTCCTGTTCAAGGATGAGAAGGGCCGGATGACGAGCGCCAAGCGCGCGGTCGACCCCTTCATCGTGCCCGTCGCCGACGAGGAGATGAGCGCCTATCACCAGCTCCGCATCAAGACGCCGGTCGCCGCCGAATAAGTCTTCGCGAGCATCCTCTCCCGATCAGACACGGAGACGAACCATGCCCATCATCACCCAGGCCAAGAGCGCCGCGGTCGTCATCGACGACGACAAGTGCATCGCCGAGAAGGGTTGCCGCGTCTGCGTCGATGTCTGCCCGCTCGACATCCTCGCGATCGATGAGACCCGGCAGAAGGCCTACATGAAGTACGACGAGTGCTGGTATTGCATGCCCTGTGAGGTCGATTGCCCGACGAACGCGGTCAAGGTCAACATTCCCTACCTGCTGCGCTGAGGTCGACCATGGCACCGGTCTTTGAAACCTTCGACGACGACATCGAGGATCTGGCCGAGCGCGCCGCCGATCCCGATCCCGGCATCCGCCGCGTGGCGATGATGGAGCTGGCCGAAGCGGTGGGCGCCGAGGCCAAGGTCCTGCTGCTCAAGGGGCTCGCCGACGACGATGCCACCGTGCGCGCCGCCGCCGCCAAGGCCCTCGACGAGCATGACGGCCCCGACGTGGTCGAGGGGCTCGTCCGCTCCCTGGAGGATGCGGACGAGGACGTGCGCCGGGTTGCCGCCGAGACACTCTCCGAGAAGAAGGAGCCGACCTGCGGCCCGCTGCTCATCGAGAGGGCGGAGCATGCCGATCCGTTCGTCCAGGCGGCGGCGCTCCGGGCCTTGCGCGAACTTGTCATTCCCGATGCGCTCTCGGCGGCCCTCAAGGCGCTGCAGAGCGCCGCGCCGGAGGTCCGCCGCGAGGGCCTCGGCGTCATCGGATATCTCAAGGCCGAGGAAGCGCTCCCCGCCCTGCTCGCCACGGCGCGGGACGGCGATGCCAGCGTGCGGCGCGCGACGATGTCGGCGCTCGTCTTCCTGCGCTCCGGCGGTCCCGGTGTCTCGACGCTGCTCGCCGGGTTGCAGGACGAGAACTGGCAGGTGCGCGAGGAGGCCGCGGTCTCCATCGCCAAGAGCCGGCTGCCCGAGGCGGTCGAGCCGTTGATCGCGGCGATGGCCGACCCGGTCTGGCAGGTGAGGACCAAGGCTGCCAATGCCCTCGGCCGGATCAAGTCGATCGCCGCCATCGACGTGCTCGGCCGGGCGTTGTCCTCCGATGTCAGCAACCTGCGCAAGGAGGCGGCTGCAGCGCTCGGCGAGATCGCCCATCCGCAGGCGCTGTCCTTCCTTGAGCGCGCTTCCGACGATCCCGATCCGGACGTGCGCAAGCTGATCCGCTGGGCCATCGGCCGGTGTAGTGCGGAAGTCTGAAGCGGAGAGGTCACGGCAAGACGACGCGAAGAGGCGGTGGATCCGGGAGGGTCCACCGCCTCTTCGCGTCGGCAGGCGGCGCGCGTCGGCGGATCCTGCCTCCGACCGGCTCGGGGGACTTGCAGTTTAGAGCTGGTACAGGGATTGCTGCGCTTCGTCGGTCATCGCCGAGGGTCAGCCCATGCAGCCCATCCCAGGTCGGACGGACACGGCCCACCTTTCATCGGGTCTCTCGCTTCCGACATGCTTGCGAGGCACGAGCCAGATGGAATCGTTTCCCCAGCCAGCCGGCCCCCGCCCCTTGCTGGAAGGACTGAGCGAGGCCGAGCGCAAGCAGGTCCTGGAGCGGGGCCACCGCCGCGTCCTCTATCGCGGCGCGACCCTGTTCACGCAGGAGACGCCGAACGACGGCATCTGGCTGATCGAGACCGGCCGCATCCGCGTCTTCTACGCCGCGCCGACCGGCCGCGAGATCACACTCGCCTACTGGTATCCCGGCAACTTCGTCGGCGGCCCCGAGGTGTTCGGGTCGGGCTGCCATAGCTGGTCCGGCATGGCCGCGAGCAACTCCACCGTGCTGCATCTTCCGGGCGCGGCCCTGAAGCAGCTCGTGGGTCGCATCCCGTCTCTGGCCTTCGGCATCATCGACGGGCTGACCTTCAAGGGCCGCTGCTACTCGGCCCTCGCTCAGATGCTGGGCACGCGCTCGATCACCGATCGCCTGGCCTTCCTGTTGATCCACCTCTCAGGACTCTACGGCGTCGAGGAGGAGGGAGGTGTGCTGATCGCGGCCGACTTCACGCATGCGGATCTCGCCCACATGGTCGGTGCCACCCGGCAATGGGTGACGATCAGCCTGAAGCGCCTCTCCGAACAGGGCGTGGTGACGACGCGGCGCTCGCAGATCCTGATTCAACGCCCCGACCTCCTCGCTCGGATGCCCGGTGGAGAGGAGGCCGCCTAATTCGAATGCTTCTCGCTCAAAGTTGCGCCATCGATGCGGGCCGCCAGACGATTTTCGCAACTAATCGACTCGACTTCCGCGTCTCCGTTTGATCAGCGCCGATCCAACACCTGATCATGACTGCGATGTCGAGCCGGCATCTCAAGACGAGACGGAGCGCGCGATGACGTCGATGGTGTTGAGACGAGGCACGGTGTCCGCTCTCGCGCTTCTGGCGGCAGCGGGGATCGCTTGGCGCTCACCCGCGCAGGCCCAGACCGTGCTGAATGTCGGGATCGGGACGCAGGATACGACGACGAACACCGCCACCGTCGGCGTCGTGGTCCGTCAGTTGAAGCTCATCGAGAAGCACCTGCCGAAGTCCGGCAAGTATGCCGACATCAAGATTCAGCTCGATTGGCAGAATTTCACCTCGGGGCCGCCAGTCACCAACGGGATGATGGCCGGAAAGCTGCAATTCGGTGCCATGGGTGATTATCCGCTCGTCGTGAACGGCTATACGTTCAAGAACAACCCCGAAAGCCGGTCCGAACTCATCGCCGTCGCGGCCTACAACCTTCACGGCTCCGGCAACGGCATCGTGGTCAACAAAGAGACCGATGCCTACTCGTTCGAAGATCTCAAGGGCAAAATCGTCAGTGTGCCGTTCGGCTCGGCGGCCCACGGCATGGTGCTCAAGGCGCTGCAGGACAAGAATTATCCGCAGACCTACTTCCGGCTGGTCAACCAGAGTCCGGAGGTCGGTTCGACCAACCTGCAGGAGAAGAAGATCGATGCGCACGCCGATTTCGTGCCCTTCGCCGAGTTGCTGCCGTTCCGGGGTTTCGCTCGCAAGGTCTTCGACGGCGTCGAGACCAATCTGCCGACCTGGCACGGTGTCGTCGTGCGTTCCGACTTCGCCCAGCAATATCCTGAGATCGTCGATGCCTATCTTCAGGCCATTCTCGATGCGCAGGCTTGGGTGAAGGCCGATCCGAAGCGCGCTGCCGAGCAGATCGCGGCCTGGACCGGCACCGACAAGGAGGTCGTCTACATCTTCCTCGGCCCGGGCGGCATCATGACGATCGATCCGACCATCAAGCCGCAACTCGTCGATGCTGCGAAGGAGGACGTGAAGGTCCTGCAGAAGCTTGACCGCGTGAAGGAATTCGACGTCGATGCCTGGGTCAACGACAAGCCCGTGCGCAAGGCCTTCGCCGAACGCGGCCTCGACTACGACACGCAGCGCGCCAGCACCGCCAACTACGAGGTCTCGGGTGAGGACGCGTTCTGCAAGAAGCCGATCTCCGATCCTCGCAAGGCCGGCGAGATCTGGGTGAAGGACGGCGACATCCTGCCCTATTCGAGTGCGGCCTGTACCCTCGGCGCGGTCAACGATCTCAAGGCCAAGGGCAAGGAGATCAACGTCGCCTACGTCTTCGATAGCTCGCGCGGCATCAAGCTGTTTGCGAGGGAAGCCTTCTACGTCGTCGGCTCGGACGGGATCGCTCCGTACCTGCTGAAGCGCGATGCGGAAGCTGCGGCGGCACGATCCGGTGCGAAGGTTCTGCCCTACGACGAGGCGATCAAGGCCGCGGTGACGGGGGGCTGATACGATGGAAGCAGCACTTCGAAACGCGCCGGAAACGGTCGCCCCTGTCGCGCCGAGGGCCCGGGCGCAGGCCCCGACCGAAGCCCGCGTAGCGCCCCCGGCGGCGGTCCGGACGAATCGTCTCGCCCGCTGGTTCCGCCTCCATCGCGGGCAGTTGCGCGGCGCCGCGCTCGGCCTCGTTGCGCTCGCGCTCTTCGTCGCGATCTGGCAGGTGCTGACGGAGAATCGCGCGACCTTCTACGTGCGCTTCACCAATGTCCCGAGCCCGGCCGACGTGCTCGCCCGGGCGACGCTCGCCTTCCACAATCCGGTCTTCGGCGACCACATCTGGATGAGCTGTCGGCGCATCCTCTACGGCTTCACCCTCGCGAGCGCGATCGCGATCCCGCTCGGCCTGCTGATGGGCCGCTTCCGGGTCCTGCGCGAGATCGTGTTCCCGATCTGCGAAGTCACGCGGCCGATCCCGGCCATCGCTTGGGTGCCGATGGCGATCATGCTCTGGCCGACGAACGAGGAATCGATCGTCTTCATCACCTTCCTCGGCTCGTTCTTCCCGATCCTGATCAACACGCTCCAGGGCATGGCGACCGTCGATCCGGTGCTGGTGCGGGCCGGGCGTTGCCTCGGCGCCGGCGAAGCTGCGCTCTTCCGTGAGGTCTACCTGCCGGCCTCCCTGCCGCAGATCTTCACGGGGCTGACCGTCGGCATGGGCGTCGCCTGGGTCTCGCTCATCGCCGCCGAGATGATCTCCGGCCAGTTCGGCATCGGCTACTTCACCTGGGAAGCTTACTCCCTGGTCCAGTACTCCGACATCGCGCTCGGCATGATCACGATCGGCGTGCTCGGCCTCGCGTCGAGCCTTGCCATCCGCCTGCTCGGCCGCATCGCCATGCCGTGGGGGACGGCCCGCTGAGGTCCCCGAGGACGAGACATCGCCGATCCATCGGAGAGAGGGACAAGTCATGGCCGGGACGGCTCGGGGCCTGATCGAGGTCCAGGATTTCTGCCTGCGTTACGAGACCATGGAGGGCACCGTCGAGGCCGTCTCGAACGCTTCGCTCAACGTCCAACCCGGCGAATTCGTCTCCATCGTCGGCCCGTCGGGCTGCGGGAAGTCGACGCTGCTGAACGCGCTCGCCGGCTTTCTCACGCCATCGGGCGGAGCCGTGACGGTCGACGGTGAGGGGATCTCGGGCCCCAGCGCCGATCGAGGCATGATCTTCCAACAATACTCGCTGTTTCCCTGGAAGACCGTGCGCCAGAACGTCGAATTCGGGCTCAAGATGAGCGGCGTTCCGCGAAGCGAGCGTGAGCGGCGGGCTCGTACCCTGCTCGGCCTCGCCGGCCTCACGCCCTTCGAGGATCACTATCCGGACCGCCTCTCGGGCGGCATGAAGCAGCGCGTCGGCATCGTGCGCGCTTTGGCGACCGGCCCGCGCATCCTGCTCCTCGACGAGCCGTTCGGGGCGCTCGACGCTCAGACGCGGCTGATCATGCAACAGATCCTCACCAACATGTGGCAGCGGCTGAAGATCTCGGTCCTGTTCGTGACTCACGACATCGACGAGGCGATCTTCCTGTCCGACCGCATCTACGTGATGACGGCCCGTCCCGGCAGCATCAAGGCCGAGATCGTCGTCCCTTTGCCGCGGCCGCGCGAGCCCTCTATGACCCTCTCCTCCGAGTTCCTGGGCCTGCGCCGCGGGTTGATGTCACTCATCCGCGAGGAGAGCATCCGCGCCATGGGCGGCGAGGTCAGCCTCGATGCCCTCAAGGGCCTCGCGGTCAATCTCGAAGGACAGGATCTCGCGACGGTCCTCTGAAGACGCGACCGCGCTGTCTCGCAGGAAAGCGGCCGAGACGCCTCCGTCTGCCTGTCTGGCTCCCGGCGCCTCCCGGCGGCGGGGACTTCCGGCTGCCGATGAAGGCGCATCGACGCGAAGATCCGAGAGAGGCCGGGCCGATGTGATCGGGCCGAGGAGCACTCTCGCCACGCCGCTTCCCACCGAGCCAATGGATGGCTGCCATGACCTATGTCGTCACCGACAACTGTATCCGCTGCAAGTACACGGACTGCGTCGAGGTCTGTCCGGTTGACTGCTTCTACGTCGGCGAGACCATGCTCGTGATCAATCCGGACGAATGCATCGATTGCGGCGTGTGCGAGCCGGAATGCCCGGCCGACGCGATCAAGGCCGACACCGAGCCGGGCCTCGATGGCTGGCGCGCACTGAATGCCAAGTATTCCGCCATCTGGCCGAACATCAGCGAGAAGCGAGAGCCGCCGACGGATGCGGCCTCGTGGGATGGACGCGGCGGCAAGCTCGAATCCGTGTTCGGCGTGTCGGATCCGGCCGCCGCCTGATCTCCCTCGAAGGCAGCAGGTGATAGCATGAGCAAGTACAACGAGGAGCGCGTCCTCTCCGTCCATCACTGGACCGACACGCTCTTCTCCTTCCGCACGACGCGCGATCCCTCGTTCCGCTTCCGCAACGGCGAGTTCACGATGATCGGCATCGAGGTCGAGGGTCGGCCGCTGCTGCGCGCCTACTCGGTCGTCTCGGCCAATTACGAGGAGGAGCTGGAGTTCTTCTCGATCAAGGTGCCGAACGGCCCGCTCACCTCGAAGCTGCAGCACCTCAAGGTCGGCGACCCGATCATGGTCGGCAAGAAGCCGACCGGTACGCTGGTGCTCGACAACCTGCTGCCCGGCCGTCACCTCTACCTGCTCGGCACCGGCACCGGGCTCGCGCCCTTCCTGTCGATCATCAAGGATCCGGAGACCTACGACCGCTTCGAGAAGGTCGTGCTGGTCCATGGCTGCCGCCAGGTGCAGGAACTGGCCTACGGCGAGACCATCACTGAGACGCTGCCCAAGCACGAGTTCCTCGGCGAGATGATCGCCAGCCAGCTGATCTACTACCCGACCGTCACCCGCGAGCCGTTCCGCAACCGCGGTCGGATCACCGACCTGATGACCTCGGGCAAGCTGTTTGCGGATATCGGCCTGCCGCCGATGTCGATCGAGAACGATCGCTTCATGCTGTGCGGCTCGCCGGAGATGATCAAGGACACCCGCGAGATGCTCACCGGCCTCGGCTACGAGGAGGGCAACCACGGCGAGGCCGCCCACTACGTGATCGAGAAGGCCTTCGTCGAGAAGTGAGACGAGGGGCGGCGTCTCGAGAACATGGCTTTGACGCGCCTTCTTCGACGGACCGGCATCCGCATCGTCGGAAAGCGCTCTGGCGTTCTCTGATCCCTGGCCTGGCGATCAACGGCCTGAAGATCAACCAACAGCGCCGCGTAGCTGTAGAGGATTTCGCCGGACCGGACGAGGCGTAGCTTCAGGGTACGCTCAAGAGACTGGTGGGCCTGGAGCGCGAGGCGTGCGATATCTGGCTTCAGGACGTGAGATTTCGAGCTTCCAACAAGACGGCTGGGGGGACGGCATGCCTCGCAACATCCTGATTCTGGGAGCCTCATACGGCTCGTTACTCGCCACGAAGTTGCTGATGGCTGGTCACAACGTGACTCTCGTCTGCCGCCGTAAGACCGCGGACTTGATCAACCGGGAGGGGACAGAAGTTCGCATCAAGTTGCGTGATGAGGCCGACTATCGGGCGATACGATCGCGCGAGCTTCCGGGGACCGTGGACGCGACTGCGCCGGAGCAGGTCGACGTTTCCCGATACAACCTGGCTGTCCTCGCCATGCAGGAGCCACAATACACCAACCACACGATCCGCGTGCTGATGATCAAGATCGCTGCGGCAAAGCTCCCCTGTCTCTCCCTGATGAACATGCCTCCTCTGCCTTATCTCAAGCGCATCCCCGCGCTCGCGGAGATGGATCTGGAGGCTGCCTACACCAATGCGGGCGTTTGGGACCGGTTCGAGCCAGGATTGGTGTCGCTCTGCTCACCTGATCCGCAGGCTTTTCGCCCACCGGATGAGGGCGCTAACGTGCTCCATGTCGGGCTACCGACGAACTTCAAGGCAGCGCCGTTCGCTGATGAGGCGCATAGCCAGCTTCTCCGAGAGCTGGAAGCCGACATCGATGCCGTCCGGCTCGACGGCCAGGATGTGCCGGTCAAGCTGAAGGTGTTCGACTCGTTGTTTGTCCCGCTCGCAAAATGGTCGATGCTGCTGACTGGAAATTATCGCTGCATCACGCAGGGTGAGATGCAGTCGATCCGTGACGCCGTGCATGGCGATCCGACGCGTTCACGCGCCATCTACGAACACGTCGACTCCATTGCCCGGCACTTGGGGGCTGATCCGAGAGACCAAGTGCCGTTCGAGAAGTATGCCAAGGCCGCCGAGAGCCTCCTCAAGCCCTCGTCAGCTGCGCGCGCAGTCGCGAACGGCGCTCCCTTCATCGAGCGGGTCGACCTGTTGGTGAAGCTGATCGCGCAAAAGCTTGGCACGCCTCACGCAGGGATCGACGAAATAGTTCAAACTGTTGATCGTAAACTCGATGAGCGCATCGTCGTGAGCTAATCACACGCATTCGCATGATGCAGTCCCGGTAACCCAGCCACCGTCCCACAGGCCGAGCTGGTTTCGCATATCCAGGCCCTTCGGCTGCGTTCAGCGATTGCGTCCGCGCTGGACGCTCGGTCGCCGATCGTGTCTGTTCTCCAGAACACGTAGAGGTTGGAAACTCTGGAGGAGCGTGAGCCATGTCCAGCGACACGGAGGGTCAGGGCCGGCTCACGCGCGCAGCGAGCTTCATCTTCCTTCATACCGAGCACGCCATCTACGCCGCTCTCGGCGCCCTGCTCGCTCTGACGGCCCTCGTCGCGCTGATCGATGCCGCCGGGCTGACATGGGAAGCCTTCCGCACCCTTGGGGGCGCCGATCAGATCCTCGAGGTGGTGGACCGGCTGCTGTTCCTGCTGATGTTGATCGAGATCCTGCACACGGTGCGGGTATCGATGCGCTCGGGCAGGCTGACCTGCGAGCCGTTCCTGATCGTCGGCCTCATCGCCTCGATCCGGCGGGTCCTCGTGATTACCCTGCAATCCTCGGAGATCACCCACGCCAAGGACTGGTCCCCGGAAAAACAAGCCTTGTTTCAGGCCTCGATGATCGAGCTTGCGGTTCTGGCAGGCCTGATCCTGACCATGGTGATCGCGATTTTCGTGCTCCACCGCGCTCGGGAGGACGGCAAGCCGGCGGGTGAGGAGGCGCAGGAACAGGCCGGCCCCTAGAGCCGTATCGGACCTGATTGCATCAGGCCCGCGTCTCTCGCTCATTGTTTTGGCGCGCCTTCTTTCGACGAACCGGTGACCACTTCATCGGAATGCGCTCTAAGCGGCACGGCGTGCCGGGCGTGCTGAGCACCGCCGCCGATCGGCTTCGCGGCGTTCGCGCCGGCCCTGAAGGAGGTCGTCCGGCGGGCGATGGTGTCCGCAACCGATCGATCGCATGTCCGCTCGATTCCCGGATCGAAGGCCTGCATGAGCCGTTATTGGGCCAAACCGCGGATCAGGCGTTTGGTTGATCAGAAGGCTTCCTGCGGCCGTCCCTTGTGAACATCGAGCGCCCGTCTCCCATGAACGCCACCCCCGATGCGCCCCCGTCGCCGGCTCCCGCGGTCGAACACAGCCCGATCCTCGACGCCCGCACGCGGCTGCGGCTCGGGCGGCAGTTGGAGGCGTTGTATGAGCCGGTGCTCGACGAGGTGCTCGATCCGCGCTTGGCGGAGTTGCTGCAGCAGTTGGAACGCGATCAGCGACAGGTGCAGGGCGAATAGCTGTTCTGCCGATGTCCGAAGCGGGCGCGCTCCGATGCAGGGGGTGGTCCGGCCAGAGAATGCGCGTCGGAGCGGAGGCTTGGAGACGCCGGCGTGAAGCGATCCGGCCGGATCCGGCTCTCGCATCGAGCGCGACCCGGCACCGTTCACGCTCGATCGCGATCGAGATGGGCTCTGATGAAGGCACCGGCCGCCGCCAGCGAGCGCCGTCCCTCCGCGACCTCCTGATAGAAGAGATGCCAAGCATGGATCATGTGCGGCCAGATCTCGAGCTGCACGCAGACGTCCGCAGCCCCCGCGCCGGCGGCCAGCCGAACCGAGTCGTCGAGAAGGGTTTCGGCCGAGCCGACTTGGATCAGCATCGGCGGCAATCCGGCCAAGTCGGCGTAGATCGGTGAGACGAGCACCCCTCGCGCATCGGCGCCGTTCAGGTAGAGGCTCGCCAGTTCTGACAGGTAGCCGCGGCTGAGCAGCGGATCGACGGCGGCCTTGGCCTCCAGACTGGCGCCGGTCAGGGCGAGATCGGTCCAGGGCGAACTGAGCCACAGGCAGCCCGGCAGCGGCAGTCCCGCCTCTCGCAGCGACAGGACCGCTGCGAGCGCGAGACCGCCTCCCGCGCTCTCTCCCGCAAGCGCAATCCGCGCCGGTGCGATGCCCGCATCGAGCAGAAAGCGATATCCGGCGAGGGCATCCTCGAGAGCGGACGGGAACGGGTGCTCGGGTGCGAGCCGGTAGTCGAGCGCCAGGGTGCGCGCCCCCGCTTCGCGCCCGGCCTGCGCGACCATGTGGCGATGGCTTGTCAGCGAGCCGGAGACGTAGCCGCCCCCGTGCAGGAACAGCACGACACGCCCGTCTTCTCCGGCGGCGGGCGTGCTCGTCCACTCCGCGCGCACGCCGTGGGCATCGACGGCTTCGACGGCGACGTCCGGCGGCAGCACGTAGCCGGCTCCGAGACCATCGATCCGCGCCCGCCGTGCGGCGAGATCGGCGGGCCGCGGATGTGCGGCAAGGCGGGCCCGGATCACATCGATTTCAGACGACGGCATCTCGCTGCGACCCGGTTGACCGGAAGACTTGTCCTGCCGAGGCGGGACAAGCCTTCTGTTTGTTCGACGGAAGAGTTTTGCACGCCGATGCAGCTTTGGAAACGCTGCCATCAAATCCTTTCGGGTCAAGAAGGAGCCATCGATCGGGCCGGTCCCGCCTCGGGTGAAAAAGAACTTGCGGGTACAGAGATGAGGCACCAGCCGAGGGGCCGCGGTGCCGGCAAGCGAGCCTCGATCGTCATCGGCGTGGACGACACCGCTCTGGGAGTGTGCCGAAGATCGGCCGCGACGCCGCGTTCCGCGGCGACGATGGGAGCCTTCCCTGCTACGAGGCTTGCTCGACCTCCCTTCCTGAAACGAGCGGGTGAGACGAATGAAGGATGCAAGCGCCCTCGCACCGTACGCGCACCACGTGCTGGACGAGGCGGAGATCGCCGGGCTGCCCAACCGCTACCGGGGCAAGGTGCGCGACAATTACGATCTGGCCGACGGCCGCCGGATCCTCATCACCACCGACCGGATCAGCGCCTTCGATCGCCCGCTCGCCGCCATTCCCTTCAAGGGGCAGGTTCTGACGCAGACCGCGCGCTACTGGTTCGAGCGGACCGCCGACATCTGTCCGAACCACGTCCTGGCCTATCCGGACCCGAACGTCGTCGTCGGGCGCCGTCTCGATATCCTCCCGGTCGAGATCGTGGTGCGGGGCTACCTGGCGGGGACGACCTCCACCTCGATCCTGACCCGCTATCAGCGCGGCGAGCGCGAGATGTACGGCCATCGCTTTCCCGATGGGATGCGCGCGAACGAGCGTCTGGCGGAGGCCGTCATCACGCCGACCACGAAGGCGGCCGATGGCGGCCACGATGAGCCGCTCAGCGAGGCGGCGATCCTGGAGCAGGGATTGCTCACGGCCGAGCAATGGCGGACCGTCTCCCAGGCGGCGCTGGCGCTGTTCGCCCGCGGACAGGCGCTCGCTGCCGAACGCGGCCTCATCCTCGCCGACACGAAGTACGAGTTCGGGACCGATGCGGAGGGACGGATCGTGCTCGCCGACGAGATCCATACCCCGGACAGCAGCCGCTACTGGTTCGCGGAAAGCTACCCCGAACGGCTCGCGGCCGGGACGGCGCCCGAGAGCTTCGACAAGGACTACGTCCGCAACTGGGTCGTGGCGCGCTGCGACCCCTATAGCGATCCGATCCCGGACATCCCGCCGGAGGTCGTGCTCGGGGCTGCGGCCGTCTACATCCGCGCCTACGAGACCATCACGCAGGACACCTTCGTCCTGCCCGATCCGGCCGAAGTGCCGCTCGAGCGCATCCGACGCAATCTCACGCGCTACCTGCAGGGCGATGCTGCGCGCGGGGCGGTCTGAGGCTTGAGGCCCTCGTGCGACCGCGTGCGAGGGCGGTGACGCGGCGCCGGATCGCGGCGCTGTGTCGGGATCCGATCCGGGGCTCGACGGCCGATCAATCCTGCGTCTTCGGTGCGATCGCCGCCGCCCGGGTGAGCGTCCGAGAGACCGCGTCGCTCCGGTAGACGAGGATCTCGGCCGTACCGATGTTTACGTCCTCGATGTGCCTGGGGTCGATGCGGTCGAGGCGCATGAGCAGCGATCGCAGCGAATTTCCGTGAGCGACGACGAGCACGCACCCGCCGTCGTGAACACGAGGGGCGACGGTGCGCTCGAAGAACGGCCACAGGCGAGCCCCCGTCATCGCCAGGCTCTCACCGCCGGGGGGCACCGCATCGTAGGATTTCCGCCAGGTGCGGACCTGCTCGACCCCGAACCGGGCGCGCGCTTCCGTCTTGTTGAGACCGGCGAGCGCTCCGTAATCCCGTTCGTTCAGGGCCGCATCCGCCTGTACGGGCAGATCGGACTGGCCCAGCCCTTCGAGGATCAGCGCGAGGGTGTGCTGGGCACGTCCGAGCCGGCTCGTGAACGCCGCGTCGAACCGGTATCCGAGCGTCCTGAGTGCCGTGCCGGCCCTGCTGGCCTCCTCGACGCCGCGGGGCGTCAGGGCTGGATCGCGCAATCCGGAAAAGAGCTCCCGCTCGTTGTCCTCGCTCTGGCCGTGCCGCACGAGCACGAGAGTGTGTTTGTGGTGTTCCATGTCCATCCGCTCGCCGGGGCGAGCTATCGCGTCACGAACGGGCTCGCAACTCGATCCCGGGCACGCGCCGGCCCCCGCTCCCATCGAGGTCGGCGCGTGTGGCGTACGAGCCTCGATCGGGCTGCCGGGACGAGATCTGCGGCCGTTCGTTGCTGCGGCGAGCCGGAGCCATCGATGCGCGTTATCCGTCGGGCCTCGCGCGAGGCCGCGACGTCAGACGACGGACGCAAGATCACGAAGGGGCTGCCGCAGCGATGCCGACGGTGTTTCTCGACTGCGATGGGGTCCTGGCCGACTTCGATCGCGGAGCCACGCGCGTGCTCGGGATGTCACCGGAGGCCTTCCAGCGCCGGTTCGGCCTGAAGCCATTCTGGGACCGGCTGGCGGCGGAACCCGACTTCTTCGCGTCACTCGACCTCTTGCCGGATGCCCGGGACCTCTACGAGGCCGTCAGCGCCTGTCGGCCGGTCATCCTCACCGGCCTGCCGCGGGGGAACTGGGCCGAGCCGCAGAAGCGGCGCTGGGCGGCGCGCCACTTTCCCGACGTTCCGATGATCGCGACGACCGCCGCGCTGAAGCGCGAGCATTGCCGTCCGGGCGATGCGCTGGTCGACGATTGGGATACGCACCGGCATCGCTGGGAGGCGGCCGGCGGCGTCTTCATCCATCATCGGGACGCCGTGTCGTCGATCCGGGCCCTGCGCGAACGAGGGTTCATCTGAGCGCGATCGTCGACCGCGACCGTCCGGGTCTCTCGATCGCGCCCTCTGGGCACGCCGGCCCGTGCCTGCCGGGCCCGCTTGGCCGGAACAGCACCCGCACCGATGTGAGCCGGTCGGATGCAGATCCAAGTCGCCGTCAGGTTTCGTCGCGTTCAGCCGCACATGCGGCGGTAGCGCCGGCAGTTGCCCTGGCCTTCCTCGCCGTAGATGTCCCGGTTCTCGCAGCGGTCGCGAAGCTCTCGGCACATGCGGCGATAGCGGCGTTCTTCCCGTTCCTCGCGATAGCCGCGGCCATCATCGATCTCCACGCCGCCGGGACCAATCCGGAACCCTTGCGCGAGGCTCGGAGCATCGAGGATGATCAATGTGCCGAGGGCGGCCGTCGCAACAAGAATTTTGCGCATGAACATTGTCCTTTCGCCTAAACTGTCAAACCGGATCAACAAACGCGCAATCACAGAAAAGGGTTCAGCTATCGTCGACTTCCGGCCTCTCGGTGCGGTGAGCGGAAGGCCGCGAGCCGCACGGCGGTGGAAGGCGCTGCCCGGTCGCCTTGCGGTCGCGGCGAGCCCGCTCTCAGCCTGACGTAATGCTGCCGACGGGAGCCGGCGTGAAGACCCGCGATTCTGCTGTCGGCAACAGAAGAATGGGAGAGGAAGGGTTTCGCGGGTGCAAGGTCTTGCCGAAGATTGGTTTCACGGCATAGGCTGCGGACAAAGTTCCTCAGGGGAGGATTCGGTCGTTCCCGTTGTGCCGCGCACACCGGAGGCACCGGTGCGGGCATGCCCGTTGAGAGGGGACGATGAGCGACCGGTCGAGTGGCGTTGGGTCGGGTCGTGCGCTCCTACGCCTGTCGCAGAACGTGGCGGCCGGTCTCGGCCTCGTCCTGCTCGGGGTGTTCGGCGTCTGGGCCGCGGGCGATCTGCCGCGCGGGACCCTCGGCGCGATGGGCCCCGGAATGCTGCCGCACTGGGTCGCGATCGGCGTGGCTGCCTGCGGAGTCGCGCTGGCCGCAACGGGCTTCGTGCGCGGCGGAGACGGGCTCCAGGCGGTCGGCCTGCGCGGTCCGGTCGTCGTCGTCCTGGCCATCCTCGCCTTCGCGGCGACGATCCGGCCCACCGACCTCGGCCCCGTCACCACGCCCGGCCTCGGCCTGATCGTCGCCGGTCCCCTCGCGGTCATCCTCGCGGGCTATGCGAGCCCCGAGGCGCGATTCCGTGAGCTTCTGATCCTGGCGCTGCTCCTCACGGCCGGGTGCATGCTTCTGTTCGGCGATCTGCTCAACCTGCCGATCCCGCTCTTTCCCGCCGCCCTCGTCGAGGCGGCGAGCGGGCGGATCCCCTCGCGGCTGCTCCTGCGGCTGATGGCCGGGACGCTCGCCCTGGCCGGTCTGGGGCTGCTCGTCCTGCAGCGCCGGTCCACCCGGCGGGGTGGGACCGATGTCGCCCGGCACTCGATGACCGCCTGATCGGAAGCCCCGCCCGTGCCGGATCTTCTCTCCAATCTCGGCCTCGGTTTCGCCGTCGCGCTGAGCCTGCAGAACCTGCTGCTCTGCTTCCTCGGCTGCCTTGTCGGCACGCTGATCGGCGTGCTGCCCGGCGTTGGGCCGATCGCCACCATCGCCATGCTGCTGCCGATCACCTTCGGCCTCGATCCGGTGGGCGCGCTGATCATGCTCGCCGGCATCTATTACGGGGCGCAGTACGGCGGCTCGACCACCGCGATCCTCGTCAACATCCCCGGCGAGGCGACCTCGGTCGTCACCACGCTGGACGGGCACCAGATGGCGCGGCAGGGCCGGGCCGGCATCGCCCTGGGCACGGCCGCGATCGCCTCGTTCTTCGCCGGCACCGTCGCCACGCTGCTGATCGCGGCGCTCGGCGCGCCGCTCACCCGCCTCGCGCTGATCTTCGGGCCGGCGGAATACTTCGCCCTGATGGTGATGGGACTGGCCTTCGCGGTCGTCCTCGCCCACGGCTCGGTGCTCAAGGCCGTGGCCATGATCCTGGTCGGCATCCTGTTCGCCTGCATCGGCACCGACCTCGAGACCGGCGAGGAGCGGATGACCTTCGGCTTCACCTTCCTGACCGACGGCATCGACTTCTCCGTGCTGGCCATGGGCCTGTTCGGGGTGGCCGAGATCCTGCGCAACCTGGACCAGACCGAGACGCGGGACGTCGCGCGGGCGCGCATCGGCCGCCTGCTGCCGAGTCTGGCCGATCTCCGGCAGGCGATGCCCGCGACCCTGCGCGGCACCGCGATCGGCGCCTCGCTCGGGATCCTGCCGGGCAACGGCGCCGTCCTCGGTCCGTTCGCCGCCTACACCGTCGAGAAGCGCATCGCCCGCGATCCGAGCCGGTTCGGCCGCGGCGCCATCGAGGGGGTCGCCGGCCCGGAGAGCGCCAACAATGCGGGCGCGCAGACGGCCTTCATCCCGCTCCTCACCCTCGGCATCCCGCCCAACGCGGTGATGGCGCTGATGGTCGGTGCGATGACCATCCACGGCATCGTCCCCGGGCCCGGCGTGATGACCAAGAGCCCCAACCTGTTCTGGGGCATGATCGCCTCGATGTGGGTCGGCAACCTGATGTTGCTCGTCATCAACCTGCCGCTGGTCGGCATCTGGGTGCGCCTGCTGAAGGTGCCCTACCGGCTGATGTTCCCCGCGATCCTGATGTTCTGCTCAATCGGCATCTACTCGATCAATTCACTGCCCACCGACGTCATGCTCATCGCGGCGTTCGGGGTGTTCGGTTACGCGCTGATCAAGTTCGGCTTCGAGCCGGCGCCGCTCCTGCTGGGGTTCGTGCTGGGCAAGCTGATGGAGGAATACCTGCGCCGCGCGCTCACCCTCTCCCGCGGCGACGCCATGGTCTTCCTGGAGCGTCCGGTCAGCGCGCTGCTGTTCCTCGTCGCCTTCACCATCCTCGCGCTGGCGCTGCTGCCGTCGCTGCGACGAAGCCGCGACGAGGTCTTCACGGAGGCCTGAGCGGCGGGAAGACAGGCGGAGCTCAGGGAGCTCCGACAGGACGAGGCAAGGCGACACAAGACCAGATCAGGAAGGGATGAGGAAACCATGAGAACGGCTCTCGCGATCAGTCTCCTGTCGGCGCTCGCCGCCTTCGGGGCGGCGGCGGACACCTACCCCCAGCGCCCGATCACCATGGTGGTGCCCTTCGCGGCCGGCGGTCCCACCGACGTCGTCGCGCGCATCGTCGCCGAGCCGATGTCGCGGGCGCTGGGCCAGCAGGTCGTCATCGAGAACGTCACCGGTGCCGGCGGCACGACCGGGATCACCCGCGCCTCGCAGGCGGCGTCCGACGGCTACACCATCATGATGGGGCATATGGGCACGCACGGCGCGGCCCCGGCCCTGTTCAAGGGCCTGAAATACGACCCGGCCAAGAGCTTCGACCCGATCGGGCTCGCCGCCGGCACGCCGATCGTCATCGTCGCCAAGAAGTCCATGCCGGCCGAGAACCTCAAGGGCTTCATCGAGGCGCTCAAATCCGGCGGTGCCTCGATCAACCAGGCGCATGCCGGCGTCGGCTCCGTCTCGCACTCGACGGGCGTGCTGTTCGACTCGCTCGTCGGCGCCAAACCGACCCTCGTCGTCTATCGCGGCACCGGGCCGGCGCTGAACGACCTCGTGGCGGGGCAGGTCGATTTCATGACCGACCAGATCGTCAACGTCGCCCCGCAGATCACCGGCGGCACGATCAAGGCCTACGCCATCGCCACGCCCGAGCGCTCCCCGAGCCTGCCCGACGTGCCGACCACCAAGGAGGCGGGCCTGCCCGAATACGAGGTCAGCGCCTGGAACGCCGTCTTCGCGCCGAAGGGCTTGCCGGCCGATGTCCGGACCAAGCTCGTCGCCGCGCTCGAGACCGCGCTGAAGGATCCGGGCGCGAAGAAGCGTATCCTCGAACTCGGCGGCACGGTGCCGAAGGAGGCCGAGGCCGGACCCGACGCGCTACAGAAGCTCGTCGAGAGCGAGGTCGCCCGCTGGACGCCCGTCCTCCGATCCGCCGTCGAGGCCAATCCCTGACGCGCGTTCGAGGGCGCGTTTCGACGAGAGGGCACCCCGAAACAAGGTCCGGAGCCGAGCCCGGATGGATTGCGATCGGGGCCGGCTCTCCGTTCCCGCCGTTGCCGGGCCTGCGGCGGTCCGGCATCCCTTCGCCGGAAAAGCCCATCGGGCCGGCGCTCCCGCCGGACGATGGGACCGGCCTCACCGAACATCCTCATCGCCTCTCAGGAATGTCGCGCGAGCGCCTGCCGTTCGCGCCGTCGCCATGACGGGCTGGGGCAGCGAAAGCGTGCGATCGTGGATGCCTATCTGAGTTCCTCCTTCCTGCTGTCCCTCCTCCAGATCGTCTGGATCGACATCATCCTGTCGGGGGACAACGCCGTGGTCATCGCCCTGGCCTGCCGAGGACTGCCCGAGCGGCAGCTGCGGATCGGGGTGTATGCGGGTGCCCTGGTCGCGGCGCTCCTGCGGATCGTCTTCGCCCTGATCATCTCGCAGCTTCTCGCGGTGCCGCTGCTGAAAGTGGTCGGCGGCCTCATCCTGCTGCACATCGCCGTGAAGCTGGTGCGCGGCGAGGAGGAGGACGAGAGCCACATCAAGGAACAGTCGAGCCTTCTCCGGGCGATCTGGACAATCGCCGTGGCCGACGCGGTCATGAGCTTCGACAACGTCGTTGCCGTGGCGGGGGCCGCCAAGGGGCATGACGAGCTCTTCATCATCGGCCTCGCCCTGTCCGTCCCGCTCCTCGTGGTCGGGGCGACCCTGATCACCCGTCTGATCGACCGGTTCCCGATCCTGATCTGGTTCGGCGGTGGCCTTCTGGGGTGGGTGGCGGGCGAGATGATCGCCAGCGATCGGCTGATGCAGCAGCACGTGATCGAGGCCCTGCCCTCCGTCCTGCAGCCGAACCTGCACTTGGCGGCAGGCGCCCTCGGTGCGGTACTCGTCGTCGGTATCGGCGCGCTTCTCAGGCGAAAATCCGATCGCGCGGTCGCGGGGGAGCAGGCCGAGGCCGTGGGCACAGTCGAAGCCGACGTCCTCGGTCGCTGACGCTTGGGCGGGCGCGGCGCGAATCGAGCGGTCCGTCCGAGCGACCGGTGCTGTTCCGGGCGCAGGCGTGCCCAATTCGGCGGCATGCGGTGGCCCTGCGAGGGGGCTGCGAGCGGCGTGGCGCCGACGCGGCGGCCGTGTCGTGTTGTCGCCCTCCGCCCGGTCGTCCCCAGCGAACTGCGCGGAGATTCGGCGATCGCCCGTCCGGACAGGAACCGCCGCCCCGCCATGCGCAGTTCCCGCAGGTCGACCCCGGACGTCGCCTGCACGGAACAGAGATGGCAAAGCCCAGGACAGCGAAGCCCCGAGACCAGGATCCGAGCCGCGACGCGGGTGCCGCACCGCTGATCCCGACGGGGGCTCTGGCAGCCGCCCTGCTCGGTCTTGCAGTTGCCGCGCGGCCGCTGATCCACGTGGCCCGCGACGGGCGCCGCCTCGAAGAGATCGCCGCGGTCCTTCGAGCCCTGGCACCGGAGCGGACCGTGGCGGTCTTTCCCGAATGGGATTGCCTGCCGTTCGATCGCGCCTCGCCCTCCCGCGGTGTCATGGGCGCGCGCGCGGGTGTGCTGCGCTGGCTGACCGACGCCCAGGCGCAGCCCGACATCCTGCTCACCACCGCCCCCGCGCTCCTGCAGCGCGTGCCGCCGCCGGAGACCTGGGCGAGCGCCCATGTCGAACTGCGCGTCGGTGATCCGCTCGATCCCGAGGGTTTGACGGCGCAGCTGGCACGGCTCGGCTACATCCTCGACGACCGCGTCGACGAGCCCGGGGAGGTCGCGGTCCGGGGGCGGACCCTCGACGTGTTCCCGGCGGCGGCGCCGCTCCCCTGCCGGGTCGAGCACGATGGCGCCCGCATCACCGCGATCCGATCCTACGATCCGGTGTCGCAGCGCTCACGGGTCGAGACCGAGCGGCTGGTGATCGATCCCGCCACCGAGATCATCCTGGCGCCGGATTCGGGCGTATGCCTCGAGCCCTTCACCGGCCAGGAGCACCGGCTGGCGCGCTTCTACCCGTCGCTCGTCACGATCCTCGACTACGCGCCCGAGGCCCGCCTCGTCGTCGAGGCCGGGGTGGAGGAGCGCGCCGCCGCCTTCTTCGAGCAGATCGCCGAGGGATGGGAGGCGGAGGGCGCGGCCTCATCCGCCGGGAGTGGTCAGCGATCCCGGCCGGATGCTGCGCCGGATCTCTACCTCACGCCCGATGCCTGGGCGGCGTTGATCGACGCCCGCCGGCTGGCCGCCGCGACCGTGGATGCGGCGGAGCAGGTGGCCGGGCCGGTCTTCGCCCGCGAGCGCCGTCCCGAGGCGGCCTTCGCCAAGGCCGTGCGCGCGGCCCTCAAGGACGGCGAGCGCCTCGTGCTCGCCGGTCCCAAGGCGCCGTTCCGCCGCCTCGTGCGGGCGGCCGCCGCCGTCGATGAGCGGACCGTGCGCCTGATCGACGGTTGGACCGAGGTCGAGGCGGCGGAGCCCGGAGCGGTGCTGGCGATCGAGGCGCCGGTCGAGGCGGGCTTCCGCGTGCCGGAGGCGGGCGCGACGGTGATCGCCGCCGCCGACCTGTTCGGGCCCCTCTCCGCGGGGGTGCAGCGTGCGCCCGCCGTGCTGCCGATCGGCGAGGTCGAATTGCGGGTCGGCGACGTGGCGATCGATCGCGATCACGGCCTGTGCGTGTTCGAGGGACTCGAGCCGGTCCGCACGGGCGAGGTGGACGAGGAGGATGCCCTGCGCCTGCGCTTTGCCGACGAGGCCATCCTGATGGTGCCGGTGAGCCAGGCCGATCGCGTCTGGCGCTACGGATCGGAGGCCGAGGCGGTGACCCTCGACCGGCTCGACGGGGGCACCTGGGCCCGGCGGCGCCTGGAGACAGAGGCGACCCTCGCCAAGGCGGCGCGGGCGATGCTGCGCGCCGCGCAGGAGCGCCGGAACATGCGCGCGCCGCGGATCGTGCCGCCGGAGCGCGAGATGGAGCGGTTCGCCGCCGGCTTCGGCTATCCCCTCACCGGCGATCAGGCCCGTGCGGTCGAGGAGACTCTGGCCGATCTCGCGGGCGCGGCGCCGATGGACCGTCTGGTCTGCGGCGATGTCGGGTTCGGCAAGACCGAAGTGGCCCTGCGCGCCGCCGCGGCGGCGGTCTTCGCCGGCCGGCAGGTTGCGGTGATGGCGCCGACCACGGTTCTGGTGCGCCAGCATGTCGAGACCTTTCGGCGCCGCTTTGCCCGTTTCGGCATCACGGTGGCGCATCTTTCGCGTCTCGTTTCACCCGCCGAGGCCAAGCGGGTGAAGCAGGGCCTCGCCGACGGCAGCGTGCGCCTCGTCATCGGCACCCAGGCGCTCGCCGGGCGCGGCGTCGCGTTCCACGATCTCGGGCTCGCCATCATCGACGAGGAGCAGCGCTTCGGGGCGAAGACCAAGGCGAGCCTGCGCAGGGCGGCGGGCGAGGCCCACATCCTCACCCTGAGCGCAACCCCGATCCCGCGCACGCTCCAGGCGGCGATGGTCGGCCTGCAGAGCCTCAGCGTGATCGCCACGCCCCCGGCGGTGCGCCAGCCGATCCGCACGGTGATCGCTCCGTTCGAGGAGGCGACGCTCGCCGCGGCCCTGCGTCGCGAGCATCGCCGCGGCGGCCAGAGCTTCGTCGTCTGCCCGCGCATCGAGGATATCGCGCCGATGGCCGAGCGCCTGCGCGCGCTCGTGCCGGGGCTCGACGTCGTGACCGCGCATGGCGAGATGAAACCGGCCGAGATGGACGACGCCATGGTCCGCTTCGCCGACGGCGAGGGCGACGTGCTGCTCGCCACCAGCATCATCGAGAGCGGGCTCGACGTGCCGCGGGCCAACACGATGCTGGTCTGGGATGCGGAGCGCTTCGGCCTCGCGCAGCTGCACCAGTTGCGCGGCCGGGTCGGGCGCGGGCAGCGGCGCGGCGTGGTGTACCTGTTCGCGCGTCCCGACAAGCCGCTCAGCCCCTCGACCGAGAAGCGGCTGCGCACGCTGGAGGCGCTCGACCGGCTCGGTGCGGGCTTCGCCATCTCCGCCCGTGACCTCGACTTGCGCGGCGCGGGCGATCTCATCGGCGACGACCAGTCGGGCCATGTCAAGCTCGTCGGCCTCGGCCTCTACCAGCACCTGCTGCAACTGGCGCTCCGCGCGGCCAAGGGCGAGGCGGCCGAGGATTGGAGCCCGGAGGTGCGGATCGGCCTGAGCGGCCGCGTGCCCGCCGACTACATCCCCGAGCCCGAGATCCGCCTGAGCCTCTACAGCCGCCTGCTGCGCCTGCGCGCCGAGGCCGAGATCGACGCCCTGCGCGACGAGATCGAGGACCGGTTCGGCCCCCTGCCGAAGCCGGTGGAGGCGCTGTTCACCCTGGCCGCCCTGCGCATCGGATGCCTCGCCCTCGGCATTGTCCGCCTCAGCGGCGGCCCGCAGGGCATCGCGGCCGATTTCCATCCGGACAGGACCGGGCCGGTGATCCCGGTCTCCGACGACGTCACGGTGCGCGATGGGCGGATCGTCCTGCGCCGGGGCAGCGAGGATGCGGTCGAGCGCGGACGGCAGGCTGCCGCCTTCCTGCGCCGCCTGGAGGAGGCCCGCGACCGGCGTCCGTGAGTGTCCCGATGAGGATCATGACGGACATCCGAACCAGTCGGCCGCCCCCGCCCCACTAGGCATCGAACGCAAAAAGGCCCTCCCGGTCGGGGGACCGGGAGGGCCGGGCGGGCAACGGCTTCCCTAGAGCCGTATCTGACCTGATTGCATCAGGCCGGCGTCTCTAGCTCATTGTTTTGGCGCGCCTTCTTTCGACGAACCGGTGACCACTTCGTCGGAATGCGCTCTAGCCTGGGGCGAGGCCGAGGAGTGTTCCGAGGGGAACGACGAGGGTGAAGCCGCCGTAGAAGCCGTCCTTGGCGCGGCGGGCGGTGTAGGGGTTCCAGAACGAGTTCGGGTTGACCACGTACTGCACCACCGGCTCGACGATCACGCCCGCGCCGACGTCGAGATGCGCGTTGGCCTCAAAGATGAACTTGTCGCGCGCGTACGGCGCGCCCGAGCCGCCGGAGATGAAGTTCGCGTCCGACAGGAACTGCGTGTAGTTCTCCGACAGGCGCTGCCAGTTCATCTTCAGGCCGAAGGTGTCGTTCGGCCGGCTCTGGTCGGGCGCCTGCAGCAGCACGCCGACGAAGGAGTTGAAGCGGATCGGCACCGTCGGGTCGAAGGAATAGCCCGTGCCGGTATAGAGCGAGATCGCCGTCGGGTGCGGGTTGGCCACCAGCCCGCCATCGGCGCGCCAGACCGTCTGCGTGCCGGTGAGCACGAGGCCGGACGTGCCCGTCTTCTGCAGCGCCGGGGTGCCGGGGTTGAGGCCGCGCGAGGTGCCGAACACCGTCTTGAAGTTGTCGTCGTGGTCGGCGGTGTTGACGAAGCCGGTGAGCGAGGCGCGTCCCGGATAGGCGGTCATGGTGTAGTCGGTCTTGTAGCCGATCTCGGTCATGACGAGCGCGCCCGAGAGGCGCTCGTAGCCCCAGTCGTAGCCGGACAGCGCGTTGGTACCGGGGTTCACCGAGAAGGCGCCGGCCTGGATGTAGGTGGTGGGCGAGAGCTGGTAGGCGGCATTCGCCCCCCAGACGGCGTAGAGCGGCGAGGTGAAGCCGGCGTTGATGTAGAACAGGTCCTGGAAGCAGGAGTTGATCGAGTTGCACGGCGGCAGGCCGTAGTAGCGATCTGGGTGGGTGCGGCCGAACTCGATGACGAGGCGGTCATCGAGGAGCTTCTGCTCGTAGGTGAGCAGCGAGAGGCGGTTGGAGTTGGGGTTGTAGGGCGGCTGGTAGCCGACGGTGGTGTCGCCGATATCGGCGGCCATGTTGAGGTTGCGCACGAGACCGAAGAAGGTCTGGGTGAACTTGATGGTGCCGCCTGCGATGTTGGCGAGCTTCTGCATGTCGGCGGACATGGAGAGGACGAAGTAGGCGGAGTTGGACTGCTCGCCGGTGCGCAGGCCGGCCGATGGGTTGGCCTGGTAGAAGTCGTAGATGTTGATGTCGAAGGTGAGCCCGCGGGCGGCCATGTCGGTGGCCCAGGGGGCGAGCGGGCCGACGCGGACGGGGTCGGCGGGTTTGGCGGCGATGTTGGGATCGGTGCGCGGCTGCGTCTGATCGTTGAACTGGCCCACCGGGGAGGGCTGCTGCGCCAGCGCGCCCACTTGCGAGCCGAGCACCAGCGCGCCCGCCAGCGCGCCGGCCGCCCATCCCTTCGACCGTCCCCGCCGGTCCGAGCGGGTCGTCCCCGGTTCCTTCCCGTATCCACCGCCGCGCATCACGTCATCCCCTTAACTGTACCCGTTGTGATCTAGTCTTCGCTCACCTTTGGAGGTGCTGGGTTGTGCGACGCACAATCCGGCGGTCTCCGCGGCGGCGGTGCTGCCGCGCGCCTCGCAAAGGGCGTGCAACAGCCGATGGCCGATTTCTGGTTTTCGCCCGAAATTCCGGCAGAAGCCGTCAAAAGCGGCCGGCCGGTTCGAATCTTTTGCAATGTGATCAAAGCTCGCGCTTTTGCGTAATTTTTGACCACTCATCCCTGGCTCTACTAGGCTGGCACTGAGTTTCCCATACGGTCAACTGCTAATTTGGACTTTTTGGAATTTGCGGCATCGTGCTTGCAAGCGGGCCACGCCGCGGCCTGGGACGCGCGATGCGCTCCGCCGATCGTTGCCCCGAAGAAAAAATGTGTCCTCAGGAGAAATGCGCTCTTGACGCAACGTAAAAGAGCGCCGTAGCGTTTCTCTGGAAGAAACAAGATTTACTTCTTGAGCAGTGAGTCGAGTATCCGCTCAAAAACCAGGCAATTGCACAGCAATTAAGGGGATCGACATGGACCTCACGCGTCGCAAGCTCTTGAAGCAGTCTTCGCTCGCCGCGGCAGCCATCGCTGCGCCGCACCTTTGGCTGCCGACGGCCCGCGAGGCCTGGGGCGCGACGCTCAAGAAGGGGGAGCCGATCAAGGTCGGCCTGCTGTTCTCCCTCACCGGCCAGCTCGCGGTGCCGGAAGAGGATTCCACGCTCGTGATGCAGTACGCCATCGACGAGATCAACAAGAGCGGCGGTATCGCCGGGCATCCGATCCAGCCGGTGATCGTCGATGCCAAGTCGGACTTCAACGTCTACTCGGAGAAGGCCAAGGAACTCATCATCCGCGAGAAGGTGATCGCGCTGTTCGGCTGCTACACCTCGGCCAGCCGCAAGGCGATCCTGCCGGTGGTGATGTCGCAGAACAGCCTGCTCTACTATCCGACCTGCTACGAGGGTGCGGAATGCACCCAGAACACGATCTGCACGGGTCCGCTGGCCAACCAGCACTCGAAGGACCTGATCCCCTACATGGTCAAGAACTTCGGCAAGAAGGTCTTCTTCGTCGGCTCGAACTACGTCTGGCCGAAGGAGTCGAACAAGAACGCCAAGATCTGGCTCCAAGAGGCCGGCGGCGAGCTGGTGGGCGAGGAATACATCCCCCTCGGCAGCTCCGAGTTCGGCCCCGTGCTCGGCAAGATCCGAGACGCCAAGCCGAACTTCATCTTCTCGACCGTGGTCGGCGCCTCCGACATCGCCTTCCACAAGCAGTTCAAGCAGGAGGGCTTCAAGGCCGATTCCATGCCGATCGCCTCGCTCACCACCGGTGAGATCGAGACCAAGGCGATGGGCCCCGAATTCGGCGCCGGGCACTTCCTGTCGGCGCCCTATTTCCAGTCGCTCGAGAACCCGACCAACCAGAAGTTCGTTGAGAACTTCCTCAAGAGCAAGTACGGCAAGAACGGCTCCACCCACTACAACATGGAGGAGACCTATCTCTCGGCCTACGTGTTCAAGGCCGGGCTCGAAGCCGCGCTCAAGAAGACCGGCAACATCGAGGAGGTCACCTCGCGCATGATCCGCGATGTCAGCGGCGGCGTGCGGGTCGAGGACGACGTCTCGCCGGAAGGCCTGATCTGGATCGACGGCGACAACTTCAACTCCTGGCTCAAGCCCAAGATCGGCCAGTGCCAGGCGGACGGCAGCTTCAAGATCGTCTCGGAAGCGAAAGAACACGTCGCGCCCGATCCGTACTCGATCTACCCGAATGCCGGAAAATGCACCGCCACGGGCCTCGTGGCCCCCGACGGCAAGAGCCGCAAGAACGTCATCTGACGGATTCCCGCGCCCCCGCTCCGGCCGCGGATCCGCGCGGCCGGGCCTTCGCATTCACGGAGGTCCCGTGACGTCCCTCGACATCGCTCCGTTCGCCAACGCCCTGGTGCTGGGGCTCAGCATCGCCAGCATCTGGCTCATCGCCGCGATCGGCCTCACGATCATCTACGGCACCGTCGGGGTCATCAACATGGCCCATGGCGAGTTCATCATGCTGGGCGCCTACACCTCCTACGCCCTGCAGAGCTCCCTCGGCCTGCCGTTCCTGCTCTGCCTGCCCGCCTCCTTCGCCGTGGTGGCGCTCGTCGGGCTCATCATCGAGCGCGGGCTGATCCGCTACCTCTACAACCGCCCGCTCGACACCCTGCTCGCCACCTGGGGCGTGTCGCTGGTCTTGATGCAGGGCGTGCGGCTGATCTTCGGCTCGGATCCGAAATACATCGCCGTGCCGGAGATCTTCCAGAGCAACGTCGAGGTGGGCTTCGCCAGCCTGTCGGTGTTCCGTCTCGTGGTGCTCGCCATCACCGCGCTCATCGTCGCGGCGACCGCCTGGCTGTTCTACCGCACCCGCTTCGGCATGCAGGTGCGCGCGGTGATGCAGAACAAGGAGATGGCCGCCTCCTTCGGCATCAACGCCGACCGGGTCTACATGACGACCTTCGCGCTGGGCGCGGGGCTTGCCGGCGTCGCCGGCTCGCTGTTCGGCGTACTCGCCATCGTGCTGCCGACCATGGGCACGGCCTACGTGGTGCAGGCCTTCCTCGTGGTGGTGGTCGGCGGCGGCACGCTGATGGGCAGCGTCGCGGCGGCGGGTCTGACGGGCGAACTCCAGTCGGTCTTCGCCTTCATGACCAACGACACCTTCGCGCGCTTCCTCCTCTACGTGCTGATCGTCGTCTTCCTGCGCTTCCGCCCGCGCGGCCTCTTCGCCGTCGCCAAAGGCCGCCGGTGAAGCCACTTCGGCTTCACCCTTCCCCCTGCCCGTCAGAAGAGTCTCACCCGCAGATGACGACGCGCAATCTCTATCACAGCAAGCCGGCGCAATGGGCGGTCTACGGACTGTTCTTCGTGAGCATTGCCCTGATCCCGGCCTTCGTCTCCGACGGCTTCCTGCTCAACCAGTTCGCCGTCTACGGCATCTACGGGATGCTCGCCCTGTCGATCAGCCTGTGCTGGGGCTTCGGCGGCATCCTCAATCTCGGCCAGGGCATCGCCTTCGGGCTCGCCGCCTACGGCATGGCCATGACCATGCAGATGCAGTCGCAGGATCCGGACTCGAACCCGATCCCGCCCTTCATGCTCAACAACAGCCTGGAGCATCTGCCCTGGTTCTGGCAGCCGTTCTGGAGCACCGGCGGCGGCATCCTGCTGGCGCTGATCGTGCCGACGTTGTTCTACGTCGTGTTCGGCACGCTGATGTTCCGCGCCCGGGTCTCGGGACCGTTCTTCGCGATCATGTCGCTGGCGATGCTCTCGGCCTTCGCCACGCTGATCCTCGACATGCAGCCCTACACCAACGGCGCCAACGGCATCTCGCCCCCTTCGCCACTCTCCGTGTTCGGCACCGACATCGACCCCTACGGCCCGACCGCCTACTGGATCGTCTGCGGCGGGCTCATCGCCGTCACGGTCGGCGCCAAGCTGCTGACGCAGAGCAAGTTCGGCCTCGTGGTCCAAGCGCTCCGCGGCGACCCCGAGCGGGTGCGCTTCCTCGGCTACAACGTCGCCCTCTATGAGACCTGCATCTACGCGATCTCCGGCTTCATCGCCGCGATGGCCGGCTGCCTCTGGGTGATTCTGATCCAGTACGTCTCGCCGGCCCAGCTCGACACCACCTTCAGCATCGGCATGGTGATCTGGGCCGGGATCGGCGGACGCCTGTCGCTGCTCGGCGCGATCCTCGGCGCCTTCCTGATCCAGGGCGGCCAGAGCTATCTCGGCGACCAGTTCCTCGCGACCTGGCTGCTCGTTCTCGGCGCCTTCTTCATCGTGGTCGTGCGCTTCCTGCCCAAGGGGCTGGCGGGCCTTCTCGAGAAGGTGCTCGGCGCGCTCGCGCGCCAGCCGGGCAAGCACGCCCGCCCCGACCTGCCGCACGCGATCTCCGGCGCCCCGGCGGCGGGCGAGTAAGGGAGAGGATGATGGGCGTTCTCGAAATCCGCGACCTGCACAAGAGCTTCGGCGGCACCAAGGTCATCAACGGCTTCAGCCTCGACGTGACCGAACTCACCCTGTGCTGCCTCGTCGGCCCCAACGGGGCCGGCAAGACCACCACGATGGATCTCATCACCGGGCGCCAGAAGCCGACCTCCGGCTCCATCGTCCTGCGCGGCGACGACATCACCGCTCTGAGCGAGCACGAGATCGCCCAGCGCGGCATCGGCCGCAAATTCCAGGTGCCGGCGGTGTTCCGCGAACTCAGCGTGCGCCAGAACTTCGAGGTGGCCTATTCCCGCGAGGTCAACCCGTTCCGCAACATGCTGCGGCGGCGCCCGGCCGGCTTCTCGGCCAAGCTCGACGAGGTGGCGACCTTGACCGGCCTCAAGGATCGTCTCGACGTCGAGGCGGGCTTCCTCTCCCACGGCGAGACGCAGTGGCTCGAGATCGGCATGGTGCTGATGCAGAACCCGGCGATCCTGCTTCTCGATGAGCCGGTCGCGGGCATGACCGAGTCCGAGATCGAGAAGACCATCGTCTTCCTCAACGAACTCAAGCGCACCAACACCCTGATCGTGGTCGAGCACGACATGGGCTTCGTCCGGCAGATCGCCGACGTGGTGACGGTGATGCACATGGGCGCCTTCCTGGCGCAGGGAAAGCTCAGCGACATCGAGAACGATCCGCGGGTGCGCGAGGTCTATCTCGGCGAGCCGGAGGTCTGACGATGCTGCTCGATCTCGACCGCGTGACCTCCTACTACGGCAAGACGCCGATCTTGAAGGAGATCGGCCTCGGCCTGCCCGAGGGGCAGTGCCTGTGCGTGCTCGGGCGCAATGGCGTCGGCAAGACCACGCTCCTGCGCACCATCATGGGCCTGACCGACCGGACCTCCGGCGAGATCCGGATCGACGGCGATCCCATCGGCAAGGCGCCGACCCATGTGCGGGCGAAGTACGGCCTCGGCTACATCCCGCAGGGGCGCCAGATCCTGCCGCACTTCACGGTCAAGGAGAACATCCTGCTCGGCACCTTCGCCCGCACCGACGGGCGCCAAGACGTGCCGGAGCTGTGCCTGACCCTGTTCCCTTATCTCGCGCAGAACCTGCACCGGAAGGCGGGCCTGCTCTCGGGCGGCCAGCAGCAGCAGCTCGCCATCGCCCGGGCGCTCGCCACCAACCCCCGCATCCTGCTCCTCGACGAGCCGACCGAGGGCATCCAGCCCAACATCGTCGCCGAGATCGGCCAGACGCTGGGGCGGCTCAACAAGGAGTTCGGCATCACGCTGATCCTCACCGAGCAGCACATCAAGGTCGCGCGCAAGCTCGGCGACGCCTTCCTGATGATGGAGAACGGCCGCATCGTCGCCCGCGGGCCGATCGGCGAGATGACCGACGAGCTGATCGAGCGGCACATGACGATCTGAGCGCCTCGGGCGAGGCGCAAGCCGTCCGGGATGCGTTCTGCCTGGACGGGGCGCGTTGCCGGAACGCTTCGCCGAGCCGCGCGACGACGGGGACATCTTTCGCGTTCAGCGTAAAAAACGTTTCCTGACAAGAAAAACTTGCTTGACCGATAGGCTGGAAGCGTCTTAAATCAGAACAACAAAGACGGGCGAAGTATTCGAAGCACTGCTTGCGAATACAATGGATTGACTTGCCCGGATATCAACTTCTCAGCGGGGCATCGCGGCTCCGCCGAAATGGGCCGCTCGCCGGATCGCACCGGCAGCGCGTGCGCGCCCGCAACCATCTCCCGCCGCAACGGCGCGGCCGGGATCCACGAGGAGCGACGACGATGGAACCGATCCCGAAGAAGGGCACGCCCGAGCGCCAGCGCCTGATCGACGCGCACAAGGCCTGCATGGACTCGATGAAGGGGGTCGCCGGCAACTCGGTGCTGCTGTGCGAGACGCCCGGCGACACCACCGTGGTGACCGGCGGCGTCCACGCCGATCCGGTGCTCAAGCGGGTGCTGCTGCGCATGCGCGGCGAGAGCCCGAAGGGCAAGCTGATCGTGATCTGCACCAAGGTCGATGCCGAGTGGCGCATCGCCCGGCTTTCCGGCATCCGCGGCGTGCCCCCCGAATTCGTCGGCGACAAGATCTACACCGACGAGCAGGAGATCCAGCACGACATCTTCCTGATGCGCCTCGACGAACTCTCCGACAGCTACGGCTTCCCGGAAGACTATCACGAGGGCTGGAAGCGCAAGGACGACAACTGGCCGATCACCTGAGGCGGCCGGACTTTTCGCAAGACACGTCGATCAGCGGGAGGCCGTGACGCGCCTCCCGGCTCCCCGCGCGCGAGGACGCGCACGGACGGGCGTGGACCAGAGACGCTCCCCAAAGGATTGACCCGATGACCACCATGAGGCTGACCGGCTACGCCGACAAATTCGGCGTTCACCCCGGCGATACGATCCAGTTTTACGTCAATTGCGACGGTCCGTCCGAGTACAAGGTCGAGATCGTCCAGATGATCAACGGCGACACCAACCCGCGCGGTCCGGGCTACATCGACAAGCCGGTCGATGCGGCGGTCAACGGCACCTATGCGGGCCGGAAGCAGATCATCCACGGCGGCTCCTACGGCTACGTGCCGGATGCCAAGCCGTTCCACGTCGAGAGCTTCACGCTCCAGTGCTGGATCTGGCCGACCGCGCCAAAAACCCATCCGCGCTACTGGAAGCACGGCCCGCAAGGGCTGGTGACCAAATGGTCGAACGAGTGCGGCTACGGCCTCTTCATCAACGAGGAGGGCTGCCTGGAGCTGCGCATCAACGAGCACCGGATCACCACCGGCGTGCCGATCCGCGACCATGCCTGGCATTTCTGCGCCGCGACCTTCGACGCCGCCACCGGCCTCGTGACGCTGATCCACGAGCCGCAGGTGGTCTACGCCCTAGATCCCGAGATCGAGCCGGTCGAGGCGAGCCTGAAGGTCGCGATCGCCCACGCCCCCGTGCCCGTCGCGCTCGGCGCCTATGTCGAGCGACTGACGCCCGAGGATCCGCTCGCCGCCTCCTCGAAGCCGGCCGGCGTGGTCTTTGCCGGCAAGTATAACGGCAAGCTCGACAGCCCGCGCATCTGCAACCGGGCGCTCTCGCGCGCCGAGATCGAGATGATGAAGGCCGGCGCCCAGCCCGGCCTGACCGAACGGCGCAATGCCGGCCCGACCGGCAAGCTCTCCGAATGCATCGTCGCCGCCTGGAATTTCTCCGTCGGCATCGACACCCTGACCGCCAAGGACGAGGGGCCGTATCGCTTCGACGCCACGCTGGTGAACTGCCCCAACCGCGGCATGACCGGCTACAACTGGTCGGGCCAGAACTTCGACTGGAAGCACGCCCCGCAGGAATACGGTGCCATCAGCTTCCACGACGACGACGTCGACGACGCCCGCTGGACCTCCGACTTCACTTGGAGCGTGCCGGAGACCGGCGTGAAGAGCCGCTTCTACGCCGCCAAGCTGACCACGGCCGAGGGCGACGAGGAGTTCATCCCGTTCTGGGTGGTGCCACGCATCGGCCAGGAGACCGCCAAGATCGCGGTGATGGTGCCGACCATCAGCTACATGGCCTATGCCAACGAGCACGTGGCCTGCAACGCGGGCGGGGCGGAACTGTTCGTCTACCGCGTGCCGATCATGCAGCAGCAGAACATGTTCCTGTCCGAGCACCGCGAATACGGCGGCTCGATCTACGACACCCACACCGACGGCACCGGCATCTCGATCTCGTCGCGCCTGCGGCCGATCCTGTCGATCCGGCCGAAATACGACCACTTCCTCGCCCAGGCGCCGTGGCAATACCCGGCCGACCTCCACCTGATCTACTGGCTGGAGACGATGGGCTACGAGTACGACGTCTTCACCGACGAGGACATCACCTACGACGGGCTGGCGCGCATCGAGAACTACAACGTCATCATCACCGGCTCGCACCCGGAGCACAATTCCGGCACCCAGCTCGATGCGCTCCACAACTACACCCAGCGCGGCGGCCGGCTGATGTATATGGGCGCTGACGCGTGGTACTGGGTCCACTCGTACCATCCCGGCTACGAGGACAAGGGCCGCGGCGTCGTCACCGAGATGCGCCGCTGCGAATCCGGCATCCGCACCTGGCGGGCCGATCCGGGCGAGTACTACCACCAGGGCACGGGCGAGCTCGGCGGGATGTGGCGCTTCCGCGGGCGCTACCTGCACTCGGTGGCCGGCGTCGGCATGTCGTCCGAGGGCTTCGACGTCTCGAGCTATTTTTCGCGCACGCCGGACAGCCTGGACCAGCGCGTCGCCTGGGCCTTCGAGGGCATCGATTACGACGAAAAACTCGGCAATTTCGGTCTCGTCGGCGGCGGCGCGGCGGGCCTCGAACTCGACATCGTCGACACGATGCTGGGCTCGCCCCCGCACACCCTGACGGTGGCGACCTCGGCCGGGCGGCACACCGAGGCCTACCTCCTCGTCATGGAGGATTTCGGCTTCAACCAGCAGGGTCTCGACGGCACCACCCATCCGCGGGTGCGTGGCGACATCGCCTACCACGAGACCCCGAACGGCGGTGCTTGCTTCGCCTTCTCCTCGATCGCCTATTGCGGCTCGCTGCCCTGGAACAACTGCGACAACAACATCTCGCGGCTGACCAAGAACGTGCTCGACCGCTTCGCCATGGACGGGCCCCTGCCGGCCCCGCCCGAGAGCGCGTTCAAGCATCGCGGCCGGGCCGATTACGACCCGACCCCGATGGAGCACCGCAGCCGCAAGGAGCGCGGCGAGCCGCTGCCGGCCTGAGACCCCGATGGTCCCCGCCACGGCGGGGACCGTTCCGACGCTCCGTCCTCGCCTTCCTCGGGCGGAGCCCCGGTGGCAGCGCCGTCAGCCCCCTGTGCGCTGCCACCGGCCCCCTTTCGAGAAGCGTGAGAGGCGTTCATGGTCCTCGCTATCGCGTCCGCCGGCTTCGTGCCGGACCGCCCCGATCTCGGCCACCACGCCGAGGGGCTCGACCTCGCCGATCCGGCCTTCTTCGCCGCCGGCCTCGACCCGGCCGCGCCGCGCCTGCTGCCGCCGGCGGCCTACCGGGCGCTCGCCTTCGCCGAACTGGAGGACGACGCGGTCTGGACCCGCTCCTGGCTCGCCATCGGCCTCGGCGCCGAGATTCCGGCGCCCGGCGACCTCCTGCCCTTCACCGCCGGCCATCACGGCCTCCATGTCCAGCGCGGGGCTGATGGCGGCCTCGTCGGGCGCTTCAACAAGGCCCAGCACGGCGGCTGCCGCGCGGTGCCGCTGCAATGCCGCACCGGCACCAAGACCCGCTGCTCCTTCACCGCCTGCGGCTACAGCCGCGACGGGGCCGTGCTTCCGGCGGGAGCCGAGGGGCCGACGCCGGCGATGCACCAGTATCTGGGCTTACGTCCGGAGCGGCTGCTGCCGGTCGCCGCCCGCGCCTGGGGGCCGCTGGTGCGGATCAACCTCGACCCGGGGGCAGCCCCGCCCGAGGCCGCGCCCGACGGCTTGGTGGCGCTCGCCGGCGAAACCCGGCGGGCGGAATACGCCGCCAACTGGAAGCTCGCGGCGCAGGCTCTGGCCGAAGGCGATGGCTGCGCGGAAGCGCCGGAGAGCTTGCACCTGAGCGGGCGGCTTGCCACCGGGGAGGCCGCTTCCCTTGCCCTCCACTTCCCCAACCTCGTCTTGATCGAGGCACGGGGCGAGACCTGCGCCGTGATGCTGCAGCCGACGGCCCTCGGCCAGACGCTGCTGCGGATCGGGTTGCTCGGCCCGGAGGGGACGGCGACGCCCAATTTCGAAGCCTCTTGGCTCGAAGCCTCTTGGGACGCGTGGCTCGCCGAGATCGCCGCCCGGATGGCGCCGGCGGTCGCCGCGCAGGCGGCGCTCTCGCGGTCGGACGCCGATGAGGCCCTTGCGACCAACGCCGCAGGTCTCTGGCTCCAGGCCAACCTCGCCGCCCGCGTGCGGGCCCGGCCCGCCGCCACGGACACCCAACCCCTCTACGCCACGGCCCAGGGCCGCGGCTGCTGATTTTTTTGGAGACGTCGATGAGCCTTGCTGTGCCCCTTGCCGCCCAGCCTCTCGCCGCCGCGCACGCCCTCGCAGAGGGCGTCGCCGCGTTCCAGGCCCGCGCCTACGACCGGGCGCTCGCCGTGTTCCGGCCGCTCGCCGAGGCGGGCGACCCGGAGGCGCAGGCCTGGCTCGGTGCGCTCCATGCCGGCGGGACCGGCGTGCCCGCCTCGCTGGCGCAGGCCTTCGAATGGTATCGCCGCGCCGCCGAGCAGGGCCACGGCCCCGCCGCGACCAATGTCGGGGCGATGCTGGCCATGGGCCAGGGCGTGGCGCAGGACCGGGCCGAGGGCGCGCGCTGGCTGGAGCGGGCCGCCGCCAGCGGCGACGCGATGGCGGCCTACAACCTCGCCACCCTGCTGACCAAGGGCGACGGGCTCCCCGCCGACCCCGCCCGCGCCGCCGCACTCTACCGGAGCGCGGCCGAGGCCGGGCACTACCCGTCCCAGGCCCGGCTCGGCCATCTCTACGCCCACGGCATCGGGGTGGAGCGCGACCGGGTCGAGGCCTTCGCCTGGCTCTCGCTCGCCGCCGGGCACGGCGTCGGTACGGCCCTCAACGCCCTGGAGGAGGTGATCAAGGAGATGTCGGCCGAGGAGAAGCGCGAGGGCGCCGCCCGGGCGCAGGCCCGCCGCACCGCGCCCGGCCGCATCGCCCCGATCCCCGCCTGAGGGGCGCCCGATGACCGCCTACAGCGTCCAGCAGATCAAGTTCGAGTTCATCAGCTACGTGAAGGAATTCGGCGCCGATTTCTCCGCCTGGTCGGTGGGGGTGGCCGAGGACGCGCCCGCCGCCCTGTTTGACGAGCACGGAATCGACGCGGCCCGCGACATCTGGCTGTGGAAGCCCGCCGTCTCCCCCGCCGCCGCGGCGATGGTGCGGGACTGGATCTGCGGCCGCCAGGGGGCCGCGGCTCTGGCGGGGGAGGGGCGTCAGGTCTTCCTGTTCCGGCGCGGACCGGGGGGGGTGAAACGCCGGACGCGGGATAGAAGCACGGCGCCCTCGCCGAACCGGTCTCCCCTCGGTGCGGCGAATCGCCGGCCGGCGCGTTGTCGTCGTCAGCCGACCGTGACCGGAGCGTTCCCATGTTCGTTCGTGCCGCCGTTTTGCCCGTTGCTTCCCTCGCGGCCTCCCTCATGGCCGCCCTGCTGGCCACGGCTCCGGGTGCCCAGGCCGCCCCCTTCGACAATCTGAAGGACGATTTCGCCGCCTGCCTTCGATTCGAGCTGGACGGGGCCAGGGGCCCGCGGCACGGCGCGGCGACGGCCAAGACGGAACGCGCGCTCCAGCGCTGCGCCGGCGAGATGGACCGGCTCGAGCGGGCGGATCCGCGCCGACTGCGGAGCGACCGCGGCCTGAGTCCATCGACCTGGGCGGTGATCGAGAGCGTGTTCGGCCCCGGCAGCCGTGGGCGCCTGTCCGGTCTGCGGTTCTGACCCCGACCGCCGTCCGCGCCGTCGGGCGAGGGCCGATCGGACCGAACGCGGCCGTCATCGGAGCCTTCGCCCGCATCCTCTTCCTCCAGGGCCGGAGGGAGCTCCAGGCCCGCCGCGGCCCTGGCCTTCGCCATCGTCGCGGGCCGTGGCTTATAATCGGGGCGGGGCAGGCCGCGGCGCCGGACCGACGCGAGCCGCCCGAAGCGAAGGGGGCTCCATGGCGATCGTCGGCATCGATCTCGGCACCACGAACTCGGCGGTGGCCGTCTGGTCGCCAGAGGGGCCGCGCCTCATCCCCAACGCCCTGGGCGAGCCGCTGACGCCCTCCGTGGTCGGCCTCGACGCCGACGGGACGGTGCTGGTCGGCCGCGCGGCGCGGGAGCGGCTGGCCACCGAGCCCGAGCGCACCGTCGCCTCGTTCAAGCGCTGGATGGGCTCGGGTCACGTCGCCCGGCTCGGCCGCGGCCAGAGCTTCCGTCCGGAGGAGTTGTCGGCCCTGGTGCTGAAGAGCCTCAAGGCCGACGCCCAGGCGCATCTCGGCACGGAGGTGACCGAGGCGGTGATCTCGGTGCCGGCCTATTTCAACGACATCCAGCGCAAGGCCACCCTCGACGCCGCGCGACTCGCCGGCCTGCCGGTGGAGCGGCTCGTCAACGAGCCGACGGCGGCGGCGCTCGCCTACGGGGTCGCCTCCAAGCAGGAGGGCACCGTCCTCGTGTTCGACCTCGGCGGCGGCACCTTCGACGTCTCGTTGCTCGAACTCTACGAGGGCGTGATGGAGGTGCGCGCCACCGCCGGCGACGTGGCGCTCGGCGGCGACGATTTCTCCGACGTTCTGGCGGGGGTGATCGCCGACGATCTGCGCATCGCCCCCGACAGCCTCTCGCCGGGCGATCGCGCCCGCCTGCTGCGGGTCGCCGAGGCGGTCAAGCGCGGGCTCACCGCCGCGCCGGAGGCGGCCTACGAGATCCGGCTCGGCGAGGCGGTGCGGCGCGGCCAGCTCGACCGCGCCCGACTGGAGGCCGCCGCCGCCCCGCTCCTGCATCGCCTGCGCGCGCCGCTGGAGCGGGCTCTGTCGGATTCCGGCAAACGGCTCGCCGATCTCGACGGTGTGATCCTCGTCGGCGGCGCGACCCGGATGCCGGTGATCCGCAGCCTCGTCGCCCGGCTGTTCGGACGGCTGCCCCTGGTCCATGTCGATCCCGACACCGCGGTGGCGCAGGGGGCAGCGGTGCAGGCCGGGCTCAAGGCGCGTCACGCCGCCCTGGAGGAGGTGGTGATGACCGATGTCTGCCCCTTCACCCTCGGTATCGCCATCACCGAGAACGCCCGCACCGCCGGGGCGACGCAGGTGATGCTGCCGATCATCGAGCGCAACGCCGCCGTGCCGGTGAGCCGGGCCCACCGCATCACCACGGTCCACGACGGCCAGGACCATATCGAGGTGAAGGTGTTCCAGGGCGAGAGCCTGCGCCCCGACGACAACATCCCGCTCGGCCAGGTTCCGGTGACGCTGCCGAAGGCGCCGGCCGGCACCGAGACCGCCGAGGTGCGCTTCACCTACGACATCAACGGTGCCCTCGAGGTCGAGGTCGCGGTGGTCTCCACCGGCCTGCGCCGCCGGCAGGTCTTCCGCAACGGCGCCAACCTCGACGAGGCGGAGATCGAGGCGCGCTTCGCCGCGCTTGCCGCGATCAAGCTCGCGCCGCGGGAGCAGGCGGAGAACCGGGCGCTGCTGGCCCGCGCCGACGCGCTCTACGCGGAGCTTCGCGGCGAGCTGCGCCAGCACGTCGCCGGCCGCGTCGCCCGCTTCGAGCGGGAGATCGCCGAGGCGTCGGGCAGCGAGCCCGAGGCGCTGCGGGCGGCCTTCGCGGCCGACCTCGACGCCCTCGAAGACCACCGCTTCCGGTTCTGAGCGCTCTCATGACGGACAGCGCCTGGGGCCTGCTCGGGCTCGAACCGACGCGGGACGCGTCGGCGATCCGCCGCGCCTATGCCCGCCGCCTCAAGCTCACCCGGCCGGATGAGGACGCCGAGGGCTTCCAGGCTTTGCTCGCCGCCCGCGAGCGCGCGCTGGCGGAGGCGCGGCGGCTCCCGGCCGAGACGTCGCCGGAGGACGAGGAAGCGCCCGGCGGCGGCGAGGAGCCGGCGGACGAGCCGGCCGGCGCGGCGCGGGGGATCGACGACCGCGTGCAGGTGAGTGAGGAAGCCGGACCGACGGCCCCGGCCGCCGAGAGCCCCCCGCCGGAACGCCCCCTGGTGCGCGATCTCGATGTGCCGGCCCCGCCGGCCGCGCGAGAGGCGCCGATCCTCCTCGTGCGGGACCTCGCCTCTCCGCCCGCTGCCCCGGATCCCGTATCCTCGCCGGACGTGCCGGTTCCCCTGGTGATCGATATCGCGCCGCTCGAAGCCGGGCCGGCGGAGTGGCAGGAGGCGCGCGCGCTGGAGGCGGATCTGCCACCCTTCCTCCGCGACGGCGCGGACAGCCTGGACGCGTGGCTGGCGCGGGCGCGGCGGCTGCCCGCCGGGCCGCGCGCCCTGGCGGAGACGGCGCTGCTGCGGGCGCTGTTCGGCCTCTGGCGCAGTCCGGATGGGCGGATCACGGCCAAGCGCATCGCCGCCACCCGCCCGGCGATCCTGCGGGCCGCCCCGGTCTTCGGCTGGCCGCGCGAGGATGCGGTTCTCGCCGCCTGCTTCGATGCGCAGGACGCGGCCATCGCCACCCAGATCCTGCGCGACGTGATCCCGCCCGAGCCCGGCGATCCGGCGGTGGTGGCGGTGCCGGTCTTTCCCCGCGGGCGCCTGCCGCTCCAGGCGAGCGATGCCCGCGCCTTCCTCGAATCCGCGCCGCACGCCCTCAAGGCCTACGAGGCGATGCGGCGGCGAATGCCGCCACCCCGCCGCCTCTGCCCCTACGCGCTGCTGGCGCCGCATGTCTGGGCGGTGGCGCATCGCCGCTGGGGCGTGGCCCTCGCGGCGCTGGCGGGGCTGTGGCTCTCCTTCCTCCTGTCGAACGTCGCCATAGATGAGAGCGGCGGCCGGGCGATCGCCCTCGGCGTCCTCGCGCTCCTCGTCTGGGCGGGCACCGCCGCCGTGACGGCGGTCCGGGCGGACCGGATCCAGATCGCGGCGGCCGCCCGCGCCGCGCGCCGTGCCGGACGCAAGGGCGTGTTCGCGCCCGCCGAGCGGGGGGCGCGCCTGCGCAAGGCCGGGGCGCGCATGGGCGGCTGGGGCTGGCTGGCGCTGCTATGGGGCGGCTCGATCGCCTTCATCGGCCCCTATTTCGGGCTGGCGGCCATGATCACCACCCTCCTCGGCGGGTAGGGCGGTCCCTGTCGCGTCAGGGCATCTTCAGGCCTCGGCTCGACCCGGCCGTGACGGCTTGACTCGGCCGCCGCAGCGGGGACCCTGCCGCCCGGCCGGATTCCGGCCCGCCCGAACCGGAAGAGGCTTGCAGACATGCGGTGGACGCCCGCGATCCGATTCCTTGCCGTGAGCGCGCCGCTTCTCCTCGGCAGTCCGGTCCGGGCGCAGGCGCCGTCGGCTGAGGCCGCCCCGCTTCTGACGCCGCGGCCGGTCTTCGTGCCGGGCCTCTACGAGACCGAGAGCCGCAACAGCCGGTTCCAGGGCCAGGGCGCGAAGGGCGAGGCCTGCCTTGCCTCGGCCGATTACGAGGCGTTCCGTCGCGAGACGATGGCGCAGTACCAGTCGAACCCGCGCTTTCTCGACGCCTGCCGCCTGAGCGAGACCCGCGACCTGCCCGACGGCTTCGTCTTCGCCATGGATTGCAAGGAGTCGAAGGTCGTCCTGACCTATCACTTCGCCAAGGACAACGTGACGGGCACCATCCAAACCCTCATCACCCGGCACCCCGAACTCTCCTCCGAGATCCTGACCCTGATGCGCCGCCTCGGCGATTGCCCCGGCCGGGAGAAGCCGGGCCGGGGCACCTGATTCGGGCGGAACGGGAGCGAGACGCGGCATGACCGGCCCGCCCTACGGCATCGCGGATGCGGAGCGCGACCTGCGCGCCGATCTCGGGCATGCCCCGGCGGGGGCGGTCGCGGGGGCCTGGAGCGCCACCACGATGCAGGCGGGGTATTCGGACATCTCGGGCGGCTACACCGATGCGGCGGGGCATTACCTGGACGCCGAGCCCCGAAACGCCTTCGCCGCCATCGAGGCGGCGGTGGGCCGCCTCGTCGAAGCGGGCGGCTCCCCCTTCAACCGGGTCGAGATCCGCTGGACGGCCGACCGCTTCCCTCTCTCTCTCCTCGGGCGGCCCGGCCGCGTCCGGGTGGAGACGTCGTTCGATCCCGGCATCGTCCCGCGCGGCCCCGAGGATCCGGCCTACGAGGCGGCCGCCGCGGCCCGCCACCGGTTCTGGGAGGCGCGCGACCGCCGCGTCTGCGGCTACGCCGCGCAGGATCATCACGCCAACATCCACGGGCAGACGAAGTGGTTCGGCCCCCATCGCCGGATCCTGCTGCTGCGCCCAGCCGATAAGGCGGTCGAGGGCGTGGTGCTCGCCACCGACGGTCTGTCCACGCCCTGGGCCGGCATCCCCGACCCGGAGAACGGCGTCGCCTGCGAGGTGGCCCTGCGGTTGCCGCAGGGAGAGGTGGCGGAGACCGAGCGGGTGCGGCTCTGGGCCAACATCCTGATCAGCCTCGGCGACCGCGTCTCGGACGGATATCGCGTGGCGAGGGACGTGGGGAAACACGGCGCGATCCTGTTCAGCCGCCTCCCGGCCGAGTGTGCGCCGTTCGAGTACGTGATTCTCGCCGGGGCGGCGGACGGCGCGGCGATCCCGGATCTGCCGTTCGGCTCCGTCCCGCTCCTCGAAGCCGTCCCGGTCACCGCGGCCGAGATGGCCGGGGGCGATCCGGACGAGGCCTGGGAGGCGAGCACGGCCCGCGCGGCCCTCGCCCGGCGGGACCGGTCGGCGCCGCTCTGAGGCCGCCCGACGCCGTGACCGATTTCGCGCCTCGGCCCGTGTCGCCCGCCGTGATCACGCGGCCAGCGAAGCGGTCGAGCGGCGGCTATCCGATCCGCCCTGTGCCGATGCGCCCGACCGCCGTGGCAAGGCCCGCGGATGAGCATGCAAAAATGCGCGGATTAAAATTCAGGAACAAAGATCCTTGGCCCGGGATATCTCGACAAAAGAACCAGATTTGGGGGACTCGATGCAAATTTCTGTGATCACATCATAGGTTGCTACAGAGATTATTTGTCTCAATCGAATTGATATTTGTTGTTTTGCAGCGATCGATGGAGTTGCGCGTCTGCTCATGAAAGATCTTGCCCTCATCACGGGGGGTGCCGGCTTTATCGGCCGTCATCTCACGAACGCGTTGCTGGCCCGCGGATACCGGGTTCGGGTTCTCGACAGCCTGATCGAACAGGTGCACGGCGACGGAGCCGCTCCACGGGGGCTCGATCCCGCGGTGGAGTTCGTTGAGGGTGATGTTCGGGATGGCGGGGCCGTGGCGCGGGCGCTCGCCGGGGCGACCCACGTGGTCCACCTCGCGGCGGAGGTCGGCGTCGGCCAGAGCATGTACGCGGTCGAGCGCTACGTCTCGGTCAATGATTGCGGCACCGCGACCTTGTTCCAGGCGCTGATCGAGGCGCCGGTCAAGCGCGTCGTCGTCGCCTCCTCCATGAGCATCTACGGCGAGGGCCTCTACCGCGCGGGCGACGGCACCACCGTCGAGGACGCGGTGCGCAAACCCCGCAAGCCCGGCGAGCCCTGGGACCCGCTCGGTCCGGACGGGCAGCCGCTGCGGCCGGTGCCGACGCCGGAGTCGAAGCGCCCGGCCCTGGCCTCGGTCTACGCGCTGACGAAGTACATGCAGGAGCGCCTGACCCTGACGCTCGCCCCGGCCTACGGCATGGAGGGCGTGGCCCTGCGGCTGTGGAACGCCTACGGGCCCGGCCAGGCGCTCTCGAACCCCTATACCGGCGTGCTGGCGATCTTCGCCGCCCGCCTCCTCAACGGCCAGCCGCCGATGATCTTCGAGGACGGCGAGCAGAGGCGCGACTTCGTCCATGTCGAGGACGTGGCCCAGGCCTTCGTGCTGGCGCTCGAACACCCCGCCGCCGTGGGGCAGGTCTACAATGTCGGTTCGGGCCAGGACCGCACGGTGAACGAGGTGGCCCGGCTGCTGGCCCGCGCCATGGGCCGCGAGGACATCGAACCCCAGACCACGGGGCAGGCACGCCTGGGCGACATCCGCCACTGCATCGCCGATATCGGCAAGATCACCCGCGAACTCGGCTACGCGCCCAAGCGCGACTTCGAGGAGGGCCTGGCCGAACTCGCCGCCTGGGTCGCCGAGCAGCAGGCGGTGGACCGCGTCGCCGAGGCGCGGCGCGAACTCGAAGCCCGGGGACTCGTCGCGTGAGCGCCGCCGGCCCAGGCCCGGCCCCCGACAGCCGCCCGATCCTCGTCACCGGCGGCGCCGGCTTCGTCGGCGCCAACCTCGCCGACCGGCTCGCGGCGGACGGGCACACCGTCATCCTCTACGACGCGCTGGCGCGCGCGGGCGTCGAGCGCAACCTCGCCTGGCTCAGCGAGCGGCATGGGCCGCGGATCGTGCCGGTGATCGCCGACATCCGCGACCGCGACGAACTCGCCCGCGCCGTGCGGGAGGCGGGCGCCGTGTTCCACTTCGCCGCCCAGGTCGCGGTGACGACGAGCCTCACCGCGCCGCGGGAGGACATGGAGGTCAATCTCGGCGGCACGCTCAACCTGCTGGAGGCGCTCCGCGCGCGGGGCGAGGCGGTGCCGCTGCTCTTCGCCTCGACCAACAAGGTCTATGGCGGCCTGCCCGACGTGTCGCTCACCCTCGCGGGCGAGGCCTACCTGCCGGAGGATCCGTCCTTGCGCGAGCGCGGCATCGGTGAGGATCGCCCCCTCGACTTCCACACCCCCTACGGCTGCTCCAAGGGCGCGGCCGACGCCTACGTGCTCGACTACGGCCGCACCTACGGCCTGCCCACCGTCGTGATGCGGATGAGCTGCATCTACGGTCCCCGGCAGATGGGCAACGAGGATCAGGGCTGGGTCGCCCATTTCCTGATCCGGGCGCTCAGGGGCGAACCGATCACCCTCTACGGCGACGGGCGGCAGGTGCGCGACATCCTCCACGTCGCCGATTGCGTCGCCGCCTACCGCGCGGCGCTGGCGCGAATCGACAGGGTCGCCGGCCGGGCGTTCAACCTCGGCGGCGGGCCGGCCAACGCCGTGTCCCTGCGCGGGCTGATCGCCCATGCCGGGCAGTTGCTCGGCCGGGACATCACCATCGAGACCGGCCCGTGGCGGCCGGGCGATCAGCGCTACTACGTCTCCGATCCGAGCCGTGCCATCGAGGCGCTCGGCCTCGACCGGCCGCTGCCGTGGCGCGAGGGCGTGGCGGAGCTCGCCGGATGGCTCGCGGAAGGGGCCGAAGGGGCCGGAGAAGCGCGCGCCGCCGAGCCGGCGCCCCGGCGCCAGCCGGAGGTCGCTCTATGAGGGTCGCGCTGGTCAATCCTGCCTGGGATTTCCGCAACAGCATCTACTTCGGCTGCCGCGAACCGCACCTGCCGCTCGAACTCGGCTACAGCGCCGCCCTGCTCCGGGCCGCCGGCCACCAGACGCTGATCGTCGATGCCCATCTCGAAGGGCTGACGACGCAGGAGGCCGCCGACCGCGTCGCCGCCTTCGCGCCGGGCATGACGGTCGTCACCACCGCGCCGACCTACCTGTTCTGGCGCTGCGCCCCGCCGGAGCTGCGCGTTCCCCGCCTCTTCCTCGACGCCCTCGGAGCCCGCGGCGGGCGCACCGTCGCCGTCGGTCCGCACGGCTCGGCGACGCCGCGCCCGACCCTGGAAAAACTCGGCTGCGACTTCATCGTGCGCGGCGAGTGCGAGGAGATCGTCGCCCGCCTCGCCGATGCGGAGGATCCGCGCACGCTGCCCGCGCTCGCCTACCGCGAGGGGGAGGCGACGATCGTCACCGGCCCGCCCCATGCCGGCCGCTTCACCGACCTGCCGGCCCTGCGCTGGCCGGACGCCTGGATCGCCCGCCATCACCATCATCACCACCGCTTCGACACCGCCCCCGTCGGGCCCGGCGCCGAGGTCGAGGCCTCGCGCGGCTGCCCCTATACCTGCAGCTTCTGCGCGAAGATCGATTTCCGCGATGCCTATCGCCGCCGCGACCTCGGACATGTGCTCGACGAGATCGACGGCCTGATCGCGCAGGGAGCGACCTACCTCTACTTCGTCGACGAGATCTTCCTGCCGCAGAAGCCGCTGCTCGAGGCGTTGGTGGCGCGGCGCGTCCAGTTCGGCGTCCAGACCCGGATCGACCTGTGGAAGCCCGACATGCTCGACCTGCTGGGCGCGGCGGGCTGCGTCTCGATCGAGGCCGGGGTCGAGAGCCTGACCGAGGAGGGCCGCGCCGCCCTCGACAAGCGCTGCCGCGCCTCCACCGACGACCTCGCCGAGCGCCTGATCTACGCTCGCCGCTCGGTGCCCTTCGTCCAGGCGAACCTGATCGCGGTGGCCGGCGACGATCCCGATCTCGTCGCGAGCTGGCGCGACCGCCTGCGCGGCCAGGGCGTCTGGGCCAACGATCCGGTCCCGCTCTATCCCTATCCGAGTTCGCCCGATTACCGCCGGCTCTGGGGCGAACCCGACGACGGCGCCTGGGAGCGGGCGCACGCGCATTACCTCGCGCAGTTCGAGCGCTTCAGCGACATCCAGGAGGAACGCCCCCTGCCGCTGGCCGAATTGGAGGCGGGCTGCGGATGCCGGTGAGACATGCCCCGGCCCATATCCTGATGACCGCCGACGCGCTGGGCGGGGTCTGGCAGTACAGCCTCGAACTCGCCGCCGGCCTGCGGCAGCGCGGGCTGAGCGTGACGGTCGCGCTGATGGGGCCGGCGCCGTCCGCCGCGGCTCTGGCCGAGGCCGAGGCCGCCAGTGACGCCCGCATCCTGCCGACCGGCCTGCCCCTCGACTGGACCGCCGAGCGGCCCGACGCGGTGATGGGGGCCGCCGCCGCGCTCGCCCGCCTCGCCCGCGAGACCGGCGCCGATCTCGTCCATCTCCACGCCCCGGCCCTGGCGCTGGCCGCCTTCGATGTGCCGGTGGTGGCGGTGTGCCATTCCTGCGTCGCGACGTGGTGGGCGGCCGTCGGTGACGGCCCGCTGCCGGACGATCTGGCGTGGCGCGCGCGCTTGGCGGCGGAAGGCTGCCGCGCCGCCGACCGCCTGCTCGCCCCGACCCGCGCCTTCGCCGAGGCGACGCGGGCGGCCTACGGCCTCAGCCGCGCGCCGGAGGTGGTGCGCAACGGGCGCCGGTCTGCCGAGGCGCGGCCCGAGGCGGAGCCGGCCGCCCAACCAGCCGCCCACGCCTTCACCGCCGGCCGGCTCTGGGACCGCGCCAAGAACGCCGCCGCCCTCGACCGGCTGGCCGCGCGCCTCGACGCGCCGCTGCTGGCCGCTGGCCCGACCGAGGGGCCGAACGGCGAGCGCTTCGCCGGCAAACATCTGCGTCTGCTCGGCCGCCTCGACGCGGCGCGGATGGAGTGCGAACTCGGGCAGCGCCCGGTCTTCGTCTCGCTCGCCCGCTACGAGCCGTTCGGGCTCGCGGTGCTGGAGGCGGCGGGCGCCGGCTGCGCCCTGATCCTCTCCGACATCCCGAGTTTTTCGGAGCTCTGGGAAGGCGCCGCCCTGTTCGTCGCGCCCGACGACGATGCCGCGGCGGCCGAGGCGGTCGAAAACCTTCTCGCCGATCCCGACCGGCGGGCGTCCCTCGCCGAGGCCGCCCGGGCGCGGGCCGCCCGCTACGGCACCGACGCCATGGCCGACGGCGTGCTCGCCGTGTTCCGCGATCTGCTGGGAGCGGCCCAAAGCCGAGCGCTCGCCAAGCCTCTCTCAGGGGCCGCGGCATGAGGATCGTCTACTTCACCCACTCTCTGGCCTCGTGCTGGAACCACGGCAACGCCCATTTCCTGCGCGGCGTCCTGCGTGAACTCATCGCCGAGGGCCACGCCGTCGAGGCCTACGAGCCCGAGGGCGCCTGGAGCCTCGACAACCTCCTGCGCGACCGCGGACCGGCCGGGCTCGACGCCTATCGCGCGGCCTATCCCGAACTGTCTTCGCAGACCTATGCGCGGGCGGAGGAGGCGGTCGAGCGGGCGCACGGCGCCGACCTCGTCATCGCCCACGAGTGGAACGCGCCCGACCTGATCGCCGGCCTCGGCCGTGCCCGCAAAGCCGGGCGGCTCGGCACGCTGCTGTTCCACGACACCCATCACCGCGCGGTCAGTGCGCCCGAGGAGATGGCCGCCTTCGACCTCTCCGGCTACGACGGGATCCTCGCCTTCGGCGAGGCCCTGGCGCGGGTCTACCGGGCGCAAGGCTGGGACGGCCGGACCTTCATCTGGCACGAGGCCGCCGACACGCGGCTGTTCCACCCACCGGCGGAGGAGGGGGCGCGCGCCGGCCTCGTCTGGATCGGCAATTGGGGCGACGGCGAGCGCACCCGCGAGCTCGAAACCTTCCTGTTCCGCCCGGCCGAGGCCGCGGGTCTGGCTCTCGACATCTACGGCGTGCGCTATCCCGAGGACGCGCGGGCGACGCTGACGCGTTACGGCGCACGCTATCACGGTTGGGCGCCGAACGCCGTCGCGCCCGCGCTGTTCGCCCGGGCGCTCGCCACGGTTCACGTGCCGCGCCGCTTCTACGTCGAGGCGCTGCCCGGCATCCCGACGATCCGCGTGTTCGAGGCTTTGGCCTGCGGCATTCCGCTGGCCACCGCCCCCTGGAAGGATGCGGAGGGGCTGTTCACGCCGGGCGCGGACTACCTCGTCGCCCGGAACGGCGCGGAGATGGAAGGCCACCTGCGGGCGCTGGCCCATGACCCGGACCTGCGCCGGGCGCTCGCGGCCCAGGGCCTCGCGACGATCCGCGCCCGCCACACCTGCCGGCACCGCGCCGCCGAACTTCTGGCCATCGCGGCCTCTCTCGCCGCACCCGCCGCAGCCCCCCCGATCTGGAGGCGCGCATGAAACGAATCGCGTTCTACGGCTCCTCGCTGCTCTCCTCGTACTGGAACGGCGCGGCCACCTATTACCGCGGCCTGCTGCGCGACCTCGCCGGGCGCGGCTACCACGTCACCTTCTACGAGCCCGACGCCTTCGACCGGCAGAGCCACCGCGACATCGACCCGCCGGACTGGGCGCAGGTGCGGGTCTATCCAGCGACGGACGAGGCGATGCGCGCCGTCGTGGCCGAGGCGGCGCAGGCCGACATCGTGGTCAAGGCGAGCGGCGTTGGCGTGTTCGACGACGAATTGCTCGAGGGCGTCACCGCCGCCGCGCGCCCCGAGGCGATCCGCATCTTCTGGGACGTCGATGCCCCGGCCACGCTCGCCGAGATGCGCGGCAATCCGGACCATGCCCTGCACCGGGCGATGCCCGATCTCGACCTGGTCCTCACCTATGGCGGCGGCCCGCCGGTGGTCTCGGCCTATGAGGGGTTCGGCGCGCGGGCCTGCATCCCGGTCTACAACGCCCTCGATCCGCAGACGCATCACCCGGTCCCGCCGGACCCGCGCTTTGCCGCCGACCTCGCCTTCCTCGGCAACCGCCTTCCGGACCGCGAGGAGCGGGTCCAGAAATTCTTCCTCGTCGCGGCGGCGCGGCTGCCGGAGCGGCAATTCCTCCTCGGCGGCAGCGGCTGGGAGAGCCGCGGGCTGCCGGTGAACGTGCGCCATCTCGGCCATGTCTCGACCCGCGACCACAACGCCTTCAACGTCTCGCCGCTCGCCGTCCTCAACATCGCCCGCGAGAGCATGGCAGCGGTGGGCTACTCGCCGGCCACCCGGGTGTTCGAGGCGGCGGGCGCGGGCGGCTGCCTCATCACCGATGCCTGGGTCGGGCTCGACGGGTTCCTCAAGGAGGGCGAGGAGGTGCTCGTCGCCCGCGACGGGCGCGACGTCGCCGAGCACGTCGCGGCGCTGACCCCCGAGCGCGCCCGCGCCATCGGCGAGGCCGCCCGCCGCCGGATTCTCGCCGAGCACACCTATGCCCGGCGCGGCGCGCAGGTCGACGCGATTTTTCGCGATGAGGCGGCGCGCAAGCGCGAGCGCCGGCTCACCGAACGGAGCGTCGCATGACCGGCACGCCGCTCCGCCTCGCGGTGCTGGGCCTCAGCCTGTCCTCGTCCTGGGGCAACGGCCACGCCACCACCTACCGCGCCCTGCTCAAGGCGTTTGCCGCAAGCGGCCACGACGTGACGTTTCTGGAGCGCGACGTGCCCTGGTACGCCGCCCACCGCGACCTGCCCGATCCGGATTTCTGTCGGCTCGTCCTCTATTCGGACCTTGCCGAACTGCAGGCGCACCGCACGGTCATCGAGGCGGCGGATGCCGTCATCGTCGGTTCCTATGTGCCGGACGGCGTCGCGGTGGGAAACCGCGCGCTCGCCTGGGCGCGGGGCGTGCGCGCCTTCTACGACATCGACACGCCGGTGACCCTGGCGGCGCTGGAGGCCGGCGCCTGCGCCTATCTCGGCCGGGCGCAGATCCGCGACTACGATCTCTACCTCTCCTTCACCGGCGGCCCGACGCTCGATCGGCTCGAGCGCGCCTACGGTTCGCCGGCCGCCCGCGCCCTCTACTGCTCCGTCGACCCGCTGGCCTATCCGGTCCTCGACCGGGCGCCGGCCTACGATCTCAGCTATCTCGGCACCTACAGCCCCGACCGGCAGCCGACCCTGGAGCGCCTGCTGATCGAGCCGGCCCGGCGCGCGCCGGAGCTGCGCTTCGCGGTGGCCGGGCCGCAATATCCGGCCGGGATCGACTGGCCGGAGAACGTCACCCGCATCGACCACCTGCCGCCGGACGCCCATCCCGAATTCTACGCGTCGAGCCGCTACACCCTGAACGTTACCCGCGCCGACATGATCGCCGCCGGCTGGAGCCCCAGCGTGCGCCTGTTCGAGGCGGCGAGCACCGGCACGCCGCTGATCAGCGACCGCTGGGACGGGCTCGACGCGATCCTGGCGCCGGACCGGGAAATCCTCTGCCCCGACGGTCCCGAGGCGGTCCTCGCCATCCTGCGCGAAAATCCGGAGACGGAGCGGCGCCGGATCGGCGCGGCGGCTCGCGAAACCGTGCTCGCCCGCCACTCGGCCGCCCATCGTGCCGAGGAACTCGAATCCTATCTGCGCGAGGCCGCCGCGCGGCGCTCCGGTGCCGCAGCGCCTGACCGAGCGCCCGAACGCGATCTCGAAGTGCTCTAAGTTTCTGTTTTCACATCGTCTTCTTCCGAGGGCCGAAGGCCATCCTTCGGGGCGATGATCCAGGCCGAAGGAGTTGAGTCCATGGGGGGACGCGCATTGGGCAACCAGATGGAAGAAAGAGGGGCCGATCAGGACGGCCGGCACGTGCTCGTGGCCGGAGGCGCGGGCTTCATCGGCTCGCACCTCGTCGATGCGCTGCTGGCGCGGGGCGCCCGCGTCGTCGCCCTCGACAGCTTCCTGACCGGGCGCCGCGACAACCTCGCCCATCTCGCCCGCGAGCCGCGCTTGGAACTCGTCGAGGCGGACGTGACCGGGCCGCTGCCGGTGCTGCCGCGCTTCGACCGCATCTTCAATCTCGCCTGCGCCGCCTCGCCGCCGCACTACCAAGCGGACCCGATGCACACGATGATGACGAGCGTCGTCGGCACCAACCGCCTGCTGGAGCGGGCGAAGGACGACGGGGCGCGCTTCCTGCAGGCCTCCACCAGCGAGGTCTACGGCGATCCGGAGGTGCATCCGCAGACCGAATCCTACTGGGGCAACGTCAATCCCACGGGGCCGCGCGCCTGCTACGACGAGGGCAAGCGCTCGGCCGAGACCCTGGTCTTCGATTTCGAGCGGGTGCACCGGCTCGACGTGCGGGTGGCGCGCATCTTCAACACCTACGGTCCCCGGATGCGGGCCGATGACGGGCGCGTGGTTTCCAACGTCGTCTGCCAGGCGCTCGCGGGCGAGCCGATCACCGTCTACGGCAACGGCGAGCAGACCCGCTCGTTCTGCTACGCCGCCGACCTCGTCGAGGGGCTGATGCGGCTGATGGACCGCGAGACCTCGCCCGGCGGCCCGGTCAATCTCGGCAATCCGCGCGAGATGACGGTGGCGGAGCTGGTCGACCTCGTCACCCGGATGACCGGCACCCGCTCGTCGGTGGTGCGCCGCCCGCTCCCCGTGGACGACCCGCAGCGCCGCCGCCCCGACATCACCCGCGCCGAAACGCTTCTCGGCTGGGCGCCGCAGGTGCCGCTGGAACAGGGGCTGGAGGCCACCATCGCGTGGTTCGCCAGGGAGATCCGCCCGCCCGAGCCGGCGGCGGTACCGGGCCTCGGGCGCTTCGTCGGAAGCCGCCCGTTTCAGCCGGCCGAGCCGGCGGTCGGCGATCTCGCCCGAGGGCCGACGTGATGGCAGCCCCCTGTGCCGAACCGATCCGCGTCGGCATCGTCGGCGTCGGCAACTGCGCCTCCGCCTTCGTGCAGGGCCTGCAGCATTACCGCGACGCCTCCGCGGACGAGGCGGTGCCGGGTCTGATCTCGCCCGAACTCGGCGGCTACCGGATCGGCGACATCGAACTCGCCTGCGCCTTCGACGTGTCGGCGGAGAAGGTCGGGCTGGACGTGGCGCGGGCGATCCTCGCGCACCCAAACAACACCCACCTCTTCGCCGCCGTGCCGCCGAGCGGCGTCACCGTGCAGCGCGGCCCGACCTTCGACGGCATCGGCCGCTACCTGCAGGGGATCATCACGGAATCGCCCGAGCCCGTCGCCGACGTGGTCGAGGCGCTGAAGCGCAGCCGCACACAGGTGCTCGTGAACTACCTGCCGGTCGGCTCGCAGCGAGCGACCGAGTTCTACGCGCGCTGCGCCCTCGATGCCGGCTGCGCCTTCGTCAACTGCATCCCGGTCTTCATCGCCTCCGACGCCGCGTGGCGGGCCCGGTTCGAGGAACGCGGCCTGCCCATCGTCGGCGACGACATCAAGAGCCAGGTCGGCGCCACCATCGTCCACCGGGTGCTGGCCAATCTGCTGCGCGAGCGCGGGGTCAAGCTGGAGCGGACCTACCAGCTCAATTTCGGCGGCAATGCCGACTTCCTCAACATGCTGGAGCGCGAGCGGCTCGAATCGAAGAAGCTGTCGAAGACCCGCGCCGTGACGAGCCAGCTCGATGCGCCGCTCGCGCCCGGCAACATCCATGTCGGCCCGAGCGACCACGTGCCCTGGCTCGAAGACCGCAAATGGGCGCATATCCGCCTCGAAGGGACCGGCTTCGGCGGCGTGCCGCTCAACATGGAGCTGAAGCTCGAAGTCTGGGATTCGCCGAACTCGGCCGGCATCGTCGTCGATGCCGTGCGCTGCGCCCGCATCGCCCTCGACCGGGGGCTCGGCGGGGCGCTCGACGGGCCGTCGGCCTGGTTCATGAAGTCGCCGCCGGTGCAGTACACCGACGCCGAGGCGCATGCGCGGACCCTGCTCTTCGCCGCCGGCGAGCCCGCATGAGACGCCTCCTGTTCCTGCGCCACGGCAGCCACGACCGGCTCGGGCGGATCCTGTGCGGGCGCATGTCCGGCGTGTCCCTCAGCGAGGCCGGCCGCGCCGAGGCGCGGACCGTCGCCGCGGCCCTCGCCCGGCGTTTTGCGGGCGAAACCGTGCGCCTCCTGTCAAGCCCGCAGTCGCGCACGCGTGAGACCGCCGCGCCCCTGGCCGAGGCCCTCGGCGTCGGCGCCGAGGTGGCGGACGAACTCGACGAGATCGCCTTTGGCGATTGGACCGGCAAACCCTTCGCCGACCTCGACGGCGACCCCGCCTGGACCGCCTGGAACACGTCCCGCGGCTCCGCCCGCCCACCGGGCGGCGAGAGCATGGCCGCGGTGCAGGCGCGGGTCGGCGGCCTGCTCGATCGGCTCGCGGCGGAGGAGGGGCCTCCCGTGATTCTCGTGAGCCACGGCGACCCGATCCGCGCCGCGCTTCTCGGCGTGCTCGGGCTGCCGCTCGACGCCTACGACCGCATCGTCGTCGCCCCGGCCTCCTGCAACGAACTCGAACTCTGGCCCGGCGGCGGACGGGTCGTGTCCATCAACGAGCGGTTGGCGGGATGAATCAGGCCGATCTGCGCCGGCAGGCGGAGGCCCTCGGGCCGTGGTTCCACAACATCGATCTCGGGGAGGGGGTCTGGACTGCGCCGAACCATTTCCTCGGCGATTATCCGGGCTTCAAGTTCCAGCGCTTCGCCCACGCCCTGCCCGCCGACCTCACCGGGAAGTCGGTGCTCGATATCGGCTGCAATGCCGGCTTCTACAGCGTCGAGATGAAGCGGCGCGGCGCGGCGCGCGTGCTCGGTCTCGATTCCGACGAGCACTACCTCGCGCAGGGCCGCTTCGTCGCCGAGCGGCTGGGCTACGACATCGAGTTCCGCAACCTCTCGGTCTACGACGTCGGCCGTCTCGGTGAGCGCTTCGACGTGGTGATCTTCATGGGGGTGTTCTACCACCTGCGCCACCCGCTGCTCGCCCTCGACCTGATCCACGAGCACGTGGCCGACGACCTTCTCGTGTTCCAGTCGATGCTGCGCGGTTCGCCCCAGGTCGAGCCGGTGGCCGAGGATTACGACTTCTTCGACATGGATGCCTTCGAGCGGCCGGGCTATCCGCGGATGCATTTCGTCGAGCACGCCTACGCCCACGATTGCACCAACTGGTGGATCCCCAACCGCGCCGGGATCGAGGCGATGCTGCGCGCGAGCGGCTTTGCGATTCAAGATCGGCCGGAGGCGGAGGTCTATCTCTGCCGGCGGGTCGAGGCCCCCTACGGGGCGGAAGCCGCCTATCCGGCGCGGGCCGACGGGCAACGGGAGACGTGATGCTTGAAGCGGTGATGCTCTGGAACGAGCCCAACAACAAGTCGCACTGGGATCCCGAGATCGACCCGGACTGGTTCCTATTCGGCGAGATGGTGAAGGACGCCTCCCGCGCGATCCGGGCCGAGGCGCCGGACCTGCCGCAGGTGCTCGGCGGCATCTCGCCGATCGATCCGCACTTCATGCGGCGGATGCAGGGGCAAGGGGTGCTCGACGGGCTCGACGCGGTGGCGGTGCACGGCTTCCCTCTCGACTGGAATCTCTGGCAGATCCACGAATGGCCGCAGAAGGTCGCCGAGATCCGCGCGGTGACGCATCTGCCGGTCTGGGTCTCGGAGGTCGGGGTGTCGAGCTTCGGCGCCGAGGAGGTCCAGGCCTGGGGCTGCCGCCGCACCGCGGAGCTGCTGAAGGGCCAGGCGCCCCGCATCCACTGGTACAGCCTCTACGACCTGCCGCTCGAATGGGGCGCCACCACCCGCCACAAGGAGGCGGAAGGCTCCTCCTACTACCGCCACTTCCATATGGGGCTCCTGCGCCAGGACGGCACGCCGAAGCTGGCGCTCGAAGAATTCGCCCGCTGCACTCCCGATTTCGGCCTGTGCCAGTGGTTCCACTTCGAGGATCACCGCCTCGACGAGGCGGTCGCCTGGATGAAGCGCCTCGGCGTCACCCATCTGCGCACCGGTCTCTCCTGGGCCGACAGCTTCCGCCCCAACGCCCTCGACTGGTTCGACCGCCAGATGGAGGCGCTGGCCGACTTCCAGGTGACGGCGACCTTCTGCTTCACCCCCGAGCACCGCGGCATCGCTCCGCATCACACCTCCGCGCCGCTGGTGCGCGAGGAGTTCTCGGAGTTCTGCGCCGCGATGGTGCGCCGCTACGCCGAGCCTGCACCGGTCCGCGCCGAGGCGGTGCCGGAGATGCCGCTGCCGTAGCGCGCAGAGCGCGGGACCGTCCGGGAGTCCAAGCGTCGCGGGCGTCGTCGGCCCAAGGGCCTCAGACCGGCCGGCCCGGAACTTTGGCGAAGAAGGCGCCCAAGGCGGCCATCACGCCGAGCAGCAGCATCAGTACGGAGAGGTACTGCATCGGGATCCAGAACAGGGTGTGGCGCGCCCGCAGGATCACGGTCTGCCCCGTGCGCGGATCGACCAGCTCCCGGTCGGGCCGGCCGTTCAGCCGCGTGCCGATGACCCAGTTCAGCGCCGCCGCGGCGAGCCACACCGCGACGACGCCGGTCGGCGTCGGGATGCCGATCCGGGCCAGAGCGGGATCGACGAGCACGCTCAGCACCAGGGCCACGCCCGCGATCAGCACGGAGAGCACGCCCCAACCGGACCAGATGATCATCGTCAGTCTCCTCGGCGGCCGCACGGTGCTGCCGCATCCTGCGCCGGCGGGGTGCCGGCCCAGGGGCCATGGGACGGCCAGACGGGCTTTCGCAGCCGGATCCGCCTCGCGTGCCGAACGGAGGACACAGCCATCATCAGGGCACGTCCTACGCGTCAAATGTTGTGTCGTACAGTCTCCCGTTGAAGCTGGAGCGGTGCCGGCGCGCGGGGCCCGATCAACGCCCTCGCGAAGACCGATGCCAGCGCTTAGAACGCATCGCGGCAGGTCGGCGAGAGGCCGCGGAGGATCGAGGAATGGACATGCAGGCTCCGCCCGCGGGCGCGGTGCCGCGCCTGGTGCCGCCGGTGCCGGTGCCGCCGGAGCGGGAATTGCCGACCCTGCGCTTCATCGCGGCGATGCGGGTCAACGGCATCCTCTGCTGGCCGGCCTCCGCCTACGAGGCCCCCCTGCGCCGCCGCCGGCTGTTCGGGCGCACCCGCTTCACCGTCAGCGATCCGGATCTCGTGCGGCGCGTGCTGGTCGACAACGCCGCCAACTACGCCCGCACCCCGATCAGCATCCGCATCCTGCGGCCGATGCTCGGCGACGGCCTGCTCATCAGCGAGGGGACGGCGTGGCGCCACCAGCGCCGCACCCTGGCGCCGGCCTTCACCCCGCGGGCGGTGGAGACGCTGGTGCCCCACATCCTCTCCGCCAGCGACGAGGCGGTCGCCGCCCTCGAACGGCCGGCGGCGCGGGGGCCGGTCGATCTGTTCGCCGCGCTCCAGCGGCTCGCCCTGGAGATCGCCGGGCGCACCATGTTCTCCGTCGGCATGGCGAACCACGGCGACCGCCTGCGCGGCTTCCTCGAAGCCTACGCCGCCCGGCTCGGGCGCCCGCACCTCACCGACCTGCTCGTCCCCCTGCGCTTCGCCACGCCGCTGGACCGGGCCCGCGCCCGCTTCCGGCGCGACTGGGTCGCCTTCCTCGACGGGATCATCGCCGACCGGGACAAGGGGCAGGACGAGCGGCATCAGAGCGAGGCCCGCGATCTGCTCGACCTGCTGCGGGCCGCCCGCGACCCGGAGACCGGCCGGGGCTTCACGCACGAGGAGCTGCGCGATCAGGTCGCCACCATGATCCTGGCCGGGCACGAGACCACGGCGGTGACCCTGCTCTGGGCCTGCACCCTGCTCGCGCTCTCGCCGGAGGCGCAAGGCGCCGTGGCCGCCGAGGCCGCGAGCGCGGACAAACCCTTCACCCGCGCGGTGATCGAGGAGACCCTGCGGCTCTACCCCTCCGCCTTCGTGCTCGCCCGCCGCGCCGTCGGCCCGGACGAACTCGGCGGGGAGCCGGTCGCGGCCGGCGACAGCGTCACGATCTCGCCCTGGCTGCTGCACCGGCACCGCCGGCTGTGGCGCGACCCCGACGCCTTCGATCCCGGCCGCTTCCTGCCCGGCGCGCCGCCGGTGCCGCGCTTCGCCTACCTGCCCTTCGGGGCGGGGCCGCGGGTCTGCATCGGCGCGGCCTTCGCGCTCACCGAGGCGACCCTCGCCCTGAGCCGCATCGTCGGGCATTTCCGGATCGAGCGGGCCGATGGCCGCCCGGTGCTGCCCGCGGCCGTGGTGACGACCCAGCCCGACCACGCCCCCGCGTTCCGACTGACGCGGCGGGCCTGATCCCTCAAAAGTCCACCGAGGCGGAGAGCAGCACCGTCCGCGGCGTCCCCTGGGCGAGGATGCCGCGCCCGGTCGTCGCCCAGTAGTTGCTGCCGGTCACGTTGACGACGTTCGCCCGCAGCGTCAGCGGCCTGTCCTGGAACAGAGTGGAATAGCGAAGGCCGAGATCGAGCGTCGCCCAATCGGGGATCTTCTGGCTGTTGGCCAGATCGTAGTACTGCGCCGCCGTATAGATCACCCGTCCGGTCAGGGTCAGGCCCGGCAGGAAGCCCGGTAAGAGGTTCGGCGGCAGGTCGTACTCGCCGTAGAGGTTGAGCTGCACCTCCGGCACGCCGACCGCGACCCGGCCGACATTGCTTGGATCTTGGGACCGCACCTGCACCCCGTCGAGCAGGCTGACGCCGCCCAGCACACGAACCCCGGGAACGGGCTCGCCGAACACGGTGAGTTCGACGCCGCTGTTGCGCTGGCGCCCATCGACCGAAAAGACCAGGGTGCGGGCATCGAGGAAGTCGAAGGGCTGCTCGATCTCGAAGGCGGCAAAGCCTAGCCCGACGGTGCCGAGATCGAGCTTGGCGCCGACTTCCGTCTGCCGCGAGACCGCGGCCGGGAAGGCGGCGCTGGCATTGACGGCGTTCACCGGCGGGGCCGGCGAGGTCAGGCCCTCGACGTAGTTGGCGTAGAGCGAGAGCCGCTCCCACGGCTTCACCACGACGCCGACGCCCGGCGAGAAGGCGCCGCTCTCGCTGGCGCCGGTGCGCAGACCCGTGACGGGGTTGTAGGAATTCACGTCGAGGCTCTGCCAGCGCCCGCCGACGGTGACGAGCAGCCGATCGTCGAAGAGCGCCATCGTGTCGGCGACGGCGATGCTGCGGTTGATCCGGCTCGACGTGCGCGGCGTCGCGTTCGACAGGCCGACGCTCGAGCGCGGCGCGACGATGACCGGGTCGTAGAGGTTCGACACGATGGGCGCGCCGACATTCTGCGCCGTCGGCTGGGCCAGATCCTGCCAGAAGCCGACCGCGGCGAGGCCGAAGCTGTGCCGGATCGGCCCGGTCTCGAACGTGCCGCGCAGGCCCGCCTCGGCGGTCCGGTTGACGATGTGCATCGGCAGGTAGCTGATCGGGTCGCGGTAATCGCCCCGCGCGTTGAAGATCGTCAGCACGCCGCCGAAATATTCCTGCCGGAAGTTCGAGCGGCCATAGGCGCCGTAGAAGGTCAGGTCGGGGGTCAGGTCGTACTCGACCCGGGTCGCGAGCTGCTGGTTGGCGCTGTCGCGGTACTCCCAGGGCTGGTGCTGGTTGAGCGTCAGGTCGGGGGCGCGGGGAATGCGCACGCCGGCCGCGACGCTGCGGTTGCGCAGCGGCGACTGGAAGTCGAGCTCCTGATAGCCGAGGTCGAGGCTCGCCCGCAGGCGCTCGCCGCGATAGTCGAGGGCGAGCGCGGCGGTGCCGAAATGGACGCTCTGGTTGTCGATCGGCGTGGCGCCGTTGTTGAACGCGCCGTTGAAGCGGATGCCCCATTCCTTGTCCGCGCCGAAGCGGCGGCTGATATCGACCGCCTTGTAGACCTGTGCGTCGGAGGCGTAGCCGAGGGTGACGCGGTTGAGCGGCTCCTCGAGCGCTCGCTTCGGGATCAGGTTGATGATGCCGCCGATATTGCCGAAGGGCGGCACGCCCGAGAGCAGGGTCGAGGGACCGCGCAGCACCTCGACGCGCTCGATCGGCTCGATCGCCGGGTTGAAGGAATCGGCGACACCGAACAGGCCGTTGAAGGCGATGTCCTGGGCGAAGACCGGGAAGCCGCGGATGAAGAAGCCGAGGATGCCGGAGAAGGCCGGCACGTTGGTGCGGATCGAGGGGTCGTTGTTGACGACGTCCTGGACGTTGCGCGCCTGCTGGTCGCGGATCAGCTTCTCGGTGTAGCTCGTCGCGTTGAAGGGCTGGTCGAAGGTGTTGCGGTTGCCGAGCAGGCCGAGGCGCGAGCCCGACGCGACCTGCCCGCCGGCATACGGCACCGGCGGCTGCCCGATCGTCCCGGTCGGCGGCGGCAGGCCCGCTGCGCGGGCGCCGCTCCCCGCCTGGCCCTCGACCGCCAGTTCCTCCAGGGTGACGGCGGAGGCCGGCTCGGCCCCGAGCTGGACGTAGCGCGGGTTGACGAGGGTGATCGTCGAGGGACCCGCCGCCCGGTAGGTCAGGCCGGTGCCCGCGAGCAGCTCGACGAGCGCGTCGAGCGGCCGGAACGCACCCCGGACGCCCTTGGTGGTCAGGCCCTCGGTCAGGGCGGTTCGGTAGGCGAGCGTCAGTCCGGCCTGTCCGGCCAGGGCCTTCAGGGCCGGCTCGAGCGGCCCGGCCGGGACCGCGACCGGGATCCGCACCGCATCCGTTCCGCCCGAACTGGATGGCACGTCGGCGGTGACGGGAACGAGGCTGATCCGTTCCGAGGAGAGCGGCGCCGCGTCCCCGGCGCCCGCAAGGGCCGTCACGGCGATCAGCGATGCGCCCGCCAGGGCGAGATGCGGCACGCCCCGTGCCGCCTCGCGTCGATCTCCCGCCACCATGTCCCGTGCCCCTGTCCCCGGCCGGGAGCGGTCCTTGCCGCTCCTGTTTCGATAGACAGGCGAGCCGCGAAACTCCTGACCTCCGCCGCGAAGATTTTTCTCGGCGAGCCGCACACGACCGCCGACGGAGGCCCTCGCGGTCGCGGATGGCGGCTTCGCCGACATGCCGCTTGGGCTAGCGGACGAGGACGAGCAGCGGCGTCAGCCGGGTGAGGCGCAGCCCCATCGCCGCGGCCAGCACGTCAAGCGCCGCGTCGGTGTCGCGCAGGTCGAGCGTGCCGCTGAAGCGGCGGCCGCCGAGCGCGGCATCCATCAACAGGATGCGGCCGCGCCGGTAGCGTTCCAGTTCGCTCAGAACCTGGGAGAGCGGCTGACCGGAGACGGTGAACTTTCCCTCGCGCCACGCGATCGCCCGCGCGACGTCGCCCGCCCGAGCGACGGGCCGGCTGTCGTCGCCTCGAACCGCGATCTCGCCGGCTCGCAGCCGCGTCTCGCCGGCTCCGATCGCGACATCGACGCGGCCCTCGGCCACGCCGACCGGAGCCGCCGCATCGATCCGGACGAAGAAGCGCGTCCCGACCGCGCGGGCCCGCACCCCGTTCCCGCGCACGACGAAGGGGCGTCCGGGATCGGGCACGACATCGAACACCGCCTCGCCGCGCAGCAGGGCGACGCCGCGCTCGGCCTCCGTGAATCGCAGCGCCAGGGCCGTATCGGTGTTGAGATCGACCCGGCTTCCGTCCGGGAGAACGGTCGTCTCGATTCCGCCCCGCCCGGTCCAGGCATCCGCCCGCATCCGGTCGATCCAGCCCAGGGGATCACCCAGCAGGGCGCCCAGGCCGAGGATGGCGGCGAGCGCCGCGAGGCCCTTCGGCGGCCCGCGCCGCCGCGGATCGGGCGCCCGCTGCATCGTGCGGCGCCACGCCTCCATCTCGGCGAAGGCCTCGGCGCGGGCGGGATCGGCCGCACGCCACGCCTCGAAGGCGCTGCGGTCGGCCTCCGTCGCATCCGCGGAGGAGAGGCGCGCGACCCAGAGGGCGGCCTCCTCGTGGACCGGATCGTCGGCCTCCTCCGACGCGTCCGGGGGCGTGCGCTGGCTCATCCCGTAGATCTTGACGTTGGTCGTGCCGGCTCTCGTCTCGCATGCCCGGCCGGGCCGGCGCGAGCGCCGTCCCTCTCATAAAGACCGGTGAGGCCGGCAAACCCTGACACTCCGCCTTCAGAAAAAATCGCGGCAGGTGCGGCGGGTGTGGAGGAACGCCTTCATCAGGTGCTTCTCGACCATGTTGCGGCTGATCCCCAGCCGGGCCGCGATGACGCCGTTGGGCAGGCCGTCGAGGGTGCTGAGCAGGAACACCTCGCGGCAGCGCGGCGGCAGCCGGTCGATGGCGTCCGCGACGAGGCGCAGCTGCTGGCGCGCGATGACCTGCTGCTCGGGCCGTGCCTGTTCGTCCGCCACCTGCGCCGGGTCGAGATCCGTCAGGGAGGAGAACAGCCTCTTTTCGAGACGGCGCCGCGCCCCGAGGTTGAGCGCGACATTGCGTGCCACGAAGAACAGGAAGATGCGGGGCTGCTCGATCTCCGTTCGGCCGAGTGCCTTCACGAGGCGCAGATAAGTCTCCTGCGCGGCCTCGGCCGCGTCGGCCGGATTGCCCAGCAGGCGCATCAGGAAGCGCTGCAGCCGCGCGCCCTCACACCGATGCAGAGCCTCGATCAACCCCGCCGACATCCCCACCAGCCCCGAGCCTCGTGAACGCGCGCGACCGCATCGTTCGTGGCTGCTATCGGAGGCGCAAAAGTCGCGTGGAGCAAGTCTGAGGGATCAGTTTTTAAGAATTCCAGAGTATTGCTTTTGATCAAAACAAGTCGTTGAGGGTCCTTCCGGAATCGCGCGCCGAACAGCCTGCGGCTCTATTGTCCTTATCCTGTGCCGGTCCGCTCTGCCGATTTGTGTTGCCGCTGCGCAACGGTTGCGCGATCGGATCTCCTTCCCGATCCGGCCCTGGATCGCTCCCGGGCGAGAAAAAACCCGCGGCATCGATCCGATGCCGCGGGCCGCGAGGTTTCGAGATCCCAATTCAGGCGCTGGCGCGCTTGGCCTTCGGCTTCTGGTTGAGGACCGCATCGACCGGGAATTCGATGTCGACGCCGAGCGTCGAGACGCCCTCGCCGCGATCCAGCTTGATCTGCACCTTGTCGCGCTCGACCGTGACGTGCTTGGCGATCACGTTCAGGATCTCTTCGCGCAGGGTGATGATCAGGTCGGGCCGTCCGTTTTCCGCGCGCTCGTGCGCGAGGATCAGTTGCAGGCGCTCGCGGGCGACCGAGCCCGAGCCACGGGGTTTGAGGAAGGTCAGAACACTCATGCGGCCCTCCGTGTGAACAGCTTGTTGATCAGGGATTTGCGGTCGGAGGGGATCGCCATCGGCACGGTCTCGCCCTTGAGGCGGCGCACGGCGTCGATGTAGGCGCGCGAGGGCGCGCAGAGCGGGTTGTTGAGCGTCACCGGGCAGCCGACGTTCGAGGCGCGCAGGACTTCGAGGCTCTCCGGGATGATGGCGAGCAGCGGGATCGAGAGGATCTCGAGCACGTCGTCGACCTTGAGCATGTCGCCGCGGTCGGCGCGGGCCGGGTCGAAGCGGGTCAGGATCAGGTGCTTCTCGATCGAGTCGCCGCGCTCGGCGCGGACGGTCTTGGAATCGAGCAGGCCGATGATCCGGTCCGAGTCGCGCACCGAGGAGACTTCGGGGTTGGTGACGACGACGGCGACGTCGGCGTGGCGCATGGCGAGCTGGGCGCCGCGCTCGATGCCGGCGGGGCTGTCGCAGACGATCCAGTCGAACTTCTCACGCAGCTCGCCCATCACCCGCTCGACGCCCTCGTCGGTGAGCGCGTCCTTGTCGCGGGTCTGGGAGGCGGGCAGCAGCGAGAGGTTCTCGAGGCGCTTGTCGCGGATCAGCGCCTGCGGCAGCTTGGCGTCGCCGTTGGTGACGTTGATCAGGTCGTAGACCACGCGGCGCTCGGCGCCCATGATCAGGTCGAGGTTGCGCAGGCCGACGTCGAAATCGACCACGCAGACCTTCTCGCCGGCCTGCGCCAGCGCCGCACCGAGCGCTGCCGTCGTGGTGGTCTTGCCGACGCCGCCCTTGCCGGACGTGACACAAAGAACCTTGGCCATTCTCGTTTCCCCTTAACCCAAGGCTGCAATTTTGATCGCGCCGCCGTCGGACCAGATCTGGACCGCTTGGCCGCGCAGGTGAGTGCCCATGTCCTCGGCCGTGCGGACGAGGCGGTCGATGCCGAGAAGCTCGGGCTCGAACTTGCGGCAGTAGATGCGTGCGCGGGGGTTGCGGGCGGCGCCCGCGATGGCCCGCCCGCGCAGGGCGCCGTAGACGTGGATGGAGCCGCCCGCGAGGATCTCGGCGCCCGAGGACACCGAGCCCATCACGGTCACGTCCCCTTCCCGGTGGACGATGCTCTGTCCCGAGCGCACCGAGCCCTCGATGGTGAGGGACGACACGCCCGGCTTCTCTTCCTCGAAGGCGGGTGCCTCGAAGGCATCGCCGGCGGGGCGACCGCCGACGAGCCGCGGCGGCAGGAGCGAGGGCAGCGGGGCCGTCGCACCCTCGATCCCGAGGATGCGGAGCTTACGGGCCGACAGCTCGGCGATCAGGCTCTCCAACTCGGACGGCGCGGCGTCGAGGCCGGCGACGTCGAGGATCACGGCCCGGTCGTCGAACAGCGTGGCCGACCGCTTCAGGGCTGCGTCCAGAAGGGCGAGCCAATCGGCGAGGGGGGCTTCCGGCGCCAGCGAGACGGCGCGGAACACGCGGCCTCGCAGGGGCAGTGAGGGGCGGGTGGGAGCGGGGCTGGTCACGGGCGTTGACGTTTCCTTACCGACGCACCCATTGACCGCCGGGATGGTTACCGGGGGGTTAATTTTTACGCTCACCGGGCAAGAATTGCCGGGCAAGATATTCCCGCCACGCCTCTTCCGTTCTTGAAAGCCCTGTTCGGACAGTCGCTTGACCGGACTGTGCCGGCGGAAACAATCATTAAGCCGGCCTGTGCCTGTCGGATCGCGTGATCCTGTGACCGGCGCGAATCAGGCAATTCGGCCCCGCCGCGACGCGGCACGAGCGCACAATTTGCTCGCGCGAGACCGGATTAACGGGGCCTTAGGCGCCGAAACTTATCAATTGATCAAGCGCCGCCGCAGGGCAGCGCATTCGCTTCTCGGATCAGCGTCATGCGTGCCATCGCCAACCTCTCCATCATCGCAAAGCTCGTCGTCGTCTTCGCACTGGTCATCCTCGCCGTTTGCGGCTCCACAATCATCAGTTGGCGTAGCCTCGGCACGATCGAGGAAACCAACCGCTGGCGCGACCATACCTACCAAGTCCTGCTGGAACTCGACCGCTTGACGGCCAGCATGGTGGATCGCGAGACGGGCCTGCGCGGCTACCTCGTCTCGGCCGACTCCGCCTTTCTCGAGCCGTATCATGCCGGAGCCAACGCCTACGGTGAGACGATGGGGCGGTTGCGCACCCTCGTGGCCGACAATGCCGAGCAGCTGCGCCGCCTCGACGCGCTCGACACCGCCGCCGGCCAGTGGACCCGCGACGTCGCCGAGCGCGAGATCGCGCTGATGCGCGACGAGGGGACCCGGGAGCAGGCGCGCCGGATCGAGGCTTCCGGTGCCGGCAAGACCGCCATGGACACGGTGCGCCGGATCGCCGCCGCGATGGCCGGCGCCGAGGCGGGCCTTCTGGAGACGCGCGCGCGGATCGCCGAAGAGGCCGCGACCGCCTCCCGCTTCGCCGTCGCCGCCGGCCTCGCGGCGCTGCTGGTCGTTGCCGGCCTCGGCATTCTGCTGCTGCACGGCTTCGTCGTGCGCCCGGTTCGCCGGATGACCGGGCTGATGAGCCGCCTCGCGGAAGGCGATGCGAGCGTCGAGATCCCGTTCCGTGAGCGCCGGGAGGAAATCGGCGCGATGGCGAAGGCGGTTCAGGTGTTCAAGGACAACCTGATCCGTACCCGGGCCCTGGAGGAGGAGACCGCTCTGGCGCGGGCCGGCGCCGAGGCGCAGCGCAAGGCGGCGATGCGCGAGATGGCCGACAGCTTCGAGCTGGCGGTGAGCAGCATCGTCGGCACCGTCTCCGCCGCCGCCACCGAGCTGCAGGCGACCGCCCAGAGCATGGAGGGCACCGCCTCGCAGACGGCCTCGCAGTCGAACGCCGCCGCCGCCGCGGCGGAAGAGGCGGCGACGAATGTCGGCACGGTCGCCGCGGCGGCCGAGGAGCTCGGCGCCTCGGTGCAGGAAATCGCCCGGCAGGTCACCGGCTCGACCACGCTCGCGCGCAACGCCGTGGTCGAGGCCGAGGGCACCGCGCAACTGGTGCAGGACCTGAGCGTCGCCGCGGCCAAGATCGGCGACGTGGTGGGGCTGATCTCCACCATCGCCGGCCAGACCAACCTTCTGGCGCTGAACGCCACGATCGAGGCCGCTCGCGCCGGCGAGGCGGGCCGGGGCTTCGCCGTCGTCGCCTCGGAGGTCAAGGAGCTGGCCAACCAGACCGCGCGGGCGACGGACGAGATCTCCGGCCAGATCGGGCAGGTGCAGGCCATCACCGGACAGGCGGTCGCGGCCATCGGCGACATCGCGGCCCGCATCCGCGAGATCGATGGGCTCGCCGGCTCCATCGCCGCGGCGGTCGAGGAGCAGGGGGCGGCGACCCAGGAGATCGTGCGCAACGTCTCCGAGGCGTCCGCCGGCACCGGCGCGGTGACGGGCAACGTCGCGCGCGTCGCGGCGGCGGCCGAGGAGACCGGGGCGGCGGCGAGCCAGGTGCTGGTCTCGGCCTCCGAACTGTCGCGCCAGTCCGAACATCTCGACGGCCAGGTCCGCCACTTCCTCCACACGGTTCGCGCCGCTTAGAGCATCATCCCGAAAGGTGGTGTGCGGCTTTCGGAAAAAGATGATGCAAAAACAGATCCCTAGCGCATCGTGCTGGATCCGATATCCAGCACGATGCGCTAGGGCGATCACCGCCCGGACCGATTCCCCCCTCGCCCCGCTGGCGGGGAGGGGGAAGCCGGCGCCGCCCGCACGCGTTCCTGCGGGCAACGGACGCCCAAGAAAAAAGGCCCCGGTGCGTTCGCCGCACCGGAGCCTTCTCGTTGTCGTCGAACCGGACGCGGCGCTTAGGCCGACAGCGCTTCCTTCGAGCGCTCGAAGCGCTTGCGCTCGTTCGGGTCGAGATGAATCTTGCGCAGCCGGATCGACTTCGGCGTGACTTCCATCAGTTCGTCGTCCTGAATCCAGGCCAGCGCCTTTTCCAGCGTCATCCGGATCGGCGGCGTCAGGCGCACCGCCTCGTCCTTCGAGGTGGTGCGGATGTTGGTGAGCTTCTTGCCCTTGAGCACGTTCACCTCGAGGTCGTTCTCGCGGTTGTGCTCGCCGACGATCATGCCCTGATAGACCTTGGCGCCGGGCTCGATCATCATCGGGCCGCGATCCTCGAGGTTCCACATGGCGTAGGCCACGGCCTCACCCTTGTCGTTCGAGATCAGCACGCCGTTGCGGCGGCCGGCGATCTCGCCCTTGTAAGGCTCGTAGGCCTTGAACAGGCGGTTCATGATCGCGGTGCCGCGGGTGTCGGTCATCAGCTCGCCCTGGTAGCCGATGAGGCCGCGGGTCGGGGCGTGGAAGACGAGCCGGAGACGGTTGCCGCCCGAGGGCCGCATCTCGATCATCTCGGCCTTGCGCTCGGACATCTTCTGCACGACGACGCCCGAATACTCCTCGTCGACGTCGATCACGACCTCCTCGACGGGCTCCAGGATCTCGCCGGCCTCGTCCTTCTCCAGGACGACGCGGGGACGCGACACCGCGATCTCGAAGCCCTCGCGGCGCATGGTCTCGATCAGGATCGAGAGCTGCAGCTCGCCGCGGCCGGAGACGTAGAACGAGTCCTTGTCGGCGGCTTCCTCGATCTTGAGCGTGACGTTGCCCTCGGCCTCCTTGAACAGGCGGTCGCGGATCATGCGGCTCGTGACCTTGTCGCCCTCGGTGCCGGCCAGCGGCGAGTCGTTGACGATGAAGGACATGGTGACGGTCGGCGGGTCGATCGGCTGGGCCTGGATCGGCTCGTTGACGGCGGGATCGCAGAAGGTGTCCGCCACGGTGCCCTTGAGCAGACCGGCGATGGAGACGATGTCGCCCGCCTCACCCACGTCGATGGGAGCGCGCTCCAGGCCGCGGAAGGCGAGGATCTTCGAGACGCGACCGGTCTCCACGACCTTGCCGTCGCGCGAGAGCACCTTGATCGACTGGTTCGGCTTGACCGTGCCCGACGCGATGCGCCCGGTGATGATGCGGCCGAGGAACGGGTTGGCTTCGAGCAGCGTGCCGAGCATCCGGAACGGCCCCTCCTCGACGCGGGCCTGCGGCACGTGCTTGAGCACGAGGTCGAACAGCGGCGCGAGGCCGACATCCGGCGAGGCGTCGGGCGATTCGGCCATCCAGCCGTTGCGGCCCGACCCGTAGAGGATCGGGAAGTCGAGCTGCTCGTCGGTGGCGTCGAGCGCCGCGAACAGGTCGAACACCTCGTTCACGACCTCGTTGATGCGCGCGTCCGGGCGATCGACTTTGTTGATCGCGACGATCGGGCGAAGACCGATCTTGAGCGCCTTGCCGACCACGAACTTGGTCTGCGGCATCGGGCCTTCGGCGGCGTCGACCAGCACGATCACGCCGTCGACCATCGAGAGGATGCGCTCCACCTCGCCGCCGAAATCGGCGTGGCCGGGAGTGTCGACGATGTTGACGCGGGTGTCCTGCCAGACGACCGAGGTCGCCTTGGCGAGAATCGTGATGCCGCGCTCCTTCTCGAGGTCGTTCGAGTCCATCGCCCGCTCCTCGACCCGCTGGTTTTCGCGGAAGGTGCCGGACTGCTGGAGCAGCTTGTCGACCAGCGTCGTCTTGCCATGGTCGACGTGGGCGATGATGGCGATGTTGCGCAGCTTCATCGGGGTCTCGAAAACGTTCGGAAACGTGGAGCCCGGCCATAAAGCGGCGTGTCGCGGGCCGTGCTTCGACGGTCGTGACGCCAGTGTACGGATTCGGGCGGTATCGCGTCGCAATATAAGCTGGCGGCCGATCCGGCAAGTGCGGGTTGACCGCCCTGCGGCGAGGACACACCCGCCGGGGGAACATGTCTGTCGATTCGGTCTGGCCCTCCGGTCTGCCGATTCGGGCGCGGGAGCAGGGACCATCCGCATGAGCGCGTTCAAGGATCACTTCTCGGACAACAGCGCCGGCTACGCCGCCCACCGGCCGACCTACCCGGCGGCCCTGGTGGATTTTCTCGCGGATGCGGCGCCCGGACGGGATCTCGCCCTCGATGTCGGCTGCGGCACCGGCCAGCTCTCCACGCGTCTGGCCGAGCGATTCGCGGCGGTGGTCGCCACCGATGCCAGCGCCGGGCAGATCGCGGCGGCGACGCCGCATGAGCGGGTGCGGTACCGTGCGGCTCCGGCCGAGCGATCCGGCCTGCCGGATGCGAGCGCCGACCTCGTCACCGTCGCGCAGGCCGCGCACTGGCTCGACCTCGATCCGTTCTACGACGAGGTTCGCCGCGTCGCCCGGCCCGGGGCGGTGCTGGCCCTGATCACCTACGGCGTGCTGCATCTGTCCGACGCCGCCGATCGCGTCGTCCGACACTTCTACGACGCCGTGATCGGGTCGTTCTGGCCGCCGGAGCGCCGGCATGTCGAGGACGGCTACCGTTCGCTGCCCTTTCCCTTCCCGGAACTGGACGCGCCGAGGCTCAGCATCACAGTGGCGTGGCGGCTGGCGGATCTGGCCGGATACATCGAGACGTGGTCGGCGGTGCGGGCGGCGGAGAAGGCCGTCGGCCGCGGCCCGATCGAGAGCTTCCATGCGGCGTTGGCCGCGGCCTGGGGCGATCCGGGTATGGTCAGGCCGGTGTCCTTTCCGCTGTCGCTCCGGGTCGGCCGGGTCGGGAATGGCTGACGCCGCGATCCCGCAGGACATCGGTGCGGACGCGGCGGACGCGGGGCGGGGAGGCCGCACGCCTTTGTTGTTGAGGAGGGCGCGCCCGCATGCGGCGCGGCCCGCGATCTGCCATAAGCTGACCGGCATGATCCCCTCACCGCGAACCTGCCCGTGACCGACCGTCCCCCGATCCGCTTCCGCGGCCGCTCCTTCCTGGCGATGGTGCTGGCGCCCGTGCCGCCGATCGACCAGTGGCTCGCCGAACTCGACGCGCTCAAGCAGCGGGCGCCCGCCTTCTTCTCGGTGCGGGCCATCATCCTCGACGTGACCGGCCTGCGCTTCGAGCGCTCGGATCTCGCCCATCTCTGCGAGGAGCTGAACCGGCGCTCGATCACCATCCTCGGCATCGAGGGGATCGGCCCGACCTCGCTCGGGCCGGGCTTCCCGCCGCCGCTGGTGGGCGGCAAGCCGGTCGAGGACATCGCTCCGCCCGAGCCCGGTGCCGCAACGCCCGAGGCTCCCGCCGCCGCGGCTCAGGCATCCGCCCCGGCGCTGGTGGCGCCGCCGGCGCCGCCCCGGCCACGCTCCTTCGTCCTCGACGCGCCGGTGCGCTCGGGGCAGGTGATCCAGCATCTCGACGGCGACGTCACCGTGCTCGGATCGGTGGCCTCGGGGGCGGAGGTGATCGCCGGCGGCTCGATTCACGTCTACGGCGCCCTGCGCGGCCGGGCGATCGCCGGCGCCGTGGGCGATCCGGGGGCGCGCATCCTCGCCCGCAAGTTCGAGCCGGAACTCATCGCCGTCGACGGTCTTTACAAGACCGCCGACGATCTCGGCGGCGCCCGCTGGGGCCAGGCCGTCCAGGCGCGGCTCGAAGGGGATGCGATCGTCCTCGTGCCGCTCGACTGACGCTACGGCCCCGGTCCGGGCGATCCCGGATCTCTCATCCATCGTGACGATGCGCCGGCGGCGGATTTCCGCCGCCCTCCCGGGCCGGGTGGCGGGAAACCGCCGCACTCGACACGGAGCTTCGGGCGGTCTCAAGAAAAAATTTCATTGGTTGCAATCCCTTAAACGACGACTGGCGCTTCCTGCATGGCTGGCATGCGCTCTGCAATGGAGCCGGGGCCAACCGCACCGGCCGCAGAGCCGGGCCATCAGGGAGAAACCCCTTGCTCGACCGTCTTCACCTGTCGCGTCGCCGCCTCGCGTCCCTCGCCGTCGCGACCTCCGCCCTGCTCGCGCCGCTCCCGCTCTCCGCGCAGGAAGTGGTCCGCGTCGGCAACCTGAAGCTCGCCCACTTCGCCGGCGTCTCCTACGTCAAGGAGATCGCCAAGAACTGCGGCATCACCATCGATCTCAAGATCTTCGCCAAGGGCCCGGACATCATGCAGGCGATGCTCGCCGGCGAACTCGATGTCGGTGCCACCGCCTCGGAGGCCGCGATCTCGGCCCGCGGCAACGGCGCGCCGGTCTACATCGTCGGCGGCTTCGCCCGCGGCGGCGCCCGCCTGCTCGCGACGCCGGAATCCGGCATCAAGTCGGCGGCCGATCTCAAGGGTAAGAAGGTCGGCGTCACCCGCGGCTCGATCCAGGAGGTGCTGCTCGGCGCCGAGATGGCCAAGCACGGCCTGAAGAACCGCGACGTCAACCTGATCTTCCTCGGATATCCGGATCTGAACCAAGCGCTGCTGCAGAAGCAGGTCGACGCGATTATGCAGACCGAGCCGCAATCGGCCCAGGCCATCGCCCGCGGCTTCGGCGTCGAGGTGATCAAGCCCTACGACACCCCGGTCGGCTCGCCGATCCGCACGCTGGTGATGACGGAGAAGTTCTACGGCGAGAAGAAGCCCGTCGCGGCCAAGTTCATGGAGTGCTTCGTGAAGGCGCAGAAGACCTTCATGGACGATCCGAAGGCAGCCGAGACCTTCGTCACGCAGGACGTGTTCAAGGGCCAGCTCACCGGCCCCGAGTTCCAGGAGGCGCTCGCCAACTCGCCCTACACCCTCGATATGAGCGCCGACCACATCCAGAAGACCACCGACGTCATGGCCGAGCACGGCATCGGCAAGATGTCGAAGCCCGCCAAGGCCGTCGATTGGGTAAAACTCGATCTGCTGGAGGCCGCCAAGGCTTCCGTCGGCACGAACTGAGGAGGCCTTCCCGATGAACGCCGCCCGCCTCAAACCCCTGGCCGAGGGCTTCGCGGTTCCGATCGCCGTCCTCCTGATCTGGCAGCTCGCCTGCACCGCCGGGCTCGTCAACCCGATGGTCCTGCCCTCGCCCGCCGCGGTCGCGGCGCGCTGGTGGGCCTATCTCGCGCCGCTCGAAGCCTACGATCCGGCCCACGGCTCGTGGTTCCTCTGGCTGTTCTCCGGCGAGATGCTGCACGACGCGATGGCCTCGCTCTATCGCGTCGTCGTCGGCTTCCTCGTCGGCGCCGGGCTCGCCCTGCCGCTCGGCCTGTTCATGGGCACGAGCGACGTGATCTACCGCCACATCAACCCCTTGATGCAGGTGCTGCGGCCGATCCCGCCGATCGCCTACATCCCGCTCTCGATCCTGTGGTTCGGCCTCGGCAACGCGCCCGCCGTGTTCCTCATCGCCATCGGCGCCTTCTTCCCGGTGCTGATGAACACCATCGCCGGCGTGCGGCACGTGGACGGGATCTACATCCGCGCCGCCCGCAGCCTGGGCGCGAGCCGGATGACGATCTTCCGCCGGGTCATCCTGCCGGCAGCCACCCCCTACATCCTGTCGGGGGCGCGGATCGGTATCGGCACCGCCTTCATCGTGGTGATCGTGGCCGAGATGATCGCGGTCAACAATGGGCTGGGCTTCCGCATCCTCGAGGCGCGCGAGTACTTCTGGTCCGACAAGATCATCGCCGGGATGCTGACCATCGGGGCGCTGGGCCTCCTCATCGACATGGGCGTCAGCCGCCTGAACAACCACCTGCTCCGCTGGCACCGCGGCCTGGAATCGTGAGGGAGACCATGTCCGTGCAACCGCATCCCATCGACGCCGTCACGCAGCGCGCCGTGCCGGTCGCCCCGCCGGTCGCCCCGCCCCTGGGCGCCGCCCCCTCGCACGCCGCCCCGCACATCGTGGTGACCGGCGTCGACAAGGTCTTCCCCGTCCCCGGCGGCGAGGTCGTCGCCCTCAAGGACATCGACCTCACCATCAACCGCGGTGAGTTCGTCTGCCTGCTGGGCCCGTCCGGCTGCGGGAAGTCGACGCTCCTCAACGCCATCGCCGGCTTCTCGCACCCGACCCGCGGCGGCATCACCGTCGACGGCACCAAGGTCGCCGAGCCCGGTCCCGACCGGGGCATGGTGTTTCAGGAATACGCGCTGTTCCCCTGGATGAGCGTGGCGCAGAACATCGCCTTCGGCCTCGAGATCAAGGGGATGGGCCGCGCCGCGATCGAGGCGCGGGTGGCCGAGCTCCTCGAGATGCTCAAGCTCACCGAGTTCCGCGACCGCTTCCCCAAGGATCTGTCCGGCGGCATGCGTCAGCGCGTGGCGATCGCCCGCGTGCTGGCGCTGGACAGCCCGGTGATGCTGATGGACGAGCCGTTCGGCGCGCTCGATGCCCTGACCCGCCGCTCGCTTCAGGACGAACTGCTGCGGATCTGGGCGGCCACCGGCAAGACCATCGTGTTCGTCACGCACTCGATCGAGGAATCGATCTACCTCGCGGACCGCATCGTGGTGCTGACCTACCGTCCCGGCACGATCAAGCGCGACATCCGGGTCGATCTGCCCCGACCGCGCGACAGCGCCTCGGCCGCCTTCAACGCCATGAAGCGTGACCTCTCCGCCCTCGTCACCGCCGAGCAGCACCGCTTCGAGGAGGTCGAGATGAAGGGGCTGACGACGGATTGAGTCCGCTTCCGGATGGAGCCGCCGACGAGGTTGGCGGCTCCCGCTTGCGGCCGTAATCCTATTCAATCCTCATTCTGAGGTGCCCGCGCGAGCGGGCCTCGAAGGATCTTCCAGATCGCGTGCGGCTGGCTGGAGCCCCCTTCGAGGCCTCCGCTCCGGCACCGTCAGGATGGGGGTGGAGCGACGGATCGGTCCGTCGATCCATCGGGAGCATGCTGGCACGCACCGGCGCACAGAATCGCCATGCCCTTTCCCCGCGCCAAGGCCTTGCGCGCCCTGCTCCTCGCCGTGCTGGCGGTCGCGGCGATCCTCGTCGTGATCAAGGCGGGCGACGTGACCGAGGACCGCGTCGCCGCGAGCCTCGCTGGCGATGCCCGCCAGCGGGCGGAGATCTACGCCCAGAGCCTGGAGGGCGCCATCGAGCGCTTCGGCTTCCTGCCGGCGGCGGCGGCCCTCGATCCCCGGGTCCGGCAATTGCTGGCCGCGCCCGAGGATCCGGCGCAGGTCGCCACCGTCAACGCCTATCTCAAGCGGCTGAGCCGCGACGCCGGGGCAGGCGTCGTCTACCTGCTGGTCCCCTCCGGCCTGACCATCGCCGCCTCGAACTGGGACACGTCCCAGACCTATGTCGGCCAGGACTTCTCCTACCGGCCCTACTTCACGGAGGCGCGCGGCGGGCGGATCGGGCGGTTCTACGCCATCGGGACCCTCACCGGTGTGCCCGGCTACTTCATCAGCGCCCCGGTCGTCATCGACGGCGCCGTGCGCGGCGTGGTGGCGACCAAGGTCAGCCTCGATTCCATGGAGACGATCTGGCGCGAGGGCACCGACCGCGTGCTCGTGGCCGACGAGAACGGCATCGTCTTCCTCGCCTCCGACCCCACCCTCAAATTCCGCGCGACGGGGCCGCTCGACACCGCCGCCCGCGCGCGCATGGAGCGGACGCGCCAGTACGGGCGCGACGACTATCGCGTGATCGATCTCGGCCTGACGGAGACAGTGGGCGGCGTGCCGCTGGTCAGCCGGTCCGAGGCGGCGCCGCACGGTCGGGCCCTGTTCGAGCAGCAGGCCCTGCCGGCCTATGGCTGGACGCTGCTGCTCTTCGCCGACGCGGCGCCGGTGGCCATTGCCGGGCGCAGCGCCCGGGTCGGCGCGATCCTGGCGCTGGTCGTGCTCGGCCTGATCGGCCTCTACGGGAGTCAGCACCTGCGGCGGGTGCGCGAGAACCGCGCGGCGCAGCGCGAGCTCGAAGCCAAGGTCGCGGCCCGCACCGCCGATCTGAGCGCGGCCAATCTCAGGCTCGCGGGCGAGATTGAGGAGCGGACCCGTGCCGAGGCCAATCTCAGGGAGACCCAGGGCGAACTGGTCCAGACCGCCAAGATGGCGACGCTGGGCCAGATGGCGGCCGGCATCACCCACGAGCTGAACCAGCCGCTCGCCGCCCTGCGGGGCTTGGCCGACAATGCCTCTGCCTTCCTGCGTCAGGGCCGGGAGACGGAGGCCGCCGCCAACCTGACCCGCATCGTGTCTCTGGTCGACCGGCTCGGCAAGATCACGGGACAGTTGCGCAGCTTCTCCCGCCGCTCGGGCACGGAGCGGGTCGCGGTCGATGTCGGTGCGGCGGTCTCGGAGAGTCTCGCGATCCTGTCCGCCCGCATCCGCGACGCGGGCGCGCGGATCACGACCGATCTCGATCCGGCTGCGCAGTGGGTGGTGTTCGAGCCGATCCGCCTGTCGCAGGTGCTGATCAACCTCGTCGGCAACGCCCTTGATGCCGTCAAGGGCCGTCCGGGGGCGGAGGTCGCGGTGCGCGCCTGGGCCGGGGAGGGGCAGGTCGTGCTCAGCGTCGAGGATAACGGGCCGGGGCTCGACGCGGCGGCGCTCACCCGCATCTTCGACCCGTTCTTCACCACCAAGCCGGCGGGGGAGGGCCTCGGCCTCGGCCTGCCGATCTCGCTGGCCATCGCCCGCGAGTTCGGCGCGACGCTCCAGCCCCGACCGATGCCCGGCGGGGGGCTCGCTTTCGACCTCGTGATGGACGTGGCGCGCGAGCCGTCTAAGGAGAGGAGCGGGGCGGTTTCGCCGGTGAGGATGCGCCAGGGGATCAGCCATGTTTCCTGAGACGGAGCCGGCCTCCGCCGCGCGGGTCGTGCTCATCGACGACGAGGAGATGGTCCGCCTGTCCATGGAGCAGGCGCTCCAATTGGCCGGGATCGCGGTCGAGGCTTACGACAGCGCCGAGGCGGCTCTTCCGGCCGTCACCCGCGACTTCTCCGGCATCGTCGTCAGCGACGTGCGCCTGCCGGGGCGCGACGGGCTCGAACTCCTCGCCGACATCCGCCGCCGCGACCCCGAACTGCCGGTGGTGCTCGTCACCGGCCACGGCGACATCGCCATGGCCGTCGCCGCCATGCGCGAGGGGGCCTACCACTTCATCGAGAAGCCCTTCGTCAACGACGCCTTCGTCGAGGTGGTCCGGCGTGCCCTGGAGAAGCGGGCACTGGTGACCGAGAACCGCCGCCTGCGCAGCGCCCTCGACCGGGGCGAGGCGCGGGGCAGCGCGGTGGAGCGCTGCCTCGTCGGACAATCGCCGGCGATGCGGCGCCTGCGCGACGACGTCGCCTCGCTCGCCTCGGCCGCCGCCGACGTGCTGGTGCTCGGCGAGACCGGGGCCGGCAAGGAGCAGGTCGCCCGCGCCCTGCACGAGGGCGGCGCGCGGGCGGCCAAGCCCTTCGTGGCGATCAATTGCGGCGCCATCCCCGAGAGCATGTTCGAGAGCGAGATGTTCGGCCACGAGGCCGGCGCCTTCACGGGGGCGGGCAAGCGCCGCATCGGCAAGGTCGAGCATGCCGGCGGCGGCACCCTGTTCCTCGACGAGGTCGAGAGCATGCCGCTGGCGCTGCAGGTGAAGCTGCTGCGGGTGCTGCAGGAGCGGCGCATCGAGCGGCTCGGCTCCAATACCGGCGTGCCGGTGGACCTGCGGGTGGTCGCCGCCACCAAGGAGGATCTCGACGCGCTCTCGGAGTCCGGGCGCTTCCGCCGCGACCTGTTCTTTCGCCTCAACGTCGTGACGCTGACCCTGCCCCCGTTGCGCGAGCGCCGCGAGGACATCCCGCTGCTGTTCGAGCAGTTCGTCGTCCAGGCGGCGGTGAAGTACCAGCGCCCGGTGATCGAGGTTCCGCCTTCGCTGCGCCGCTCGCTGATGCTCGCCGACTGGCCGGGCAACGTGCGCGAGTTGAAGAACGCCGCCGAGCGGGCCGTGCTCGGTTTCCTCAGCCCGGATCTGGCCGGCGCCGCCGACGCGGCGCCGGGGCTCGACGCCCTGCTTGACCGGGTGGAGCGCCTCGTCATCGAGGACGCGCTCAAGGCCTCCGGCCAGCGCATCGCCGAGGCCGCCCGGGCGCTCGGCCTGCCGCGCAAGACCCTCTCCGACCGCATGCGGCGACTGGGCCTGAATGCGGGCGACTGACCTCCTTATCCAACGCGAGACCGAACCTGTGACGCACGACGCCGGCTGGCCGCCGCTCATCCTCGCCAACGCCCCCAACGGCGCCACCCGCACCAAGGCCGACCATCCGGCCCTGCCGATCACCCAAGCGGAGATCGCCCGCACCGCCGCCGAGATCGCCGAGGCGGGGGCGGCCATGATCCACGTCCATGTCCGCGACGCGCAGGGGCGCCATCTCCTTGATGCGGAAGCCTATCGCGCGCTCACCGCCGCGATCCGCGCGGAGGTGGGGGAGCGCCTCGTGGTGCAGATCACCTCGGAGGCCGCCGGGCGCTACGAAGCCCCGGAGCAGATGGCGGTGGTGCGCGCGGCGCGCCCCGAGGCGGTGTCGCTGGCGCTGCGCGAGATCGTGCCGGACGCCGCCTCCGAGACCGCGGCGGCGGCGTTCTTCGCCTTCGCCCGGCGCGAGCGCATCCTGCTTCAGGTCATCCTCTACGAGGCCGCCGAAGTGACCCGCTACGCCGAACTCAAACGCCGCGGCGTGCTCGGGGAGGGCGGGGATTTCCCGCTCTTCGTTCTCGGCCGCTACACCCCCGGCCAGGTCTCGCGGCCCGCCGACCTGCTGCCCTTCCTGGCCGCGGCAGGGGAGGGGCTGCCGCTCTGGGCGATCTGCGCCTTCGGCCCCCGCGAACAGGCCTGCGCCCTCGTCGCGGCAGGGCTGGGCGGCCATGTGCGCGTCGGCTTCGAGAACAGCCTGCTCGCCCCCGACGGCCGTCCGGCCGAGAGCAACGCCGCCCAGATCCGCCGCGCCGCCGAGGGTGCGCGCGGGTTTGGGCGCCCGCTCGCCGACGCCGACACGGCGCGGGCGATGATGGCCTGACACGGCGTCCGCTCGATCGCGGCGGATGTCGCATCGGTCTGCCCGCGCGGCTGCCTGAGTGCAGACCGAGCCGCGAGGCTTCGCCCTGCGGCCATGCCTCAGTTCTCGTCTTGATACGATCCGGGAGTGAATTTTAATCCCAAAATATAGGGCAAATATCGAATTTTCCTGTCCTGTATCTTCTGGGATAAACTTGTAACAGGCGATCATTTCTATCAATCGATCGGCCTCTGCCCGACTATTCTCCTTTTTTTCTTCCCGCCATGGAGGCGCACGGATCGAAACAGCCTCGCAGGCGCGGACGGGCGGCTCGCGCGGGTCAGCAATGGGGAAACGTGGTGCAGTTTGGACGGAAAGCGCGCCGCCACGCGCGGGTCGTGACATGCGCGTTGTGCGCGCTTCTGGCCGGGGTGCCGTCCGTTGCCCTGGCCCGTTCCGCCGCGTTGCCGGGCATCACCGTCGGTCTTCCGACCGGCTGGCAGGTCCCGGAGGGCATCCAGATAAACCTCACGACGAGTTTCGCCGAGCGCGGAACGCTGCCGCAGGACAATCAGGGCAACAACAACCTCCTCGTGTTCCTGTGGGCGACTCCCTGGAAGGTCCTGGGTGGACAGTTGCGGTTCCTGCAAACGGTTCCGTTCAACGCGGTCAGCCCGCAGGAGGGCCCGTGGCAGGCGGGGATCGCTCAGCCGCTGACGGCGGCCCAGATCGCCTGGAAGCTCGGCGACAACCTCGGCGTCAGCTACTTCCTCGGCGGCTACTGGCCGAGCGACACGCTGTTCGCCTTGCGCTCCGCCTCGATCGCCCAGCGTTTCGCGATCAGCTACGTCGGCGACGGCTGGAACCTGACGGCCAACCTTCATTACGGAACGATGCTGGAGAACACCTCGCCGACCGGGGTGTTCTATTCCGACTACATGAACCTCGACCTGACGGCGACGAAGCGGTTCGGCAAGTGGCAGCTCGGTGCCGTCGCCTTCGGCTCGACCGACCTGCCGACCGGACGGCCGGGCTACCGTCCCGTCGGGCAGTTCGCGGCGGGCGGTCTCGTCGGCTACGCGTTCGACAAGTTCACGGTCCAGACCTTCGTCACCCGCGACATCGCCCAGCGCAATCTCGGCGGCGAGGAAACCCGAGCCTGGATGCGCTTCCTCGTGCCGCTCTGGCGGCCGGAGCCGGATCAGGTCCCGAACCGCGTCACCGTCCGGCGCAGCGGGGCCGCCGACTGATCCGGCGAGTGGCGGCCGATTGGCGGCGATGATGCGCGTCATCGCCGTCCGTGCCTGGGAGGGGGCTGTCCCTCAAACCCGCGCCGCCGGCGTCGACGATTGGCCGGCCGCGGTGTGGCGGGAGCGCAGGCGGAAGCCGAGGATCAGCAGCATCACGCCGAAGGCCACGGCGTAGGCGCCGAGCCAACACGTCAGGACGAGCGCCGACATGCCGGGATTGATCAGGAGCACGATCCCGAACAGCACCGAGACGACGCCGCCAAGGCCGAGCCACCAGCGCCCGTAATGCGCGTGGAGACGGAAGGCCGCCGCGATCATCAGCCCGCCGGAGAGAATGGCCCAGGCCGCGACGAGGAGCACGAAGGCCCAGACCGCGGCGGCCGGCACGAGGAAGGCCGCGACGCCGACCACGAGGTCGAGCAGGCCCTCGAGCAGCAGGAAGCCCCAGCGCTCGTGGCGCTGCGCCGCCCGCACCGCGGCGATGATGCCGAAGACGCCGTCGACCAGCATATAGGCCGAGAAGAACAGCACCAGCGACAGCACGAAGGCGCCCGGCGCCACGAAGGCGATGACGCCGAACAGGATGGCGAGGAGGCCCCGCAGGGCCACGAGCCACCAGTTGCGGGCCAGCATGGCGCTCATCGCATCGAGGCGGGCCGGTCCGGTCGGCGGCACACCGGACGGATTTGCCACCCCGGATACGTCGGATGATCCAGCCATCGACCACACTCCTGCACCAAACGCGGACGGGCCGGCGGAGCAGCCGGTCCGGCTCGCCCGCGAGCGAACACTCCATCTCTGCCGCAACGCAGCGTCCTGCCACCCGTTCCAGAACCTCACGTTCCAGAAGTTGTGCCGAATGTCGTGAAGTATCCCCTTCAGGTGGCTATTGCCCAGAACACAGGCTGCGCGTGGGATGGAACTTCGGTCTCGCTCGTGTCTTCTGCAACCGAGGCGGGTTCACCCGAGGCTCGGCTCCGTTGAGCCGATCCTCTTTCGGCACACTTTCCCCCGATGCTTGACGATCAGCGGCAGGCCGAGCCGGGCGTTGCGCCCGCGCGCCGGTCAGGAGAGACACCTGCGCACGGCACCGGGCCCAGCGACGGCTTGGATCTTCCGGCTCAGGCTCGCAAGGACGGCTCCGACCGGAGACGGGCCGACGATGCGGTCCAGGCCTCCGATGCGTCGGATGAGGAGGGGGAGGACGAGCGGGACGACGAGGCGCAGCGGCCGGGCCTCCTGCGGCGTCACCCCTGGTGGATCCTCCTCGGCGGTCTGGCCGTGCTGGCTCTGGGGGCGGCCGCCTACATCTATTGGCTGATCGAGCTGCACCCGTACGAGACCACCGACGACGCCTTCGTCGATGCCCGCAGCTTCACCATCGCGCCCAAGGTCGGCGGCTACGTCGTCGCCGTGCCGGTGACCGACAACCAGCATGTCCAGGCGGGCGATACGCTGTTCCAGATCGAGCCGCGCGACTACCGCGTCGCGCTGGAACAGGCCGAGGCTCAGGTTCAGGCGGCGCAGGCCTCGATCCAGAACGTCGATGCGCAGATCGGGGCGCAGAAGGCGCAGGTCGAGGTGGCGAAGGCCCAGGCCGAGACCGCGCAGGCGGCGCTGACCTTCGCCGAGGAGGATGCCGACCGTTACAGGAAGCTCGCCGAGCGCGGCGCCGGCACGATCCAGCAGTCGCAATCCTCGACCTCGACCTTGGACCAGCGCCGGGCCTCGCTGGCGAGCGCCCAGGCGAACGTGGTCGCCGCCCAGAGGCAGATCGGCTCGCTCCAGGCCCAACGCGCCAGCGCCGAGGCGCAGCGCGCCCAGGCCGAGGCCCAGCGCGACCAGGCCCGGCTCAACCTCGACTACACGACGGTGCGGGCCGCCCAGGCGGGTCGCGTGGTGCGGCTCACCGGCGGCGTCGGCGCGTACGCTCAGGCGGGGCAGAGCCTGTCGATGTTCGTGCCCGACGCGATGTGGGTCACGGCCAACTACAAGGAGACGCAGATCACCGACATGCGGCCCGACCAAGTCGTCGATCTCGCGATCGACGCCTATCCGAACCGCAGGATCACCGGCCGGATCGCGTCCGTGCAGCCGGGCTCGGGCACGGCCTTCAGCCTGCTGCCGGCGCAGAACGCCACCGGCAACTACGTGAAGGTGACGCAGCGCATCCCCGTGAAGATCGTGGTCGAGAACTGGCCGAGCGACGTCTCGATCGGCCCCGGCATGTCGGTCGTGCCGAGGGCCCACGTCCGGTGAGCGCCCCGGCAGCCCGAGCCGCGGGCGGTCAGGCGAAGGCCCCGGGCGGGCACAATCCCTGGATCGTCGCGCTCGTCGTGGCGCTCGCGACCTTCATGGAGGTGCTCGACACCACGATCGCCAACGTCGCCCTGCGCTACATCTCGGGGGCGCTCGCGGTGGGGCCGGACGAGTCGGCCTGGGTGGTGACGAGCTATCTGGTCGCCAATGCCATCACGCTGATCGCGTCGAGCTTTCTCGCCAAGCGCTTCGGCCGCAAGGCCTTCTTCATGTGGTCGGTGGCGCTGTTCACGCTCTCGTCGGTCCTGTGCGGCTTCGCCTGGAGCCTCGAATCGCTGCTGTTCTTCCGCGTACTTCAGGGGCTCGGCGGCGGCGGCATGGCGCCGCTGGCGCAGTCGATCCTGGCCGATTCCTTCCCGCCCGAGAAGCGGGGGCAGGCCTTCGCGCTCTACGGGGTCGCCATCGTCGTCGCCCCGGTGATCGGCCCGACGCTCGGCGGCTGGCTCTCCGACAACGCCTCCTGGCACTGGTGCTTCCTGATCAACGGCCCGGTGGGCGTGATCTCCCTCGTGCTGATGTACCTCCTGATCGAGGACAGCGAGGCGGCCAAGCGCGAGCGGCGCGCCCTGCGCAAGAAGGGCGTGCGCTTCGATCTCGTCGGCTTCCTGCTGGTGGCGACCTTCCTCGGCTCGCTCGAGGTCATCCTCGACGAGGGCCAGCGCAAGGACTGGTTCGGCACCTCAACCCTGATGAACGTGTTCGGCCTGCTCACCCTCGTCGCGTTCCTCGCGATGATCCCGTGGCTTTTGAAGGCGAAGAACCCGGTCATCGACCTCAGGCTTCTCGCGCGGCGGCAGTTCAGCGCCTGCTTCGTGGTGATGCTGTTCACCGGCGCGGTACTGATCTCCACCACGCAGTTCATCCCGCAGATCACGCAGGAATATTACGGCTATACCGCCACCCTGTCGGGGCTGGTGCTCGGGCCCGGCGGCATCATGACCGTGGTGTCGATGCTCGTGATCGGCCGCGTCTCGTCCTTCATCCAGCCGAAATGGCTGATCGCCACGGGCGGCCTCATCGTGGCTTTGGGCCTCTACGACCTCACCCGGCTCTACGGCGACACCACGTTCGGCTTCTTCGCGTGGTCGCGGATCTATATCGGTATCGGCCTGCCGATGATCTTCCTCTCGGTGACCTCCGCCTCCTACGAGGGACTGCCGAAGGACGAGACCGATCAGGCCTCGGCGCTGATCAACGTGGCGCGCAATGTCGGCGGCTCGATGGGCGTCTCGCTCGCCCAGAATGTGCTGGCCGACCGCAGCCAGTTCCACCAGAGCCGCCTCGTCGATACGCTCGATCCGTCGAGCCCGGCCTACCAGCAGACCCTGGCCGAAGCGACGCGCTACTTCCAGCAGCACGGCTTCGCCGGCCCCGACGCGCAGAACCAGGCCGTCGCCTGGATCGGCCAGCAGCTCGCGACGCAGGTCGCCTACTGGGCCTATATCGACGTGTTCTGGGTGCTCGCGGCGCTCACCGCCTGCCTCGTGCCGCTGGCGCTCGTCCTGAAGACGGTGAAGCTCGGCGGCAGCGCCACGGCGGCGCATTGAGCGGGACCGGGCGACCGCGCCGCATCAAGGTTTCGCCAAGCTCGGCAAAGATGGCACAAGCGCAGGGCCGGAGCCGCTCCGGCCGTCCGGGGGAACACGACATGACGGTGTCGAACGACGACGATCTGGCCGGGCTGCGGCGGATCGGGCGCATCGTGGCCGATACGCTGGCGGTGATGGGCCGGGCGATCGAGCCCGGAATGACCACGCGCGAACTCGATGCCGTCGGGCGAACCTTCCTGGAGGCGGCCGGAGCGCGCTCGGCACCGGAGACGGTCTACGCCTTTCCGGGGGCGACCTGCATCAGCGTCAACGAGGAGATCGCCCACGGCATCCCGAGCGAGCGCCGGATCGCGCCGGGTGATCTCGTCAATATCGACGTCTCGGCCGAGAAGGACGGCTACTTCTCCGATACGGGCGCCTCCTTCGCCGTGCCGCCAGCAACGCGCGCGGTCGAGCGGCTGTGCAAGGACGGGCGCCGGGCGATGTGGACGGGCCTGCGGCAGGTCGGCGCCGGCAAGCCGCTCGCGGGCATCGGCCGAGCGGTGGGCAGCTTCGCCCACAAGAACGGCTACACGCTGGTGCGCAACCTCGCGAGCCACGGGATCGGCCTGTCGCTGCACGAGGAGCCGACCGAGATCGCGACCTGGCCCGATCCGTCCGAGCGGCGGATCATGCGCGAAGGCATGGTGCTGACGGTCGAGCCGTTCCTGTCGTTGGGCGCCGACTTCGCCGAGGACGGCGACGATCCCTGGACGCTCTACAGCCGGCCCAGCGCCCTGACGGTGCAGTACGAGCACACCGTCATCGCCACGCGCAACGGGCCGCTGATCCTCACCATGCCGGGACCGTGACGCGGGTCCCGGCGGCATCTTCGCGGACCCGGTCGATGCCGTCGGACTGCCGGATCTACGGCCCGCTCGAGCGGAGACCGTGTCAGCCGGCGTTGTCAGACCGGATTCGCGTCGAGCCAGCGCTCGGCGCCCGAGAGGTCGTAGCCGTGGCGCGCGCCGTAGGCCGCCACCTCGTCGCGCCGGAGGTGTCCGGCCAGCACCTCGCCGATCACCCAGAGCGTCAGCGAGCGCGTGCCGCTGCGGCAATGGGCGACGACCGGACCCGGCGCCGCCGAGACCGCGGCGTGGAAGCGCTCCACGGCCTCGCGGGTGAGGGTGGGGCCGGTCACCGGAAGGTCGAGGTAGCGCAGGCCCGCCGCCTCCGCCGCCGCGCGCTCTGCCGCCGCGCCGGGCTGGCCCGGCTCCTCGCCGTCGGGACGGTTGTTGATGAGAAGGCTCACGCCCTCGTCTCCGAGCGCCCCGATCTCGGCGAGGCTCGGCTGATGGGCCACGGAGAGCTTGGAATCGATGGTCGTCCGCTTCATGCCGCTTGCCCCTGATGCCTATGGCCGGTGGTGCGCCCGCGCGCAGGGGTAACCTGAGCTCCGCGCCGCAACAAGGCGCCGGCGGAGCCGGGGCGGGCCCTTCCAGGCGTCGAAGCGGCGGCGCACATGACGCAGGGAAGGGCGGGAGCCGCGCGGTCCCTCCGGCCGTTTCTCCTGCGCTCGGCGGGACCGGCGCGCTGGACGGAGAGACGGAGTGGTGGGGCGGCGCTCCCGGCGCTGGCGCGACGCGGATCCGGAGACGCACGGGCCGAAACCGGCGGCCATGCCGGTCTGCCCGCTCTGCGAGCGTCCGATTCCGGCGCATGCGCGCCAGAGCCTGCATCACCTCACGCCGAAGCTGAAGGGTGGCGCCCGTGGCGCGACCGTGCGGCTCCATCAGATCTGCCACTCGGCGATCCATGCCCGTTACAGCGAGGCCGAGATCGCCCGCAGGCTGGCCAAAGTGGAAGCCCTGCGCGCCGACCCCGAAATCGCCCGCTTCCTCGAATGGGTGCGCGCCAAGCCCGATGACTTTCATGCCCCCACCCGCATGACCCGCGCGCGACGGGGCGACGGGGGGCTGCGTTGATCGAGCGGCCGGCGTGAAGGCCGGTTGTCCGGCGGATGAGGTGGGCGCCGACGGCCCCGTGGCCGGCCTCGCCGCCGATCCGGTTGATCCTTCCGAACGGCGGATATGGCTTATCCAAGCACGCTAGAGCCGTATCCGACCTGATTGCATCAGGCCGGCGTCTCTCGCTCATTGTTTTGGCGCGCCTTCTTTCGACGAACCGGTGACCACTTCGTCGGAATGCGCTCTGTGGGCTGGCCGATGCGATCAAGCCAACATCTTATGAATTCTTAAGATGCGCCGTGAGCAGCAGATCGATGAGTGCGATCAGTGCGTCCCGCTGCGGGGTTTCCCGGTCGCGGCGCAAGAACTGGGAAGCGCTTTCCTCAATCGTGTTCTGATCGGCATCTGCGCCGATCCGGCGCACAATCGGCCTACCCTGCGCGTCGAGCGTCAAGAGCCAGCGCGTGCCGTCCGCATCGACATGCAGCTGGTAACATTCTTTTGAAGCCCAGAATGCATTGACTGGAACGCCAAGCACATCTGCGAGTTCACGCAGGCGATTCGATTTCGCCACAGGAACTGGCCGGTCCTGGCTCCGGAGAGGGTATATGCTCATGTCCCTCGACTGCCCGCGCTCTCAGGATACGTGATCAGTAAAATGATGCGGGTTTCTTCTTTGGTCGCCATCTTAGATTAACGTGCGAAGGGTGTCGGGGTATGCCGTTTGATACGCATCGATATTGGATGGGATCTCTACCTGACGCTCTGATTGCCTCCCAAGTTGGAATTTGGGAAACAGACTTGAGCAACGATCGCACCGTTGCCGATGCCGTCACGGCCGCGTTGTTCAATCTCGATTCGATGCAGGCCGCACTTGGATTGCCATTGGCAGCCTATGTCGAGGCAATCTTGCCGGCCGACCGGGAGGCGTTTTTTACCAGCCTCGATCGTGTCAGCGAACATGGCGGCGTATTCGTGGGTGAATATCGCGTTTGCTCGGGTGCGCGAGGGGTGCAGTGGGTCCTGGCTCGGGGACACTTCGAACGCGATGACCAGACGGGAGAAGTCATCGGCCGCGGCATCGTCGTCAACACGACCGAAAGCAAGCTCAACTGGCCGGTCGAGGATCGCACGTTCTTTGTCCTGCACAAGAACGAACCGCCGCTCGAGCGTCTCGCGACCTACGCGCTTCAGGCACGGCGCGCAGTCGATGACGTGGCTGAGCACGAGAAGCCCGCGCTGCGACTGGCGGTCGACTCTCTGCTCTGGGCTGTCGGGCGGGCCATCGCCGGACGGAGCCATTTCTGAAGAGTGTTTCACCGCCAGCGAACCCTATCCGCGCGGGGCCGAAGACTTTCCTTCGCGGAATGGAGCAGAATGAAGCGGATCGGCCTGCAAGCTGATCTCCAACCTTTCCTCGCACGAGCCGGTTCCCGTCCCCGAACCGGAGCGCCTGCTGGGAGAGCCGGCGCAATTCCTTCGAAAAGTCCACGCAGGGCCTTGGTGGGACATTAACTGCGCGGTGAGATCGCTGGGCGGCGCTGGGCCGCCCTTAACCCTCGGATGCGACGGTCGAGGCTCGATCCTCTCCGCACGAGGTCCGCCCGCCATGACCGCAGCGCCGATCGCGGCCACCCGTCCCCTCCGCCCGCTTCCCGAGGAGGCTGCCCGCCTCGCCTGGGTCGATGTCGCCAAGGGCTTGTGCATCATCCTCGTCGTGATGATGCACTCGACGCTCGGCACTGGCGAGGCGCTCGGCGGCGAGGGCTTCCTGCACGATGTCGTCGAGTTCGCCCGGCCGTTCCGGATCCCTGATTTCTTCCTGCTCTCGGGACTCTTCCTCGGCCGGGTGATCGACCGCGACTGGCGCCTGTTCGCGGACCGGCGGGTGGTCCACTTCGCCTATTTCTACGCGCTGTGGGTGGTGATCCAGTCGCTGTTCAAGGCCGGGTCGATCGTCGCCGGGGCGGAGGGGCCGGCGGACAAGCTCGCCGCCTTCGGCCTCCACCTCGCCGAGGCGCTGGTGGTGCCCTACTCGACGCTGTGGTTCGTCTACCTGCTCGCCGTGTTCTCGGTGGTGACGAAGCTGCTTCACCGGCGGGTGCCGCCGGTCCTGCTGCTCGTCGCGGCGGCCGTGCTGCAGATCCTGCCGACGAGCGGCCTTCCCGAACTGCTGGACGAATTCTGCGAGCGCTACGTCTACTTCCTGGGCGGCTACCTCTTCGCCGAATGGATCTTCCGCTTCGCCGACCGGGTGCGCGAGCGGGCGACCCTGGCCCTTGCCGGCCTCGCCCTGTGGGCGGTGCTCGAGGCCGCGTTCGTGTTCACGCCGACGGGAATCGAGAGTCTTCCGACACTCGCGCGCCTGCCGGTGGTGAGCCTCGGTCTCGGTACGGTCGGCGCGCTCGCCATCGTCGCCTTCGCCGCGCTGATGACCCGGGCCGGCGGGCCGGTGACCGCCGCCCTGCGCGCCTGCGGCGAGCGGTCCATCGTGATCTATCTCGGCTTCTTCCTGCCGATGGCGCTGACCCGCACCCTGATCGCCAAGTTCAACGGGGCTCACCCCGATCTCGCCCTCGATGTCGGGCTCGCGAGCCTGGTCGTCACCGCGGCGGCGGTCACGGTGCCGCTCGCCTTCGCGCGGCTGGTGCGCGGCACCCGTCTGGACTTCCTGTTCCGGCGGCCGGCCGCCTTCCACATCGCGCCCGCACCGGCCGCCCCGTCGCGTCTGCGGCCCGCGCCGGTGGCCCCGCGCGAGGCGTGAGGCGAAAGGCCGGCATTCGGAACCATCCTGCCCGGCTCGCCGGTTTGTCCCCTTTGGCCTGCCCCGCCCTTGCGGGTGCGATCGAACGGAGCCGGAGCATGGTGCAGCAAGCGTCCGACGAAGGACATGCGGTGAGCGGAGATCCCGCCCAGGTGGTGCTCGACGCACCGCGCGACCGTGCCTACTGGGCGCGCCGGTTCGAGGTCTCGACCGAGCAGGTCCAGGCGGCGGTCGAGGCGGTCGGCTCCGACGCGGCCCGGGTCGCCGCCCATCTCGGCAAGCCCTGGCCCTACGAGAAGAGCGGCGTCGTCTGAGACCGCCCGTCCGGGTTGTCCTGCGAAAGTCGGGCCCGCGGACCCGCCTCGGGGTCCTTTGACGAGGACGGCGAGACGCGCCTAGCCGAGTCCGGCCCCCGACGTCATCATCGCGGGGAAGGGCCCTGCACCGCCGAGCTCCCGCAGCGGCGTAAAGTCAGCTGTGTGCGGAGTTGGCCGCCTCCTGGCTCGTCTCGAGATGATCGAGGAGGTGACGCTCGTAGGCGATCAACTCGCGCCCGCGCTTGATCGCGCGGTGGTATTGCCGTGCCGAGAGTTCGTCCTGAATCGCGAGGATGTAGGGGCCCATGCTCGGCGACGCCTTCATGATCTCGGTAGCTTGGCGCACGAACAGGTCCTCGGCCTCCGGCGGGTTGTCGGCGAGGTAGATGAACTGGAGCGTGACGCAGAGCCGCTTGGCGGCGGTGTCGGCCTCGGTCTCCGTGATGATCTCGCTCTCGCGCAGGAACTTGCACTGGTTCTCGATCACGAAGGTCGAGCGGCGGTCGCCGTTGCGGATCAGCGCGCCGTTGATGATCAGCCGCTCCTGAGGCTTCAGTTCGATGCGCAGAGCCATGGTGAACAAATCCTTGATTGGACAAAACGAAGAAAAGGCGGCGAACTTTTCTTAACCATGATCGCAGCGCTGAGCGCGATGTGGGCGTTTGACGGGCGAAAGCCCATGAATCCGACGGTCTGATTAAGGTCTCGGCAAGGCGCGGGGTGGAGGGTCCGGGTGTCGCCAAAAGGGCGGCATCAAGACCCACAAGGATCGCCCCCATGTCCTCCGGTATCACGCTTTCGGCCTCCACCCGTCAGAACCTGCTCTCGCTGCAGGACACCGCGGGCCTGACGGCCACCACCCAGAACCGCCTCGCCACAGGCCTCAAGGTCTCCTCCGCCCTCGACAGCCCCGTCAACTTCTTCACCGCGCAGAACCTGTCGAACCGCTCGACCGATCTCGGCGGCCTGCTCGACGGCATCTCGAACGGCATCCAGGCGATCCAGGCGGCCAACCAGGGCATCACCTCGATCCAGAAGCTGATCGACTCGGCCAAGTCCACCGCCAACCAGGCGCTCTCGACCCAGATCACCACCACCGGCACCGCGACCAGCGACTTCGCCGCGTCCACGACCTCCTCCACCACCGTCAACTTCTACGTCAACGGTGTGACCAAGTCGGCGACCATCGCCTCCAGCTCGACGATCGATCAGGCGATCACGGCGCTGAACTCGGCGGCCGGCACCAACGTGACGATGTTCTCGAAGGATACGACTGGCAAGAAGATCGTGCTGAACGCCAGCTCCGCGGTCGAGTTCAAGGCGACCGGCGACCAAGCCGCCCTCGGCTTCGCCCAGGGCAGCACGAGCACGGCCAACAAGTACGGCTCCAGCAACGACGCCATCTCCGCCGGCAGCGACCTGACCGTGTCGGGGGTCGACGCCCGCAAGAAGCTGTCCGAGCAGTACAACAGCCTGCTGACGCAGATCACGCAGCTGGCCAAGGATTCGAGCTTCAACGGCACCAACCTGATCAGCAACGGCGATCCGTCCAACAAGCTGCACATCGCCTTCAACGAGAAGGACAGCTCCAACCTCGACGTGCAGGGCCAGGACCTGACGGCGGACGGCCTGAAGCTGACCTCGATCACCGGCAACTCAGGTTCCTCGGTGAACGGTCAGGGCAACTTCCTGCTCGACACCGACATCAAGGGCACCCTGACCAAGCTGGGTTCGGCCTCCGACACCCTGCGCTCGGCGAGCTCGACCTTCGGTTCGAACCTCTCCGTGGTGCAGAACCGGCAGAGCTTCTCGAAGAACCTGATCAACGTGCTCGATACCGGTGCGGCGAACCTGACCAACGCCGACCTCAACCTGGAAGCGGCCAATTCCCAGGCGCTCTCGACCCGCCAGTCGCTGGGCATCTCGGCGCTGTCGCTGGCTAACCAGGCACAGCAGAGCATCCTCCAGCTCCTGCGCTGATCGCGCAATCTAAGACGCTGGACACCTAAAAGGAGACGGCCGGAGCCTTGCTCTGGCCGTCCCGCTATTCGAAAATCGAGAAATCTTGATGTCGGGAAGGGACCGTTAACGCTACGGCAACCCTAGACGTGGTGAATTAACCCTAATGCCGGTTCGGTATCGATCTGAACGGGGTTGTCACCCATGTCTTCCAGCGTCACACTTTCCGCCGCCACCCGTCAGAACCTGCTCTCGCTGCAGGACACCGCGGGCCTGACGGCCACGACCCAGAACCGCCTCGCCACAGGCCTCAAGGTCTCCTCCGCCCTCGACAATCCCGTCAACTTCTTCACCGCGCAGTCCTTCAGCAGCCGGTCGGGCGACCTCGGCGCGCTGCTCGATTCGATCTCGAACGGCATCCAGACGATCCAGGCGGCCAACCAGGGCATCACCTCGATCCAGAAGCTGATCGACTCGGCCAAGTCCACCGCCAACCAGGCGCTCTCGACCCAGATCACCACCACCGGCACCGCGACCAGCGATTTCGCCGCGTCCACGACCTCCTCCACCACCGTCAACTTCTACGTCAACGGTGTGACCAAGTCGGCGACCATCGCCTCCAACGCGACGATCGATCAGGCGATCACGGCGCTGAACTCGGCGGCCGGCACCAACGTGACGATGTTCTCGAAGGATACGACTGGCAAGAAGATCGTGCTGAACGCCAGCTCCGCGGTCGAGTTCAAGGCGACCGGCGACCAAGCCGCCCTCGGCTTCGCCCAGGGTAGCACGAGCACGGCCAACAAGTACGGCTCCAGCAACGACGCCATCTCCGCCGGCAGCGACCTGACCGTGTCGGGTGTCGACGCCCGCAAGAAGCTGTCCGAGCAGTACAACAGCCTGCTGACGCAGATCACGCAGCTCGCCAAGGATTCGAGCTTCAACGGCGTGAACCTGATCAGCAACGGCGATCCGTCCAACAAGCTGCACATCGCCTTCAACGAGCGGGACACCGCTAATCTCGACGTGCAGGGCCAGGACCTGACGGCGGATGGCCTGAAGCTGACCCCGATCACCGGCAACTCGGGTTCCTCGGTGAACGGTCAGGGCAGCTTCCTGCTCGACACCGACATCAAGGGCACGCTCTCCGGCCTGACCAAGGCCTCCGACACCCTGCGCACGGCGAGCTCGACCTTCGGCTCGAATCTCTCCGTGGTGCAGAACCGGCAGGACTTCACCAAGCGGATCGTCAACATCCTCGATACCGGTGCGGCGAACCTGACCAACGCCGACCTCAACGAGGAGGCGGCCAACTCTCAGGCGCTCTCGACGCGTCAGTCGCTGGGCATCTCGGCGCTGTCGCTCGCCAATCAGGCGCAGCAGGGCATTCTTCAGCTCCTGCGCTGACCGGCGGCATCGATCCGCGCGAGAGGGCTGGGTTTCGGGGGCGATCGCGCGCAGCGGTCGCCCCTTTTCGTCGTGCGAGCCGCGCAGCCCCGTTCCGTGCCCGCCCCGTGGCGTCCGGGCGAGCGCGTCCATAAATCAGCCGCGTTGTGCGCCGCTTGATCGGCACCGACACGCTGTCCGTGGCGTGGCCGGCCGGAATCCTCAAACGCTCGATGAACGCCATCCTGATCAAGCTGTTCGCGACCGCGCTGACCCTGTCACAGGTCACGACGCGGCCCGACGCGGTGCGAACCCAGTTCGACCCCGCCAAGGACGGCGCGGAGGTCGTGGCGATCCTGCGCGACGGCTGCGCCCACATGCGCAAGTCCTTCGACATCGAGGACATCAACCTCGACGAGCTGATCTCCACCGCCATGGAGGATCCGAGCGCGGTGGCGGGCGACAACGCGCCCAAGATCCTGCACGGGCTCGATCTCAACGAGCTGAACACGAGCTACAAGCAGTTCTGCAAGGGCGAGAACCCGGCCAATTCCCCCTTCGAGGCGGGGGCGGTGATCGCCTTCTACAACAACGCCGTGAAGGACCTGCCCTCGGCCGAGGCCCTGCGCGACATCAAGCTGCCCAGCGCCAGCGTGATCCTCGATGCGGCGGGCAAGCCCTATTCCGAGACCTTCGAAACGCATGGGCGCCGCCTCGTCGTGCCGATCAGCGGCGTGCCCGACCTCGTGCAAAAGGCCTTCGTCGCGGCGGAGGACAAGCGCTTCTACCAGCATCACGGCATCGACGAGCGCGGGGTGATCCGCGCCTTCGTCGGCAACCTCGCCTCGCCGGGGCGCCCGGCCGGCGGCTCGACCATTACGCAGCAGGTGGTCAAGAACCTCTCGGTGGGCGACGACGTCACCTACGAGCGCAAGATTCGCGAGATGATCGTGGCCTCGCGGCTGGAGCGGCTCCAGACCAAGCCGCAGATCCTCGGGCTCTACCTCAACGGGATCTATCTCGGCCGCGGCGCCTACGGCATCGAGATGGCCGCGCGCAGCTGGTTCGGGAAGTCGGTGGGCGCCCTCACACTCCCCGAGGCCGCCCTGCTCGCCGGCCTGCCGAAGGGCCCGAACTACTACAGCCCCGACAAGTATCCCGAGCGGGCGCGGGAGCGGCGCGCCTACGTGCTCAGCCGGATGAAGGAGGAGGGCACGATCACCGAGGCGCAGATGAATGCCGCGATGGCCTCGGATCTCGGCATCAAGCCGCCGGACGTCGCGCGCCAGGATTCCGGCTTCTACCTCGTCGATCACGTCGCCCGCGAGGCGCGCACCTTCGCCGGGCTCGAGTCGCTCACCAGCGCGAGCTACACCGTGCGCGCTACGGTGAATGCCGGCCTGCAGAGCGCGCTGGAGAACGCGCTGCAGGAGGGGCTCGCCACCTACGAGCGCGGCACCGGCCGCGCCCGCTACGAGGGGCCGGAGCTGAATCTTTCCGAAGCGATCAAGCGGATCGAGGCCGCCGCACCCGCGCCGGAGCCCGCCGCCGAGCCGACGCCCGCCCCCGAGCCGAAGAAGGGCGCGCGGAAGGCGGCCGCCGCGAAGGCGCCGGCCAAGCCCGCGGTGCAGCCTGCTTGGCAGCGCGCGCTGATCTCCGCCCGGCCGCCGCTCTACGACGTGCGCTGGCCGCTCGCCGTCGTGCTCCAGACGGGCAAGAACGGCACCCGGGTCGGTCTACCCGATGGACGGGTCGCGAGCCTGGAGCCCGGCCCGGCGCGGGGAAAGCTCCAGCTCTACGATGCCGTGCGGGTGCGCCTGCGCGAGGGCAAGGGCAACCTCCGCGCGGATCTCCGGGTGCGCCCCACCGTGCAGGGCGCGGCCCTCGTGCTGGAGAACCGGACCGGAAAGATCCTGGCGATGAGCGGGGGCTTCTCCTACCCCTTGAGCCAGCTCAACCGGGTGACGCAGACCGTGCGCCAGCCGGGCTCGACCCTGAAGCCGCTGACCTATCTCGCCGCGCTGAACGCCGGGCTCCAGCCCAACACCCTGGTGATGGATTCCGCCGTGACCCTGCCGCCGATCGGCGGGGTCGGCGATTCCTGGTCGCCCAAGAACTACGATGGCGGCGGCTCCGGGGCGACGACGATCCGGCGCGGGCTCGAATTCTCGAAGAACCTCGTGACCGCCCGCCTGCTCCAGGGCGGCATCGCACCCAAGGCCCCCGACAGCCTGCAGCGGGTCTGCGACATCGCGCTGGAGGCCCAGCTCTACGCCGAGTGCGAGCGCTACTATCCCTTCGTGCTCGGCGCCCAGCCGGTGCGGATGATCGATCTGGCGAGCTTCTACGCCGCCATCGCCAATGAGGGCGCGCGCCCCAGCGCGTACGCCCTCGAGGCGGTCGAGCGCGACGGCAAGCCGGTCTACAGCCATCCCGACAAGGCACCGGTGCGGATCGGCTCGGCCGACCGGGTCGCGTTCTACCAGCTCAAGACCATGCTCCAGGGCGTGACCCAGCACGGCACCGCCGCGGCGCTCTCGGGCATCTCGTCCTACGTTGCCGGAAAGACCGGCACGTCGGAGAACGAGAACGACGCGTGGTTCGCCGGCTTCTCGAACGAGATCACCGTCGTGGTCTGGGCCGGCTACGACAACGCCGACGGCGTGCGCCGCACCCTCGGCCGCGGCCAGACCGGCGGCCACGTCGCGGTGCCGATCGCCAAGGCGATCTTCCAGGCGGCCTGGGCCAACGGCGTGGCGCGCACGCCGCTGGCGCCGCCCTCGCCCGAGGCGAAGGCGCTCATCGCCGACCTGCCGATCGAGCCGCGGAGCGGCCAGCGCGTGGCCGGCGGAGGCTTCATCGAGCATTTCCGCCTCAAGGGGGGCCAAGTCGCCGACACCCAATACGCGCTGGTGCCCCGCGAGACGCTCTTCGCCATGCGGCCCGATGCCGAGGACGGCGATTACGGCAATGCCGAGGACGGGGCGGATGTCGCCGGCGACCTCTTCGGCAACCTGCCGGGCGGGCGCCGGCCCACCGAAGATCCCTTCGCGCAGCGGCGCAGCGCCGAGACGGACGATCCCTGGGGCCTGCGCCGGGACCGCCGGGAGGAACCGCAGGCCTGGCCCGGCCGCGACCGCTACGGGCAGGTCAACCCGGTGCCGTTCGGCTCGCCCTTCGACGATGACGGCGGCTCCCGCGCCCGCCAGCGCCGTCGCGATCCCGACTATCTGTTCGGCGACGATCCCGGCTACTGACGCCGCATCCTTCGACGCCTTCCCTCATCGACTCATCCGAGGTCCGCTTTGCCCAGGCAATTTCCGGCCGCCCTTGTCGTCGCGCTCGCGCTGGCCGTGCCGGCCCAGGCGCAGGAGGCGGCGAAAGATCTCCCGAAGCCCGCCGCCCTGGTCTCCGACCGGGTCAAGGACGTGCCGGCCCTGACCCCAGGCGACGCCGCGAGCCTCAAGCCTGGGACGGTGCTGTTCAGCGACCACCGCGAGGCCGCCTCGACCAACCCGGAGAGCGGATTGATCGCCTTCGAGGCGTGGCGCAAGAGCCGGCCGCAGGAGGCCGCGGCGCTGAGCCCCTGGCCCGGCTATACCGAGCCCGACTACACCCAGACGGTGAACGGCGTCGCCAAGCAGCGCCACGAGACCCTGAAGGTCTATGTCGCGGAAGGCCGCTTCGTCGTGGCCAAGCCGCCCTCCGCCATTGATCTTTCGGCCTTCGCCAATCTCGACTTCCTGGCCAAGATGGACCCGGTGATCCGCCACAAGCGGCTCGATCCGGCCGAGGCGACGCCGACCAAGGACCCGGCCGCCGCCTTCGCGAAGCGCCCCGACCGGCCCTGGTGCGGGGCGGGGGGCGTCTGCATCGAGTCGCGCTACGATCTCGAAGGCAAGCTGCCGCTGGGCGTGAAGCTCGCCAACAAGCTCGAACTCGGCACTTCGAAGAAGGTCGCCGAGTTCGTCTCGTTCCAGAGCGAGTTGCGGGTGCTGCCGCCGGCCGAGGCCGCGGGCCTCTCCGCGCTCACGAAGATCGACACGCCCGTGGCCGGCGGGCTCGAACAGACGATCTTCTGGGTCAACCAGATCCTGCGCTTCGGCAAGTTCCTGGCGGTGATGCAGCCGGCCCCCGACGATCCGAACCGGACCGTGGTGACGACCTACATGGCGCTCGCGATCAAGGCCGACGTGCTGGAGCGCAAGCAGGAATATGCCCGCGTGCCGGTGCTGAAGAACCTGCTGCCGGTGCAGGTGCTGATGGGCAATTCCTCGTTCAACACCGGCAGCTCGATCAGCGCCGGGGTGCCGACCTACGCCCGCAACCGCATCGTCGCCTTCGCCGACGCCCTGGCGAAGCGCTGATCCGCCGCGATCGGCGTCGCCCGACCCTCACAAAACTGTGAGCAAGGGGGCGCTGTCGCCGGAAGGCCACAGACATTGCGTGGTATATTGCATATTATCCTGTGACTCGTTCCTGAGACCGCGAGTCACCTCAGCCGGCGCGCCTCATAGGCGCGCCGCTTTTTGTTGGGCCGCGTCATGGGCTGCCCGGCCCCTTGGCGAGGCCGGCCAGGGTGAACAGGTCCACCGAGAGCTTGGCGCCGATGACGAAGGCGTCGGGGATGTTCTTCGGGTAGTACGGAAACCGGGTCTGGTCCGGGTTGACGATGTATTGCAGGTTCGGCGTCAGCCGGATCGCCGGCGTGACCTGCAGCCCGTAGTTCAGCTCCATCATGATCTGCTGCCTCGGGATCGCGCGGAACAGGCCCAGCGAGGCCTGCGCCGCCTCGATGTTGCCGAGGGCCAGCGGGCTGAACGCCTGGGTGTTGATGACGAAGCCCACCGTGTCGTAGGGCCGCCCGGCGAAGGTGCCGGTCTGCAGCGCGCCGATCTCCAGGAAGTAATCCTCGACCAGCCGGCCCCCGGTGCCGGCCATGGCGACGCCGAACAGGGTCAGGCCCTGGATGCCCTTCGGGTCGGGGCGCCAGACCATCTGGTCGAAGCGGGCGTAGATGCCCGAGCGACCGAAGCGGGTGGCGGGGGACAGCCCCGTCAGCACCGCCCGGCCGCCCGCCACGTCGCGCACCGGATCCGTGTAGTCGGAGCGGTCGATCCAGCCGCCGATACCGTAGTTCCGGGGCAGTTCGTCGTTGGCGAACGTCGTGGAGTAGCCGAGTTCGAACGGCACGATCGCGCCGGTTGCGCCCTTGGTCGAGAAGTCGAGGCCGTTGTCGCCGGGCTGCTGGTGCAGCGGGTTCACCTCGTAGGCGCCGACATGGAAGAACACCCGGTCGGTCAGCCACGCCTTGGCGTGCCCGCCCCAGCTCGCCACCGGCCAGAAGGTGAAGTTCGAGGTCTTGAACACGAAGGTCGGGTTGCCGCAGGCGGAGTTCGTCTGGAAGTTGCAGTAGATCGGCGAGTTGAGGAAGTTGATGTTCGCCACCAAGCGCCCGACTTCGATGTCGAGTCGGTTATCGAACAGCTTCTGCTGATAGGAGAGCAGCGTCAGCCGCGTGGTCTGGCCGCCCCCGAAGATCTCCTGCACACTCGTGTTGTTGCCGATGACGTCGTTGGCGAGGTTGCGGCCGTGGCGGTTGGTGACCGCGACGTGGAACGAGCCGCCCTCGATCCCGGCGAGCCGCTGCAGGTCGCCGTCGATGCCGAAGAAGAGCTGCCCGGCGTAGGCCGAGCCCTGGCGGATGCCGCCGATCGGGTTGGCCGCCGCCTGTCCCGTATAGTTCAGGAGGAACGACAGGCCGTTGCCGAGATCGAACGTCCCCGGCGGCAGGGCGGGGGGCGTCGCGGTCTGGCCGAGCACGTCGGCCGCCGCCGCGGCGCTGCCGTCATTGCCGAAGGGCCGGGGCGGCGGTGCCCGCCGCGCGATCCGGCGCAGGGCCGGGCGCCGGACGAGGGCGGGCGCCCCGTTCTCCGCCTGCGCGAGGCCCGGCGGCGCGGGTCGGTCCTGCGCTTCGGCCGGCGCCGCGCCGATCCCGAGCATCGTGCCGAGGCCGAGTGCGGCCCATGCTGCCTTCCCAGCGTTCATGTCATCCCCCCTCCGATGAGAATTTGGCTTTATCTTTCACGCTCATTCCCGGATGTAGCTCCGGTACTTATTTACTTAAAGTTGCAATTTTGGGCAGCGAACGGCTGCGTCCGCTGCTCGCGAGGTGGCCGCGCCGGTCGGTCCGGCGCGGTCCGGCCGCTCAGGCGGTCCGCTTCTTGAGGAGGCCGACTAGCAGTCCGGTCACGAGGGTGCCGACGGCGAGCGCGATCAGGGCGCCCGTCACGTTGGTGACGGCGTTGGGGATCGGCAGCACGAACAGGCCGCCATGGGGCACCTTGAGGGTGACGCCCGAGGTCAGGGCGATGGCGCCCGCGACCGCCGAGCCCGCGACCATGGAGGGGATCACCCGCAGCGGGTCGGCAGCGGCAAACGGGATCGCGCCCTCTGTGATGAAGGCGACCCCGAGCACGGCCGCCGCGCCGCCGGCCTCGCGCTCCGGCGCGGTGAAGCGGGACGGGAACAGGCGGGTGGCCAGCGCGATCCCGAGCGGGGGCGTCATGCCGCCGAGCATCACCGCTGCCATCGGCGCATCGACGCCCGAGGAGAGCAGTGCGGCGGCGGAGGCGTAGGCGGCCTTGTTGATCGGCCCGCCCATATCGACCGCCATCATCCCGCCGAGGACGAGGCCGAGCACCAGGGCGCTCGCCCCCTGCATGCCCTTGAGCCAGTCGGTGAGCGCGGCGAGCACGGCCGCCACCGGCACGCCGACGACGTAGACCATCAGCAGGCCGGTGATCGTGGTGGCCAGCAGCGGCAGGATCAGGACGGGTTTCAGGCCCTCCAGATTCTTGTGCAGCCGAATGTGCCGGTTGAGGAAGCGCGCGGTGTAGCCGGCGATGAAACCCGCCGCGATGCCCCCGAGAAAGCCCGCCTGGAGGTTCGCCGCCAGCATGCCGCCGATCATGCCCGGCGCGATGCCCGGCCGGTCGGCGATGGAATAGGCGATGTAGCCGGCCAGCGCCGGCACGATCAGGGCGAAGGCCGCCTTGGCGCCGATCTCGCCGAGCGCGTAGCCGAGCGTGCCGGCATTCTCCGGCTTCATCGCGTCGATGCCGCCGACGGCGAAGGCGAGCGCGATCAGCAGGCCGCCCGCCACCACGAAGGGCAGCATGAACGAGACGCCGGTCATCAGGTGCTTGTAGGCGCCGGCCTTCGTCTCGGCTGCCGCCGGGCGGGCGGGGCCGTCGGCCGTCGCCTCGGTGCCGCCGGCCGGCTGCATCTGCGCCTCGGCAAGCGCGGTGGCGATCAGGCCCTTGCCGTCGCGGATCGCCGCCTTGGTGTTGGTGGCGTAGACCCGTTTGCCGGCAAAGCGGGTGCGGTCGACCCCCGTATCAGCGGCGATGAGCACGATATCGGCCGCGGCGATCTCCGGCGCCGTCAGCGCGTCGCGGGCGCCGACCGATCCTTGCGTCTCGACGCGGACGTCGTGGCCCAGCGCCTGGGCCGCCGCCTGGATGCCTTCCGCCGCCATGAAGGTGTGGGCGATGCCGGTGGGGCAGGAGGTGATCGCCACGATTCTTTTGGGACCGGCTTTGTTGGGACCGGCCGCCGCGGAGGCGGCGGGGGAGGGGGCCTCCGCCCCGGCGCTCAGGCGGTCGAACACGGCGTTGACGTCGGTGAGCACGTCCTCGATCGCCGCGCGGGCCCGGTGCAGCGCCCCGAAGCGGCCCTCGCCGAGATCGCCTTCGCCGACGAGCAGCACGGCCCGCGCCTCGGCGATGGCCGCCTCGGGGAGCGGGTTGCTGCTCGTGCCCTTGCCGCGGAGTTCGAGGGCGATGGGGGTGTTTCGCCGCCCGGCCGCCCTGCGCAGGGCCTCGGCGGCGAGGACGGCGTGGGTGGAAAGGTCTCCGCCTCCCACCACGGCCAGAAGCTGTGCCATGGGTTTCCTCCTCGGATTCTTTTTCGATCTGCCTGCTGCCGCCGCACCTCCCTCTCCCCTCCGGATGTCGGGCTTGCCCGATATCCGGCTCCCTTGTCCGAGTCGGGTAAGCCCGACTCGGATGGGAAGAGGGTGGCCCCCGAAGGGGGGCGGGTGAGGGGCTGGCTCCGCACCGTCCGGAAGCGTCGCTCCCCTCTCCCGCCTCGCATCCGCGAGGCACCCTCCCCCGCAGAGGGGGGAGGATTTTTCACTCGCTCAGCCGAGTCGCTCGAGCTGAATCTCGGCGGCGAGCGCCTCCACCTCCGCCCGCGGCGGCAGGTTCGCTCCCGTGCGGCTGAGCTTGCCCGCGGCGAAGGCCAGCGCCCGGCGGGCGAGATCGGGCAGGGCCAGGCGATCGTGCAGCCCGGCGACGAGGCCGGCGACGAGGGCATCGCCCGCGCCGACCGTGCTCGCCACCCGCGTCGGCGGCGGCAGCGCACGCAGCGCGCCCTCCGACGAGACGAACAGGGCGCCCTCGGCCCCGAGCGAGACGCAGACCAGGGGGATTCCGCCGCGCTGGAGCTCTCCCGCCGCTGCCAGCACATCGGGAATCGTGGGAAGCGGGCGCCCGGCCCATTCCTCCAGCTCATGCCGGTTCGGCTTGATCGCGTCGGGCAGGCTGTCGCGCCCGGCCGCGAGGGCGGCGGCGAGCGGCGGCCCGGAGGCGTCGAGGACGACGCGGGCGCCGCGCCGCTTCAGCTCGGCGGTGAGCCGGGCATAGGTGTCGGCGGGCGCCGAGCGCGGCAGGCTGCCGGCGAGCACCGCGAGGCTGCCGGGGGCGGTGAGATCGTTCAGCACCGCGCGCACCGCCTCGACGGTGGAGGGGCCGAATTCGAGCCCCGGCAGGTTGATGTCGGTGGTCTCGCCGCTGCCCGCATCGAGGAGCTTGAGGTTGGTGCGCGTCTCGCCGGGGATCCAGACGAAGCGGTCGTCGATCCCCTTGGCCGCGAGGAGCTGCGCGAAGGGCGCCGCGTTGTCCTGGCCGAGCACGCCGGTGGCGGCGATCGACAGCCCCCAATCGGCCAGGCAGCAGGCGACGTTGACGCCCTTGCCGCCGGCATCCGACCAGACCGAGCGGGCGCGGTGGACGCTGCCGGGGGTCAGCGCGTCGAGGGTGACGGTCTGGTCGATCGCCGGGTTGAGGGTGAGGGTGACGAGGCGCATCGCTCAGGCTCCGGTCGCGGCTTCGTCGAGGGCGCGCACCGAAGCCGCGTCCTCCTGGGCGCAGGCCTGCGCCGCGAGCGCCTTCAGTTCGGCCATGTCGCAGGCCCGCAGCCGCGCCTTCACGCCGGGCAGGTCACGGGGCGTCATCGACAATTCGTGCACGCCGAGCCCCGCCAGCAGGGAGGCGCCGAACGGATCGCCCGCGATGCCGCCGCAGACGCCGACGAAGCGCCCGTGCCGGGCGGCGCCCTCACAGGTGAGGCGGATCAGCCGCAGCACCGCCGGGTGGAGCGAGTCGGCCTCCGGAGCGAGGTCGGTGTTCTGGCGGTCGATGGCGAGCGTGTACTGGGTGAGGTCGTTGGTGCCGATCGAGAAGAAGTCGCAGTGCCGGGCGAGCACGTCGGCCTGGATCGCGGCGGCGGGCACCTCGATCATGATGCCGAGCGGCACCTCCGGCGCGCCGATCTCTTCCCGGATCCCCTCGCAGATCTCACGGAGCCGCAGCACCTCGGGGACCGAGGTAATCATCGGCATCATGATCGAGAGCGGCGCGTCCTTGCCCCGCGGCGCGTCGGCCGGCACGTGGTCCTTGGCGGCGCGGTAGAGGGCGCGCAGCTGCGGCTCCATCAGATCGGGCCGGCGCAGCAGCAGGCGGGCGCCGCGCACGCCGAGGAAGGGGTTCTCCTCTTTCGGCAGGTGGAGATGGGCGACCTGCTTGTCGCCGCCGATATCGAGGGTGCGCACGATGAGCGGACGGCCGGCGAGCGCCCTCAGCATCGCCGAATAGGTCACGTACTGGTCGTCCTCGGACGGGGTATCGCCCCGCTCCAGGAACAGGAACTCGGTGCGCATCAGGCCGACGCCCTCCGCGCCCTGATCCAGAGCCAGCGGCACCTGCTCCGGGTTGTTGACGTTGGCGCCGATGGCGATGCGGTGACCGTCACGGGTCTGCGCCGGCATCGCCCGCTCCCGCGCCTCGGCCTCGGCCTGCTCGCGCTGGCGTGCCTGCCACGCGCTCGCCGAGGCGATGTCGGCCTCGCTCGGGTCGAGGTAGAGACGGCCGGTGGTGCCGTCGAGGATGGCGAGCGTGTGGTTGGCGAGCGCCAGCAGGGCCGGCCCGCCCGCGACCATGGCCGGAATGCCCAGCGTCCGCGCCAGGATCGCGGTGTGCGAGGTCGGCCCGCCCTGCGCAGTGGCGAGCCCGATGACGCGGGCGGGGTCGAGGCCGGCGGTGTCGGAGGGGGCGAGGTCGGGCGCGATCAGGATGCAGGGCACGTCCGGCAGGTCGTGGCCGCTCTTCAGCGCCGGATCGATCTGCGCCAGAACCCGGCGGCCGACATCGCGCAGGTCGGCGGCGCGGGCGGCGAGCACCGGGTTGCCGAGCGCCGAGAGCTGGCCCGCCATCCGCTCCACCGCCGCGTTCCAGGCGAAGGCCACGCCGTGGCCCTCGACCATGAGCTGGCAGGCCAGGGTGATCAGGTCGGTGTCGGCGATCAGCTCGCCCTGCGCCCGGAAGATGCCGGCATCGGCCTTGCCGAGGCGCCGCTCAGTGTCGTCGGCCAGCGCCTTGAGCTGGCCGCCCGTGGTCGCGAGCGCCCGGTGCAGCCGGTCGGCGCCGGAGGTGAGCGGCTCGGGCTCGTCGGGCACCGCGATCTCGGCCGCCGCCAGCACGTGGATCGGGCCGATGGCGAGGCCGGGGCTGGCGCCGATGCCGGCCATCACCCGCGGCGCGTCCGTGGGGTTCCAGCCGGCCACCGGGGCGGCCGCCTTGGCCGCGGCCTCCGCCGCGCGCTGGGCGGCGGCCTTCTCGCCGGCGCTCAAGCCTGTCACCGCGGCGCAGATCTTGGCCAGCGCCCCGGCCTCGTCGTCGCCCTCAGCCGAGATCGTCACCTCGTCGCCGCAGCGCAGGCCGAGCTGCAGCAGCGCGATCAGGTTCTTGGCATCCGCCACCGCATCGCCGTGGCGTACCTGGATGCGGGCCGGCAGCGCGCGGGCGGTCTCGACCCAGTGCGCGGCGGGGCGCGCATGCAGGCCGGTCGGGTAATCAACGGTCCAGTCGAAGCGCTGGCGCAGGTCGGTGGCGGGGCCAGCCGCGGCCGGCGCGGCGGCATCCTCGGTCAGCGCCGCGGCGATGTCCGCCTCGCTGCCCGTGGTGCGGAGCTGTTCGAGGCGCGCCTCGTCCTGGATCAGGCGGGTGAGGCGGCGCAGGACGGTGATGTGCGTGTCCGACTGCGCGGCGATGGCGACCACGAGATGCGCGGTCTGGCCGTCGTGCCATTCGAGGCCGCCGGGGATCTGCATCACGGCGAGCCCGCTCTCGCGCACCAGATGCCGGTCGTCGACCATGCCGTGCGGAATCACGACGCCGTGGCCGAGATAGGTGTTCGCCACCCCCTCCCGGCGTAGCATGCTCTCGCCGTAGGCGCCGTCGATGCAGCCGGCGGCGGTGAGCAGCCCGGCGGCCTCGCGGATCGCGGCCTCCTTGCTCGCGGGCGCGGCGCCGAGGCGGACCAGCAGCCGCGGTCCGGTGCGTTGGGGCGAAAATGTCGGCGTCAGCGCGAGCATGGCGTGCTCTCCTCGACCTAGGGGGCGCCCCGGCTTGTTCGGCCGGGTGCGGCGGTCGTCTTCGGCCTTCCGGCCCGACCTGTTGTTTCCAATGAAAACGTTTTCACAACATGTGTCAAGCAGCGACCTGCAACAAAGTGCAAGCCGAGCGCTTGCGACCCCGCGTGCAGAGTGGCAGAACCGTTTCATGTCGATGAAAACGTTTCCTGCCCGATGAGCGTCGGAATCCGCGACGTGGCCCGCGTGGCGGGGGTCTCGACGGCGACGGTGTCGCGGGCGCTCGGGCGCGGGCCGGTGAGCGATGCCGTGCGCGAGCAGGTCGAGGCGGCGGTGCGCGCCACCGGCTACCGGCCGAACCTCTCGGCCCGGCGCCTGCGCTCGAAGGCGGCGCAGACCATCGGCCTGATCGTGGCCGATATCCGCAACCCGTTCTTCACGGCGGTGAGCCGGGCGGTGGAGGATGCCGCCTACGCCGCCGGGATGCGGGTGATCCTGTGCAACACCGACGAGGATCCGGCCCGCGAGGCAATGTATCTCCGTCTGATGGAGGAGGAGCGCGTCACCGGGGTGATCTTCGCCCCCACCAAGGTGACGGCGGACGGGCTTAGGGCCGACAGCCTGTCCTTTCCGACGGTGTTCATCGACCGCTCGGGGCTGCCCGGCGCCCATGACAGCGTGGTACTCGACAATGCCTCCGCTGCCGCGTCCCTGGTCGATCACCTCGTTGCCCAAGGCTTCAAGCGGATCGGCGGCCTGTTCGGCTCCACCAGTTCGACCGCGCGGGAGCGTCAGGCCGGCTACGCGGCGGCCATGGCCCGCTACGACCTCGTACCGCTCGCCCGCTCCGTGGCACCGAACGCGATCGCGGCGGAAACGGAAGCCGCGCGCTGGCTGTCACAGCCCGACCGGCCCGAGGCGCTGATCCTCTCGAACGGCCTGATGCTGATGGGGGCGGTGCGGGCGGCGCGCACCCTGTCGCTCGCCGTGCCGAAGGATCTCGCGCTCGCGGGGTTCGACAACGAGCCCTGGACCGATCTGGTCGAGCCCGGCCTCACGGTGATCGAGCAGCCGGTGGCCGAGATCGGCACCCAGGCGATGCGCCTGCTGTTCGAGCGGATCGAGCATCCGGCCCAGCCGGTGCGCAAGGTGACGCTCAGCGGGCGGACGGTGCTGCGGGGCTCGACGCGGCGGGGGTGAGGAGCCTTTTCCGTTGATGGCGGCTCGCTAACCGGCTTTCGTCTTGCCGCCAAACCGAGCTTTCGGGCTCGATTCCTTGCCGGCGTCGCTCGACCGAGCCCTCGGCGCCGCGCGAAGCTCCTGCGCACCTCGGCTCAGGCACTCGTTCATGCGGGTCTGCCAGCCGTCGCCCGTGGCCTTGTAGGTCTCGACCACATCGGCATCGAGGCGGATCGTCACCGGTACCTTGGGCGTCTGCACCTTCGGGCGCCCGCGCCGCACGGACGTGACCGCCTCGAATTGCTGCGGGTTCAGAACCTCGCGGGCCGGGCGCATCTCGGCAAGCTGCGCTTCGGTCAGCTCGGGTGCATCGTCGTCCGCCATCACGGATGCCTTGCGAGCCATAGGCTGCGCTCCTGTTTTGCCGCCTTGCGCAGAGAGATGACGCGAAAGCCATCCTCGGTCAGCGAGAAGACGAGAAAGACCACCTCGCGGCCGATCTTGCCGAGCGTCTGGAATCGCGGCTCCGGATAGGCTCGCGGTCATCCTCGCGCACGAGCTCCGTGTCGAAGTCGAACCGTTCCGCCATGGTGAAGGGCACGCCGCGCTCTTGGCGGTTCCATTCACTTTTGGCGGGATCGAAGGTGATCGGCACGCGATTTTTGTACGTACATCAAAGCGGCGGCGCAAGCGCTTCGATGGAATGAAGGCCCAGCCTTGCCGGGCCTCGGTTTCGCTCCGCCCCTCAATGCGCCCCGGCGGGCGAATGTGCCTGCGCCGCCGCGACCCGGTCCGAGGCTTCCGAATGCACGGCGGGCTTTCGGCGCGAGAAGGTCAGGATCAGCACCGGCAGCACCAGCAGGATCAGCAGGGGCGCCAGCGCCATGCCGCCCACCACCACCAGCGCCAGAGGCTTCTGCACCTGCGAGCCGACGCCGGTGGAGAAGGCCGCAGGCAGCAGGCCGACGCCGGCCACCACGCAGGTCATCACCACCGGGCGCATCTGCGTGTAGCAGGTGCGCAGCATCGCCGGGACGCGCTCGACGCCCGCGGCCAGCAGGCCGTTGTAGGAGGAGAGCACGATGATGCCGTCCATCACGGCGATGCCGAGCAGCGCGATGAAGCCGATCGCCGCCGAGACGCTGAACGAGGTGCCGGTGAGCGACAGCGCCAGGATGCCGCCGGCCATCGCCATCGGGATCACGCTGAGCGCCAGAGCCGAGTCGACCACGGACGAGAAATTCATGAACAGCAGGATGGCGATGATGCCGATCGCGATCGGCACGGTCACGGAGAGGCGGGCGATCGCGCCCTTCATGTTGTTGAACTCGCCCACCAGCTCCAGCCGGTAGCCCGGCGGCAGCTTCACCTCGTTGGCCACGCGCGTGCGCGCCTCCTCGATGGTGCTGCCGAGATCGCGCCCGCGCACCGAGAACTTCACCGGCAGGTAGCGCTCCTGGGCCTCGCGGTAGATGTAGGCCGGGCCGGAGACGAGCTCGACCCGCGCCACTGCGCTCAGGGGGAACTGCACCGGCGCGCCGTTGGCCGGGCTCTGGCCGGCGATGCGCAGGTTGGCGATCGCCTCGATGCTCTGGCGGAACTGCGGCTGCAGCCGCACCATGATCGGGTAGTGCCGCTCGGAGCCGGGATCGTAGAGGTCGCCGGCCGAGTCGCCGCCGATGGCGGTGCGCACCGTGGTGTTGATGTCGCCGGGCGTCAGGCCGTAGCGGGCGGCGCGGACCCGGTCCACGTCGATCTCGATCGTCGGCTGGCCGAGCGACTGGAACACCGCCAGATCCTCGACGCCGTGGATCGTCGCGAGAACCCGCTGCACCTGCTTGGCCGTGTCGGTGAGGGTCTGCAGGTCGGGCCCGAAGATCTTGAACGAGTTCTCGCCCTTGATGCCGGAGACCGCCTCGGCGACGTTGTCCTGAAGGTACTGCGACAGGTTGAAGTCGACGCCGGGGAAGGCCGCCTGGAGCTTGTGCAGCATCTCTTCGGTGAGCGCCTCCTTGTCCATGCCGGGGCGCCACTGGTCGAGCGGCTTCATCGGCGCGAAGAACTCGGCGTTGAAGAAGCCCGCCGCGTCGGTGCCGTCGTCCGGGCGCCCGTGCTGCGAGACCACGCGCTCGACCTCCGGAATCTGAGCGATGATCTTGCGCATCTCGTTGACGTAGCCGTTGCTCTCCCTGAGCGAGATCGTCGCCGGCATGGTGGCGCGGACCCAGAGATTGCCCTCCTCGAGCTTGGGCAGGAATTCCGAACCGAGATTGCGCGCGGCCAGGCCGACGCCGACGGCGATCAGCGCGACGCAGGCCACCGTGACGAGCCGGGCGCCGAGCGCGGCGCGCACCGCCGGGCGGTAGAGCCGGTCGAGGACACGGACGAGGATCGTCTCCTTCTCCTCGATATGAGCCGGCAGCAGATAGGCCGCGAGCGCGGGCGTGACCGTGAAGGTGGCGATCAATCCGCCGAGCAGGGCGTAGGCGTAGGTCGTCGCCATCGGCCCGAAGATGTGGCCCTCGACGCCGGTGAGGGTGAAGAGCGGCAGGAAGCCGGTGACGATGATCGCCGCGGCGAAGAAGATCGAGCGGCTGACGTCGCCCGCAGCGAGCGCGATGCGCCCCGATTTCGCGTCGAGCCCCGGCGGTGGGTAGCCGGGGATGCCGTGGCCGGACAGGCGCCGGAAGATCGCCTCGACCATGATGACGGTGCCGTCGACGATGAGGCCGAAATCCAGCGCGCCGACCGAGAGGAGGTTGGCGGACTCGTCGCGCGCCACGAGGATGACGACGGCGAAGAACAGGGCGAAGGGGATCGTCGCCACGACGATGAGGGCCGAGCGCAGGTTGCCGAGGAACAGCCACTGGATCACGAGGATCAGCAGGATGCCGACCACCATGTTGTGCAGCACGGTGTGGGTCGTCACCGCGATCAAGTCGGCGCGGTCGTAGATGCGCTCGATCTTCACGCCGGGCGGCAGGATACCGGCGGCCTCGATCTTGGCGACCTCCGCCTTCACCGCCTCGATCGACGGCGTGCTCTTCTCGCCGCGGCGCATCAGGACGATGCCCTGGACGATGTCGTCCTCGTCGTTCATGCCGGCGATGCCGAGCCGGGGCTGATGGCCGATGGTGACGGTGGCGATGTCCTTCACCAGCACCGGGGCACCACCGACTTGGGTCAGCACCGTGCCGTTGATGTCGTCCACGTCGCGGATCAGGCCGACCGCGCGCACCACCGCCGACTGGCCGCCGATGGCGACGCGGTTGCCGCCGACATTGAGGTTGCTGTCGTTGAGGGTCTTGACCACGTTCGACAGGGTCAGGCCGTAGGCCATCAGACGGTCGAGATCGACCGACAGCTCGATGGTCTTGGTCTTGCCGCCCCAGCCGATGGCGTCGATCACGCCCGGCACCGCGCGGAAGCGCTTCTTCAGCACCCATTCCTGCAGCGTGCGCAGGTCGAGCACACTGTAGCCCGGAGGGGCCGTGAGCTTGTAGCGGAAGATCTCGCCGATCGGGCTGATCGGCGAGATGGTGGGCTTGGCCCCGGCCGGCAGCGGATCGAGCTGCTGCAGGCGGTTCAGGACCTGCTGCTCGGCCTGGAGGTAGTCGAACTCGAAGCCGAATTGCAGCTTCACGTCGGACAGGCCGTAGAGCGAGATCGTGCGCACCTGTCTCAGGTTCGGCATGCCCGAGGTGATGCGCTCGATCGGGATCGTGACGTAGCGCTCGATCTCCTCGGCCGAGAGGCCGTCGGTCTGGGTCACGACATCGACCATCGGCGGGGTCGGGTCGGGATAGGCCTCGATGTTGAGGTTCTGGAAGGCGGCCAGCCCGCCGACCACGAACAGCACGAAGGCGAGGATGACGAGGGGCCGTTGCCGGAGCGCGAGCGCGACGATGCCGTTCATGGGGTCGATTCCAACCTCGCGCCGTTACGGCGCGGCCGGGGACGGCCCCGGCTCGGAAGATCTTTGTGTTCGCGGAAAACGGCCGGCTGCCGGTCTCAGCCCGGCTGCTCGGTCATGCCGTCGATGAACAGGGCGCCCTTGGAGATCACCCGCTCGCCGACGGAGAGACCGTCCGTGATCTCGATGTTGTTGCCGTCGAGGAAGCCGGTCTTGACCGGGCGGCTCTCCACGGCATTGCCGGCGCCGAGCACCCAGACCCGCGCCTTGTCGCCCTCGAAGATCACCGCCTGCCGCGGCACGGCGCGGGAGACGGTCTCGCGCTCGTTGATGATGTGGACGCTGGCATACATCTCGGGCTTCAGCAGGCCCTTGGGATTGTCGACCTCGGCCCGCACGATGATGCGGCGGGTAGCGGGATCGACCGAGGCGCCGATATAGTTGATCCGGCTCTCGAAGTTCTGGTTCGGATAGGCGAGGGTTCTGAAGCGGATGCGCTCACCGAGGTCGACCTTGGCCGCATCGGTCTCGCGCAGCTGCGCGACGATCCAGACCCGGCCGAGATCGCCGATGACGTAGGAGGGGTCGGAGCCGCCGGTGTTGATGTACTGGCCCGGGCCGATCTTGCGCTGGATCACGGTGCCGGAGAGCGGCGCGTAGATCGTCGTTTCGGGGTTGATCGCGCCCTTGGTCTGGAGGGCCTTCATGTCGTCGTCCGCAAGCCCGAGGATCCGCAGACGGTTGCGCACCGCCTCGAGGCCGACCTCCGCCGTCTTGGCATCGTTCTGCGCGGTGGCGAGGTCGTTCTGCGCCGTCTGCAATTCCTTCAGCGTGGTGACGCGGGAATCGTAGAGATCGTGCAGGCGCTTCTCGGTGTTGGTGGCGTAGGAGAGCTGCGAGCGCGACTTGTTGAGCACGTTCAGCGCCGCCAGGAAGTCGTTCTGCGCCTGGACCATCTCGTTGGCCTGGAGCGAGAACAGCTTGTCGCCCTGCTTCACCTGTTCGCCGGAGCGGGCGAAGATGGTGATGACCCGGCCCGCATAGGGTGAGAACACGGGCGTCGCGCGGTACTCGTCGACGCTGATCTTCCCCTCGGTGGCGATGTCCTCGTAGAACAGGCGCTGCTCGACCGGCACGGTGGTCACGGTGGCCAGCTGGCTGTCGGTGAGCACGAAGCGCCCCGGTCCCGTGCCCGGCGCCGCGGCGCTCACTGCGGCCGGCGTCGGCACCGCGGCATCGACCTCCTTGGGCCGCCCGTACCATACGGCCGCGGCCGCTCCCGCCCCCAGCACGCAGGCGACGAGCAGCTGCGTCCGCAGCCGCATCGTCCGCGGCGTCAGGTTTTCCTCGTGCGCCCCGCCCATCGTCGTCCGATCCCGCTTCGACCCAGCGCCTCGATTTCACGACGGGCGCGCCGCGCGCCGGTTGATTCGGCGTGTCGCTTGCGCGCAACCGAAGCTCCCGAATTGCGCCGTTACCGTGGCGGCTTGACGGGGGTATGACGGGATCGGTTTCTTACAAATGAAACTGAGCCCGTCCCGCGAAAGGCTGGGAGGGAATTTCTTCACGCATGGTTCGTGACGGCTTTCACGGCGGCCCGCCGGCGAGCCGCGTCGGGGGCAGCCGCCTCGGCCTTTCCGTCGCTCTCTTCGTCAACGCGGGCGCGGACGAAGCGATCCGGTGATGCGGCCTTCCCCGATGAGTGGGCCCCCTGCGCCGCGCGTCTTCGCGGTCGGGCCGGGGCCGTCAATCGTCCATCTTCAGCGCGGCGATGAACGCCTCCTGCGGGATCTCGACGCGGCCGAACTGGCGCATGCGCTTCTTGCCCTCCTTCTGCTTGTCGAGGAGCTTGCGCTTGCGCGAGATGTCGCCGCCGTAGCACTTGGCGGTCACGTCCTTGGACAGGGCTCGGATGGTCTCGCGGGCGATGATCTTGCCGCCGATCGCCGCCTGGACCGGGATCTGGAACAGGTGGCGCGGGATCAGGTCCTTCAGCTTCTCGCACATCGCCCGGCCGCGCGACTCGGCGCGGGTGCGGTGGACGAGCATGGACAGCGCATCGACCGGCTCGGCGTTGACGAGGATCGACATCTTCACGAGGTCGCCCTCGCGGTAGTCCGAGACGTGGTAGTCGAAGCTGGCGTAGCCCTTCGAGATCGACTTCAGGCGGTCGTAGAAATCGAACACGACTTCGTTGAGCGGAAGGTCGTAGACGACCATGGCCCGCTTGCCGACGTAGTTGAGGTCGATCTGGATGCCGCGCCGGTCCTGGCACAGCTTCAGCACGCCGCCGAGATACTCGTCGGGCGTCAGGATCGTAGCGCGGATCCACGGCTCCTCGACCGTCTCGATCTTCATCGGATCGGGCATGTCGGCCGGGTTGTGCAGCTCCTTGAGCTCGCCGTCGCGCATCATCAGCCGGTAGACGACCGACGGCGCGGTCGAGATCAGGTCGAGGTTGAACTCGCGCTCCAGGCGCTCCTGGATGATCTCGAGGTGGAGAAGTCCCAAGAAACCGCAGCGGAAGCCGAAGCCCAGCGCCGCGCTCGTCTCCATCTCGTAGGAGAAGCTGGCGTCGTTCAGGCGCAGCTTGCCCATGGCGCCGCGCAGATTCTCGAAGTCGGCGGCATCCACGGGGAACAGGCCGCAGAACACCACCGCCTGGACTTCCTTGAAGCCCGGCAGCATCTGCGTCGTCTGGCGCTTGTCCTCGGTGATGGTGTCGCCGACGCGGGTGTCGGCGACCTCCTTGATCGAGCCGGTGAAGAAGCCGACTTCACCCGGCCCGAGTTCGCCGATATCGGCCATCTTCGGGCGGAACACGCCGATGCGGTCGACGCCGTAGGCGGCATCCGCCCCCATCATGCGGATGGTCATGCCCTTCTTCAGCACGCCGTCGACGATGCGCACCAGCACGACGACGCCGAGATAGACGTCGTACCAGGAGTCGACGAGGAGCGCCTTGAGCGGCGCGTCGCGGTCGCCCTTGGGCGGCGGCAGGCGCTTGACGATAGCTTCCAGCACCGCCTCGATATTGAGGCCGGTCTTGGCCGAGATCGGCACCGCCTCGGAGGCGTCGAGGCCGATCACCTCCTCGATCTGCTCCTTCACCCGGTCGGGCTCGGCCGCCGGAAGATCGACCTTGTTGAGGACGGGCACGATCTCGTGGTTGGCGTCGAGCGCCTGGTAGACGTTGGCGAGTGTCTGCGCCTCGACGCCCTGGGAGGCATCGACGACGAGGAGGGAGCCCTCGCAGGCCGCGAGGCTCCGAGACACCTCGTAGGCGAAGTCGACGTGACCGGGCGTGTCCATCAGGTTGAGGACGTAGTCCTGGCCGTCCTCCGCCTTATATTCGAGGCGGACGGTGTTGGCCTTGATGGTGATGCCGCGCTCGCGCTCGATGTCCATCGAGTCGAGCATCTGCTCGCTCATGTCGCGAAGCGCCACGGTGCCGGTCTGCTGGATCAGCCGGTCGGCGAGCGTCGACTTGCCGTGGTCGATATGCGCAACGATGGAGAAGTTGCGGATGTTGTCGATGGTGCGCGTGGTCATCAGGGTCTCCGGCACGGCGAACCCGTTGCGGGCTGGCGCGGCGCACGGCAGGTCTGTCGGGATTGGCCGGGGCGGGAATAGCAGCGGCGGGCACGCGCGCCAAGGCGGGAGGAAGCCGCGGGTCGTGCGGCCCCCGCCGGAACCGGTGCTTCAGGCCTCCGGATGAGGTGCGGAACCGGCCCGCGCCGCGGCGGCCATCGCCACCAGGGTCTTGCGCAAGCTCCCCATGTCGCGCACCGGCTCGGGATAGGGCACCCGCGCCGTGCGCTCGCCGGCCATCAGGTCGAGACCCTCCGGGTCGAGCCCGGTGAGCCGCCAGCCGGTGCCGGCCTCGCCCGCGCCCGCGGCGTAGAGGGCGAGCGCGTCGGCATGATCCGCGTTCATGTGCTCGACGGCGCCGCGCTCGCCCGCCACCACCGCCTCGGCCCCGGCCATGTCGAGGATGAGTTCCTGCGGCGTCAAAGTGGCCGCCTTGGCGAAGCCCCCGTTGAGGTGGCCCGCGAGGGGCGCGAGGGTGAAGAAGCCGAAATCGGGGAAGTCGGCGTAGAGCTTGGCCTTCGGGTGCCGCGCCAGGAAGCGTTCGCGGACCCGCTTCTCGTCCGTGCGCGTGGCGCGCCCCGTCACGGTCAGGCGCGGATGGGCCAGCGGGTCGCCCTTGCCGCCCACCGAGAACAACAGCGAGGCGCGCGGGTCCTTGTCGAGATTGCGCGTATGCGCGGAGAGCCGCGACATCAGCATCAGGGGCGTGCCGTCGACGTCCGTGGCGATGGTGACCAGGGAGGCGAAGGGCGTGCCGTCGGTCGCGTCGATCGTGGCGAGCGCCCCCGAGCGCACGCTGCGCAGCAGGTGCCGGGCGAGCCCGATCGCGTCGAAGGGCGCCTCGGATGCGGGCAGAGGTTCGGCCGGTCCGCGCCGTTCCTGCACGGGCGGCGTCGCGTCGTTGGCCATGGAAACCGTTCTCCCGAAATTTCGGGAACGAGCATAGCGCGGTGCAGGGTGCGCGCAGAAGAGCCGACGGCGAGGCCGGGCGCGGCGCGTTGTCCGCCCTATTTTTTGTCTTGGGGTCCCTTCGCCGAGCCGGCCGATACGGCCAAGCTTAGACTGCCGCTCGCTTTTTTCGAACGATGGTCGTAAAGGACGAGACCCGCCGCGACGGAGGGCGGCCCCGGTTTGCGGCGGCCGTTCACCCCCGTTGCGGGCCCGCCAAGGACGCGCCCGGGGCGGCGCGCGCGCCGCGTCAAGTCAGGGAAACTGCATGCCCACGATCGCCCTCGTCGACGACGACCGCAACATCCTGACCTCCGTCTCGATCGCGCTGGAGACCGAGGGCTACCGCATCCAGACCTACACCGACGGCGCCTCGGCGCTCGACGGCCTGCGTCACTCCCCGCCCGATCTCGCCATCTTCGACATCAAGATGCCGCGCATGGACGGAATGGAGCTTCTCAGACGCCTGCGGCAGAAATCGGACCTTCCCGTGATCTTCCTCACCTCGAAGGACGAGGAGATCGACGAATTGTTCGGCCTCAAGATGGGCGCCGACGACTTCATCCATAAGCCGTTCTCGCAGCGCCTGCTGGTCGAGCGGGTCAAGGCGGTGCTGCGCCGCTTCGCTCCGAAGGACGCCACCCCCGGCGCCGCGGCCCGCGAGGCCGACGCCGCCGCCCGTTCGCTCGAGCGCGGCCAGCTGATGATGGATCCCGAGCGCCATACCTGCACCTGGAAGGGCGAGCCGGTGACGCTCACCGTCACCGAGTTCCTGATCCTCCAGGCGCTGGCCCAGCGCCCCGGCGTCGTGAAGAGCCGCAACGCCCTGATGGACGCGGCCTACGACGATCAGGTCTATGTCGACGACCGCACCATCGACAGCCACATCAAGCGGCTGCGCAAGAAGTTCAAGGTGACGGACCAGAGCTTCGACATGATCGAGACGCTCTACGGCGTCGGCTACCGGTTCAAGGAGGGTTGAGACGATTTCCGGGAGATCCCGTCCGTCGATGCTCGCCCCCCTGTCCCGCCAGCCCGATTCCGATGAGGCCCAGGCCCGCCCCGGCCTCCTCGCGCGGCTCGTCGGCTCCCTCACCCGCCCGCCGCTGACCTGGCCGCGCGACCTCTGGAACGCGGTCGGCCAGCGCGCCTCGTCGAGCCTGACGCGCCGCATCGTGGTGCTCAATCTCGTCGGGCTCATCGTCCTCCTGTTCGGCTTCCTCTACCTGAACCAGTTCCGCCAGGGGCTGATCCAGGCCCGCGTGCAGAGCCTGCTGATCCAGGGCGACATCATCGCCGGCGCCATCGCCGCCCAGGCTTCCGTCGACACCGACACGATCCGGGTCGATCCCGACAAGCTCTTGCAGCAGCAGGCCGGCGAGGGCCGCGACTTCGAGGATGACCCCGCCTCGCTCGCCTTCTCGCTCAACCCCGAGAAGGTCGCCCCCCTGCTGCGCCGCCTCGTGACGCCGACGGGCAACCGCGCCCGGGTCTACGACCGCGAGGGCAGCCTGCTGTTCGATACCCGCTCGCTCTACGCCCGCGGCGACATCGCCCGCAGCGACACGGCGGTGAAGCCGCCCAAGCCCAACGTGCTGGAGCGGATCTGGGACTTCATCGGCAACCGCATCCTCGGCCTCGTCGTCAGCGAGCGCTCGGCCCAGGAGGAGGCCGGCCCGCAGGACGGGCGCGCCTTCCGCGAGGTCCAGGCGGCGCTCAAGGGTTCGCGCGGCACCATCTCCCGGCGCAACGAGCGCGGCGAGACCATCGTCTCGGTGGCGGTGCCGATCCAGCGGGCCGGCTCGGTGCGCGGCGTGCTGATGGTCTCGACGCAGGGCGGCGACATCGACCGGGTGATCGCCTCCGAGCGCTTCGGCCTGCTCCAGGTGTTCCTCGTCGCGGCCGCGGTGATGCTGGTGCTGTCGATCCTGCTCGCGGGGGCCATCGCCGGGCCGGTGCGCCGCCTCGCCGACGCCGCCGAGCGGGTGCGCCGGGGCATCAAGTCGCGCCAGGAGATCCCCGACTTCACGGGCCGCACCGACGAGATCGGCCACCTGTCGGGCGCGCTGCGCGACATGACCCAGGCGCTCTACCGCCGGCTCGACGCCATCGAGAGCTTCGCCGCCGATGTCAGCCACGAGCTGAAGAACCCGCTCACCTCCCTGCGCAGCGCCGTCGAGACCCTGCCGCTCGCCAAGACCGACGAGTCGCGCAGCCGGCTGATGCAGATCATCCAGCACGACGTGAGGCGCCTCGACCGTCTGATCTCGGACATCTCCGACGCCTCCCGCCTCGACGCGGAACTCGCCCGCGCCGAAGCGCGCCGGGTCGATCTCGGCAAGCTCCTCACCACCGTGACCTCGGTCGCCAACGAGCGGCGGCGCGCCAACGCCGCGGTAATCCAGTTCGACATCGAGCGGCCCGGCGCGGAGATCGAGGATCCGTTCCGCATCATCGGCCACGACAGCCGGCTCGGGCAGGTCGTCAACAACCTGCTCGACAACGCCCGCTCCTTCTCGCCGCCGGGCGCCAAGGTGCGGGTGGCGCTGCGCCGCCTCAAGAACGAGGTCGAATTTGTGGTCGAGGACGAGGGGCCGGGCATTCCCGAACATGCCCTGGAGCGGATCTTCGAGCGCTTCTACACCGACCGGCCGGAACAGGGCTTCGGCCAGAATTCCGGGCTCGGCCTGTCGATCTCCCGGCAGATCATCCAGGCCCATCACGGCACGATCCGCGCCGAGAACCGCCCCGGCCCGGCCGACGAGGAGGGGCATCCGACGGTGCGCGGCGCCCGCTTCATCGTACGCCTGCCCGTCGCCCCCCGGGCCGACCGCTACGGCGAGGACGACCTCGCCGCATGAGCGGGGAGGGCATCCTCGGGGGCGAGCCGACAGGAGAGACGGTCCACGCGAGCTGCGTGCTCCTCGATGAAGCCGGGGTGCTGATCCGCGGACCGTCCGGTTCCGGCAAGTCCGCCCTCTGCCTCGCGCTCCTCGACCGCTTCTTCCTCGAAGGGCGCCATGCCCGCCTCGTCGGCGACGACCGCATCCGGCTGGAGGCGCATCACGCCCGCCTCGTCGCCCGGCCCCACCCGGCGCTCGCCGGCCTGATCGAGATCCGCGGCCTGGGGCCTCGCCGCCTCGCGCGCCACGCGCCGGCCGCGGTGCTCCGCCTCGTGGTCGATCTCGTGGCGGAGGCCGAGCGCCTGCCCGAGACGGCGGAGACGGCCCTGGTCCTCGGCGTCGCACTCCCGCGCCTCGTCCTTGATCCGCGTCATCCCCGCGAATACCTGATTCGCGAGGCGCTTCGAGCCGGCGTGGCAATGCGGACGCACCCGGCGGCTCTCGTGCCCGGTGGCGTCCGCGATGTGTAGCGCGGCTGCCACCTCCATGTCATGGTAGCGACGTTGCGTTCGTCAAAAGCGACGCGACCCGCTTGCGCTTCACCTTGCGCTGCACAAGATGGCGTCTCCGCTCACAGGGCGTTGGAACACGCTTCGATGATTGGAATGGTGCTCGTCACCCACGGGCTGTTGGCGACCGAGTTCAAGGCCGCTCTGGAGCATGTCGTCGGCCCTCAGAAGCAGGTCGAGACGATCACGATCGGCCCGGAGGACGATATGGAGCTGCGTCGCGGCGACATCATGTCCGCCGTGGGCCGGGTCAACTCCGGTCAGGGGGTCGTGGTTCTCACCGACATGTTCGGCGGTACCCCGTCGAACCTCGCCCTGTCGTGTATGAACGGCGGCCAGGTCGAGGTGGTCGCCGGGATCAATCTGCCGATGCTGATCAAGCTCGCCAGCGTGCGTGAGGCCGAGAGTCTCGGCGATGCCGTGCTCCACGCGCAGGAGGCGGGCCGCAAGTACATCAATGTCGCCTCGCGGGTTCTTGCAGGCAAGTAGCCCGATCTCTCCACCGCACGGCCTTTCCTTCGCCCCGCTCCCGGCTTAACCACGTCGTCCCGCCTCCGGAACGATGCGCCTCGACGCGTCGCGATCCGCACGGAAGCGGCGGGGGGAGGGAGTGCCGAAGGCGATGAGCGAGAGCGTGGACGGCGAGGTCGAGCCGCAGCCGGAGGTGCCCGAGGGCGGTCTCGTCCGGATCCTGCCGATCATCAACCGCCGCGGCCTGCACGCCCGCGCCTCGGCCAAATTCGTGCAGACGGTCGAGCGCTTCGGCGCTTGCGTGACCGTGACCCGCGGCGGCGAGACGGTCGGCGGGCGCTCGATCATGGGCCTGCTGACGCTGGGCGCGGCCAAGGGCACCACGATCGCCGTCGTCGCCGTGGGCGACGATGCGGGCGCCGCCCTCGACGCGATCGAGGCGCTGCTCGCCGACAGGTTCGGCGAGGACGAGTAGTCTTTCATCTCTCCCGGCATCGCGAGGTTCGGCGCGATCGATCCAGGGCGCGACATTGGCCCGACGCACGCGCAGGATATCAGGCGAGATCGGGATAAAGATCGCGCCAATCGGGATTGAATCGTTCGATCAGGGCCAGCTTCCTGCTTCGTGAGCCAGCCTTGATCTGCTTCTCGCGCGAAATGGCCTCGATCATTGTTTCGTGCGGCTCGTACCAGACCAGAAGCTTGCAGCCGTAGCGGGCTGTGAAGCCTTCCGTCAGCTTGGCTCGATGTTCGTAGGCACGGCGCGGAAGGTTCGAAGTGACGCCGGTGTAGAGCGTCCCGTTGCGGGCACTCGCCATGATGTAGACGACAGGCTGCCGCATCGATCGCGCCTCGGGGCCAAGCCGTTCCCGCTTTGATCGTAGCAATCCAGGGCGCGACGAGAGCGGGAAGAGGCTGCCGCGTCGTGACAGCCTTCTCGCTTGCGCGAACGCGTTCTACCCGCCCGGAATCGCCAGCGGGTTCTCGGTCAGCGCCGCCCGGTCCGGCGTGTCCAGGGCGGGCTTGCCGAGGAAGGCGTCCCAGATCCGGCGGACGAAGGACGGGTCGAGGTCGCGCACGATCAGCACCAGCCGCGAGCGATGGTCCGCGTCGGGCCAGGCCGGCAGCGTCACCGGCGCGTGGACGACGTGCTGCACCCCGTGCACCACCACCGGCCGTTCGGGATCGTCGGCAAGCGCCACCAGACCCTTGAGGCGCAGCAGCTTCGGCCCGTGCGCCGAGCGCAGCAGGTCCAGGAACATCTCGAAGGCCGGGCGCGGCACCGGCGCGTCGCTGGTGAGATGGAAGGCGCGGATCGCCGCGTCGTGCCGGTTCACGTCGTGATGATGGTGGCCGTGGTGGTGGTCGTGCTCGTGACGATGGTGAGGGTCCGGCTCCTCGGCGCCGAGCCACGCGCGCACATCCTCGCCCTTGCTCGTCCCCCGGCCGTCGAGGCCGAATAGGCCGCCGAGCAGGCGCTCGGCCGGCACGTCGGGCCCGTGGATCCGCGCGCCGGGATTGAGCGCGGCCAGCCGCCGGGTGAGCGCCTCCGCCTCGGCGCCGGGCAGGTCGGCCTTCGTCACGACGAGATGATCGGCCACCGCCGCCTGCCGCAGGGCCTCGCCATGCGCGTCGAGGGTGCCGGCGCCGTTGACCGCGTCGACCACCGTCACGACCCCCTGAAGCTGGAAGCGGATCGCGAGATAGGGGTGGTAGATCAGCGCGTGGAGGATTGGCGCCGGGTCGGCCAGCCCCGTGGTCTCGATCACGACCCGGCGGAACGGGTTGATGCGACCGTTGTCGCGGCGGCGCAGCAGGTCTTCGAGCGTCGAGATCAGGTCGCCGCGCACGGTGCAGCACAGGCAGCCCGCGCCGAGCAGGATCATCCCCTCGTCCACCGTCTCGATCAGCAGGTGATCGAGTCCGATCTCGCCGAATTCGTTGACGATCACCACCGTGTCGGCGAGCGCCGGGTCGGCGAGCAGGCGGTTCAGCAGCGTGGTCTTGCCGGCGCCGAGAAAGCCCGTGAGCACGGTGAGCGGGATCGGCTCGGGACGGCCGGGCTGTTCGGAGTGGGTCATGGCGGGACGGCTCTCGAAGTCGAATTCACCGCGAACGCCTCACCCCCGCTGGGCGTCCGGCTTCATGCCTCGGTCAGAAGGCCGTGAAGCCCGCTCCCACCCGATCGCGGGCGGGGAGGGGAGTAGGATCTCGCAGCGTGTCTCGCCCCCGATATGACGGTGCCGGATGCCCGCGAAAACCCCTACGACTCGTCGTTCTTCGCCTTGGTCGGCTTGTCCGCCTTCTTGGCGGCGGGCTTCGCCTCGGGCTTCTTGGCCGCCGGCTTGTGGGCCGGCTTGTGAGACGCTTTCGCGGCTTCCTTGGCCGCAGCCTTGGGGGCGACCTCGACCGAGGTGTAGGCGCTGGTCGCGGCGGGCACGCCCTTGTCCTTGCCGGCGGTCTTGGTGGCCGGCTTCGGCGCCGTCACCGCGGCCGCGCGGGCCTTGGCGGCCTTCTCCGAGGCGGCCTGCTTGGCCGCGTCCTTGGCGGCCTTGGCCTCGGCGCGCTTGCGCTGGGCCGCTTCGAGCGCGGCCTGCTTGGCCGCCTGCTTGGCGGCCTGCGCCTCCTGCTCCTCGCGGGCCAGCGCCATCGCGCCCTCGGTCGGGCTGCTGCCGATCCAGACCGGGATGGGCTGCAGCGGTGCCCGCGGCGGCAGGGTGCGGCCGCGGACATTGGCGTTGCCGAGGGCGGCGAAGGCGAGGTTGGAGGCGTCGGGCGTGGCCGAGCCGAGAAGCTGCGTCGTGGCGCTGTCGGCACCGGGACCGCTCGCGGTCAGGGCACCGGGGCCCTCGTCCACCGGCATCGGCTTGCGCTTGTCGCAGATGTAGGGCCGCATGTCCGGCGGGGCGGCGACGTTGGAGGCCGGCAGCGACTCGAGCGTCGGCGCGGTCCAGCCCGCCGACTGGCCGAAGCCGTAATCGAACAGGTCGGCGGCCTTGATGTCGCGCTCGCGGGCGCTCGGCTGGCCCATCACCACCGCGATGATGCGCCGGCCGCCGCGGGTCGCGGTCGCCACCACGTTGAAGCCGCCCGAGCAGATGAAGCCGGTCTTCATGCCGTCGGCTCCGGGATAGCGCCCGAGCAGGCCGTTATGGTTGGCCATCACCGACTTGCCGAACTGGATCGCCGAGATCGAGAACAGCGCCTGCTGGTTGGGGAAGTCGCGCATCAGCGCCCGGGCCAGGATGGCCATGTCGCGGGCGCTCGTCCATTGCCGCGGCTCGGGCAGGCCGTTGGGGTTGTACCAGCGGCTCTCGCGCATGCCGATCCGGTGCGCGGTCTCGTTCATCATGTCGGCGAAGCCCTCGACGGAGCCGCCGAGCCCCTCGCCGATCGCCCAGGACACGTCGTTGGCCGACTTGACCATGATGATCTTGAGGGCGTTGTCGAGGGTGATCTGCGTGCCCGGCTTGAAGCCCATCTTCGAGGGCGGCTCGGCGGCGGCGGCCGGCGAGACCGTCAGCAGGGTGTCGAGGGAGACCTTGCCTTGCCGCACCATGTCGAGGGCGACGTAGGTCGTCATCAGCTTGGTGATCGAGGCCGGATACCAGGGATCGGTCGCGCCCTGGCTGTAGAGCACCTTGCCGGATTCGGCATCGACGACGAGGATCGGCGCCGTCACCGCCGAGGCCGCCCCGACCATCAGGCCGAGGGCGGTGAGCGAGCCGATCAGCCGTCCCCAAACACGGTTCACCATCGGGCCAATCTCGAAAGGGTGTGAGGGCGCGGGACGCCGCGGAGCATGAATTCCGTTGCCGGCCCCGGACCATCGCGAGGGATACGTCCGGAACGCGTCGGATCGAGGAGATCCGTTCATCAACGTGCCCTCCGTGGCGAGAGCATGGCAGACCAAGGGGTTTTGCCCACGGTTAAGCTGCCGATCCGGGTTGCGTTCCCGGAAATCGTGCCGCGCTTGGTCTTCCGGACCTCCCGGGGGTAAGGGCAAGCCCTGGCAGAAAAGCGCGACGATGTCCTACGCGGTCAAGGAACTGTTCCACACATTGCAGGGCGAGGGGGCCCAGGCCGGGCGCGCAGCGGTGTTCTGCCGCTTCTCCGGCTGCAATCTCTGGTCCGGCCGCGAGGAGGACCGGGCGGGCGCCGCCTGCCGCTTCTGCGACACCGATTTCATCGGCATGGACGGCGAGGGCGGCGGGCGCTTCGCATCCGCCGAAACTCTGGCCGAGGCCATCGCCGCGACCTGGGCCGGGGGCGGGGCCAACCGCTACGTCGTGTTCACCGGCGGCGAGCCCCTGCGCCAGCTCGACCCGGCCCTGATCGCCGCCGTCCATGCCCGCGGCTTCGAGGTCGCGGTGGAGACCAACGGCACGCTGCCCGCCCCGCCCGGCATCGACTGGATCTGCGTGAGCCCGAAGGCCGGAAATCCGCTGGTCCAGACCACGGGCGACGAGTTGAAGCTCGTCTTCCCGCAGGCGGAGGCGCGCCCCGAGCACTTCGCCGATCTGCCCTTCCGCCACCGCTTCCTCCAGCCCATGGACGGGCCGGAGGCCGCCGCCAACACCGCGAAGGCGGTGGCCTATTGCCGGTCGGATGCCCGCTGGCGCCTCTCGCTCCAGACCCACAAGATCATCGGGATTCCGTAGCGCAGCGGGAGCCGGGCGGTCAGGAGCGGCCGCCGGTTGCATCCGGCGGGGCCCTCGGCCACGCTCGCCCGGGCGGTGCCGCCTCGACGCGGGCCGCCCGGAATCACCGAAGGACCCGCCCGTGACGTACAGCTCCGCGCCGCTCCGTCTCGATCACTCCTCGATCGAGGATCTCAACCGCGCCCTGAGCCACTACCGGCGCCTGACCATGCGGCTGCCCCTGATCCTCGTCCTCGGCTTCGCGGCGGCGATCGGCCTGTCGCATCTCGGAACCGCCCTGTCGCCGCCCTACGGGGTCTACATCCTCGGTTGGGATCTCACGACCTGGGGGCTGCTCGGAGTTCTCGCTCTGCTCTTCGCCGAACTGTGGTGGGAGGGGCGGCAGATCGGGCGGGCCCTCAACAGCGTCGAGATGCAGTCCGCGCCGATCGCCTCTCTGCTGGGCGGCCAGGCCCTGATCGGGGCGCGTGCCCGCGAACACGGTATGAAGCCGGGCCCCTTCAACGGTCCGCTGCGGCCGATCGGTGAACGGTAGGATCGAAACCGGAACAGCTTGGCTATGCGAAGGCGGTTCTCGACCCTGGGCGGGCCCAGAACCCATTCAGGCTGAGGTACTGTTCCTCGCGTCGAACGGGTGACTGCGGGTCCTGAGAGAGGATGTTGCCGATCCACGCGACCAGCGCCGGCACGGCCGTGCGTTCGATCCGATCCCGCGCGGCCTGTGCCTGCTCGGACTGCGGACCAGACGGGTGTCGATGCTGACACGTGCAGTTTCGAGCGCCGCCTTCAGGATCGACGGTCTGAGCGGGTAGCTTTGCCCCTTGGGCAGCTTGGCAGCCTCCGACTTCATCCGCCCACCGTGCCAGCCGAGCCTCGGCTCCGCAAACTCTGCCCCCACCCTCCACTGCCCTTCGCAAGGTCGGGCTGATCGGGTTCGATCGCTGGCCGGCTCGTCCATCAGCCGGCCCCGCCGACCCGCTCGCGGGCCTTGCGCATCTGTCGGCGCCATTGGCGGTCCTCGCGACTCACCCGGTCGAGCGCCGGGGCGAAGCCGTCCTTCGGCGCGGCATAGGGAGCGGCGAGTGGCCGGAACCGCAGGTCGGAGAAGTCGGCGAGGCAGCGGGCGCGGGCGAGGAGTTCGTCCGTCGAGCCGAGGCCGGCGATCCGATCTGCATCGAGCCGGAACAGCGCGCCGCCCTGCGAGAACAGGAGGTCGCCGTTGCGGTCGAAGGCGGCCCAGCCGGCGACCGGCAGCGGCACCGGCGGGCCGCCGGCGCACAGGCTGTGACGCACGCTCTCGGGCAGCGACCGGAGCGGGTCGGCCGTGTACGCGCTGACCGACCGGATGAAGGCGTGGCTCGAAGGCGCGCCCGAGGGGGCGTCGAGGATCCAGCCGCCCTCGACGGCAGGGTCCGGCCGCCAGCGGCTCGCCGCCGGGCCGGATTGCGCCCGGGCCGTCAGCGCCTGTGCGTTCGCGCGCGTGAAGGGCAGCACCGTGAGGCCGGGCGGCGGCGAGAAGCCGGGGGCGAGGTCATAGGGGCCCTCGCCATGGGTCAGGACCAGCGTGCCGTCCGCCAGGAAGAACCCGCCGCCGGCCCAGGTGTCGCCCTTCGGCCAGAGAGCGACAGCGGTGAGGAAGGGCGGGCGCGACAGCACCGTCCAAGTCGCGAACGGCCCCCTGTACTTTCCGACGAAGCTCACGAGCCATTCGCCGTCCGGCGACAGCCCGCTCCAGGCCGGCTTCACCGTCCCCTTGAACCAGTGCCCGATCTCGAACGAATCGTCCGAGCGGTCCCAGGCGATGAGGCAGGTGTGGTTCGAGGGGCCGCGGCGGTAGATCACCGCGTGCGGGCTCGCTGCCGCGAAGACCGGATAGAGGGTGCATTTCGTCGGAGGCAGTGACATATCCACGATCTCGGTGCGCCCGCGGGCGGCCGTCAACCCGCCGCTGCTCGCGTGGCGGGACCGTTCCAGCCCCCGTGAAGATCACGCGATGAAGATCACCCAGGCCTTCACCTTCGAGGCGGCCCACCGCCTGCCGAACGTGCCCGAGACGCACCGCTGCCACCGCATGCACGGGCATTCCTACCGCGTGGAACTGACGGTGGCGGGCGATGTCGATCCGACGACCGGCTGGGTGGTCGATTTCTACGACATCGAGAGCGCCTTCGCGCCGCTCCTAGAGCGGCTCGACCATCACTGCCTCAACGAGATCGAGGGGCTGGAGAATCCGACCGCCGAGCACATCGCGGCCTGGATCTGGCATCGCGCCAAGCCGGCCATTCCGGGGCTCGCCAGCGTGCGCATCTTCGAGACGCCCTATTCCTGGGCCGAGTACGAGGGCGATTGACCGCAATGCAGGAGGCGGACGCAGCGGATCGGGCGGGGACGGCGCAGGGGGACAGCGCCCTGGTGCTGTTCTCCGGCGGCCAGGATTCGGCGACCTGCCTCGCCTGGGCGCTCGACCGCTTCCCGCGGGTGGAGACGCTCGGCTTCGATTACGGCCAGCGCCACCGGGTCGAACTCGACCGGCGCGCGGCGCTGCGGCAGGGAATGAGTGCGCTCGATCCGGCCTGGGCCGGCCGGCTCGGGCCGGATCACACGCTCTCCCTCGCGGCGCTCGGCGAGATCTCGGACACGGCGCTGACCCGCGACAGCGCGATCGCGCTGGCTCGGGACGGTCTGCCCAACACCTTCGTGCCGGGCCGCAACCTCGTCTTCCTCACCTTCGCCGCCGCGCTCGCCTACCGCCGGGGCCTGCGCCACGTCGTCGGCGGCATGTGCGAGACCGACTACTCGGGCTATCCCGATTGCCGCGACGACACGATCAAGGCGCTGCAGGTCGCGCTCAATCTCGGGATGGAGCGCCGCTTCGTGCTGCACACCCCGCTGATGTGGATCGACAAGGCGCAGACCTGGGCGCTCGCCGAGAGTCTCGGCGGGCACGCCCTCGTGGATCTCGTCGTCGAGGAGAGCCATACCTGCTATCTCGGCGAGCGGGGCGCGCGCCACGACTGGGGCTACGGCTGCGGCACCTGCCCGGCCTGCGACCTGCGCGCCAAGGGGTTTTCGCGCTACCTCGCCGCCCGCGCGGGGTAAGGCCGGCCTGTGCCGGCGGGCGAGGTATCGCGCCGCGTCCCCTGCAAGAATCGCGATACGGATGGCAGCCTCATGGAGGCACGGCCCGCGCGGTGGCGAACCCTCGCCTTCCGGTCGAGCGGCCCGGCCTTCGCCGTCCTGCTCGGCGGCATCACGGCGATGCAGAGACGCGGGCGGAGGGAAGGTTGAGCGCGGAGATCGTCGATTTCGGGATCAGCCGCGGCCGGGGCGGCGCTTCGGACACCGATCCGCGCAATCGCGGGCTCGTTCCGCCGCGATCGATGGAGGGGCTGCGCTACCTCGAACGGACCGACCGGATCGAGGCGCGCCGCTGCCGGAGCTTCGGCATCACCGTCCGGCTCGCCGCCGGGACGGGGCGCGGCTTCCGCACCGTGTTCGCGTCCGCGTGCTGCACCCCCTCTTCACCCGCACCGACGGCGCCGCGAGCCGGGAGGACGTGTTCACGAGCGACGTGCTCGACGACTGGAGCCACGTCGGCTTCACCTTCGAGCACGACGGGGAACTGCAGCCGGGTCCCTGGACCATCGTGGTCGAACCCGGCACCCGAGAACTCACCCGCAAGGACTTCACGCTCACGGCGCCGACCGCGCCCGCGCCGGAATGCAGCGGGCGATAAGCGCAGCCGTCCTCCGCGCTACTCCGCCGGAACCAGCGGGCGCGGGGCCGGTCCCCGGGTGAGCGCGAAGAAGCCGAGGGCCGAGGCGACGATGACGGCACCGAAACCCGCCGCGATGCCGAGCACCAGCCCGAAGCCGCCGCGATCGTGCAGCACCGCGATCATCGGCACCACGAAGCCGCTCACGGTGAAGCCGAGGAAGTAGCGCACGCTGTAGGCCCGGGCCCGGTAGGCGGCGGGCACGTAACGGGCCACCATCGCGTCGTTGATGACAACCTGCCCGTAGAGTGCGGCCATCGTCAGCACGAGGCCGGCGAGCAGCGTCAGGCCCGTGCTCGCCGCGGCCAGTCCGAGGCCGAGCGGTTGCAGCACGGAGAGAGCGAGGAACAGGGTCGGCAGACTGTAGCGGTCGATCAGTCGTCCCATCGCCAGCTGGGTCAGGGCGCCGAAGGCGAAGACGAGGGTCGCCACCGAGCCGATCAGCGCGAGCGGGAGGCCTGCGCCGAGGCGCTCGTCCACGACCTTGGGCAGGGCGATGGTGGTGATGTTGAAGGTCATGCCGCCCGCGACGATGGCGAAGGCGAACACGACGAGGAGGGGAAGGGGGCGCGCGACGGGGATGAGCGCGGCGCCCCCGGTCCTGCCGGCGGCGCCTTCGCCGTCGCCGGGCACCAGCGCCAGGAAGGCGGCGCCGACGGCAAGGCAGAACACGCCCGGCACGATGAAGGCCGCCTGCCAGCCGAGGCCGGCGGCGAGCAGGGCGGTCACGCCCGAGGCGGTGGCCGCGCCGGCATTGCCCCAGACCCCGTTCACGCCGAGATCGCGCCCGAGGCGGCGGGCATGGGTGACCAGCATGGTCGAGCCGACAGGGTGATAGATCGCCGAGGCCAGCCCCAGCACGCAGAGCCAGACCGCGAAGGCGGTCGGGCTCGCCGCGCTCGCGACGCCGAGGCAGGACAGGCCGTAGCCGAAGAAGAACACCGCCAGAAGGTTGCGCCGGCCGAACCGGTCGGCGAGCCAGCCCATCGGCAGCGAGCAGAGCCCGAAGGCGACGAAGGCGCCGGTCGCGAGCCCGATCAGTTCGCCGTAGCTCAGGCCCGTCTGCGCCGCGATGGCGAGTACGGCGGTCGGGTAGATCAGGAGCACGAAGTGATCGAGGGCGTGCGCCACGTTGACGAAGCGCAGGGTGCGGCGGGACAAGGTCTCGGCGTCCATCGGGCAGGCATCTCCGTAAGCCTTGTCTCTCCCTATCTGACCCGTTGCACGCCGTCGGGCCGAAGGCTTACGCAATCGGGTCAATTTGGACGGACATCTCCCATGCGTTCGATCCGGGCCGAGGATTATCAGGATCTGCCCCGCGCGGTCGCGGTGATGCCCAAACGCTTCGCGGCGGGCAGCTGCACGGAGCGCCACTTCCACCCCCGGGCGCAGCTGCTCTACGCCACAGCCGGCCTGATGATGGCGACCGCCGAGGACGGGACCTGGGTCGTGCCCGAGGGGCACGCCCTCTGGATCCCGCCGCGCCTGCCCCATGCGGTGGCCATGCACGGCGCGGTCGCGATGTGCTCGGCCTATCTCGCGCCCGAGGCGATTGCCGGCTTTCCCGCCCGCGCCCGCGTCATCGAGGTCTCGCCGCTGCTCGCCGCCGCACTGGCTGCCCTGACGCGGGAGCCCGTGCTCTACGACGAGGCCGGGCGCGGCGGCCACCTCGCGGCGCTGGTGCTCGACGAGATCCGGCGAGCACCGGAGACCAAGCTCACCCTGCCCCTGCCCAGCGATGCGCGGCTGCGCCGGATCTGCCTCGGCCTCATCGATGCGCCCGCCACGACCTTCGACCTGGACGCCTGGGCCGACCGCGCCGGCCTCAGCCGCCGTACCCTGACCCGCGGGTTCCGGCGCGAGACGGGTCTCACCTTCGGGCAGTGGCGGGCGAGGGCGCGGGTCGTGCGGGCCCTGGCGCTCACCGCCGACGGCTTGGCCCCGCGCCAGGTCGCGGCCTCGGTCGGCTACCGCAGCATCCAGGCCCTGCGCGGCCGGACGGAGGCCCTGCTTCCGGAGCCGTGACAGGGCGCGGACGGGCGCGCGGATAGGGGGCGTGACCGGAGCGGGTGTACCGTTCGCCGGTTGTGCTCAGCAGCGGTTGGGTCGATAGCGGTCTTCCGCGGTGAGGTTCGGTCCGACTTGAGGTCGGTATCGAACGGATCGCGTTTCGAATTCAGGAGGAGCCATGCGCGCCGACGCCTTCCTCGAGGCCGTGAAGGGCCTGCCCGTCGCCCCGCTCGCCACCCTGGTGCCGGACGGGGGCGGCCTCGTCGTGGTGGCGCCGCACCCGGACGACGAGAGTCTCGGCTGCGGCGGGCTGATCGTGCAGGCTCTTGCGGAGGGCCGTGGCGTGCGCGTCGTCATCGTCAGCGACGGCTGCGGCTCGCACCCGAACTCCAAGGCCTATCCCCATGGCCGCCTGCGGGATCTTCGCGAATCCGAGACCGTGCGGGCCATGGCCGAACTCGGGCTCGGCGCCGAGCACGTCCATTTCCTGCGCCTGCCCGACGGCGGCGTGCCGAGCGAGGGCCCGCAGGCCGAGGCGGCCGCCGACGCGATCGCCGAGATCGCCCGCGCGGCCGGGGCGAGCGCCCTGTTCGTGACGTGGCGACACGATCCCCATTGCGACCACACGGCGTCCGCCGCCATCGTCGATCTCGCCCGCGCCCGGCTCCCCGGAATCGCGGCCTACGCCTACCCGGTCTGGGGCTGGACCCTACCGCCGGAGCGCGAGGTCGGGCCGGCGCCGGAGGGGTTCCGCCTCGCCGTGGAGGGCGAGCGCGCGGCCAAGCGCCGGGCGGTGGAGGCGCACGCCTCGCAGGTCTCCGGGCTGATCGAGGACGACCCGTCCGGCTTCCAGCTGGAGCCGGCGATGATCGATCGGCTCTGCGGCCCGCACGAATGGTACATCACCCTGCGCTGATTCTCTTCATCGGGGTTTCAGGTTGGGGCTGGCACGACGGACGCGACCCTCAAGCCTGTCCCGGACCGGAAGCCCCCGTGAGCACCACCAGCGTCGTCACGCTCAACAAGGGGCGCGATGCCCACCTTGCGCGCCTGATCGAGGGGCTCGCCCGCGGCGCCGCCCTGGGCGAAGGGGCGGCCGAGTGCGTCGTGGTCGAGATGGGGCCCGCTCCCGAGCCGCTGCCGGAGACGCCGTTCCCGCTGCGGCGGGTCGATTTCCCGAGCGCCGGCCTGCCGCTCGCCGCCGCGCGCAATGCCGGCCGGGCCGGGGCATCCGGTGACATCCTCGTCTTCCTCGACGTCGATTGCATTCCCTCCGCCGGTCTGGTTCCGGCGCTCGCCGCGGCGGCGGCGGCCCATGACGGCCTCGTCTGCGGTCCCATCCGCTACCTGCCGGCGGGCGCCGTCCGCGACGGCTGGCGGGAGGCCGATCTCCTGCGGGCCGGCATCCTCCATCCGGCCCGGGACTTTCCGGAAAGCGGCGTGCGGGAGACCAGGAATCCGGGCCTGTTCTGGTCGCTCGCCTTCGCGGTGCGGGCTGCCACCTACGACCGCCTCGGCGGTTTCGACGAGGGCTACGACGGCTACGGCGCCGAGGACACCGATCTGGCCTTCCGCGCCGCCGAGATCGGGGTGCCGGTGCTGCTGGCGGGGGCCCCGCCCGCCTTTCACCAGCATCACCTCTCCTGCGACCCGCCGCTCCAGCACTTCGCCGACATCGTCCGCAACGCCCGCCGCTTCCGCGCCCGGCACGGGCTCTGGCCGATGGACGGCTGGCTCGACGCCTTCGCCCGGCTCGGCCTGATCGGCGAGAGCCGCGAGCCCGACATCACCCTTCTGCGCGGCCCGAGCCCGGACGAGATCGCCGCCGCCCGCGTGCCGCCGGATCGGCCGTTCTGAGCGGAGAGCCGGAGCGTCATCGGCCGCCGGGCGCCGGATCGGCCGATCCATCCTCGCTCACCTCGCGATGTCCAGCTGGTTTGCCCTCCGAGCCGGACCGCGGCGATGCCCCGCCCGTGAGGCTGCGGTGGCTCGGGCTGCCGTCGCCGGCCTCGGCATGGTCGGGGCTGCTCAGACTCGGATGGGCGGCACTGCCTGCCACGTTCTCGCCGGCCAACCCCTCCGCCCGGTCTTCGCCTTCTCGCGCCATGGCCATCCTCGCCTTCATCCTCGCGGCGAAACCGACCGGCTCGGGCTGCGGTTCAAGCTCGATGTGGCGATCCTGATGCGGACCGGCTGCGGCGAGCACAGACTCGCAATTTCCAGGCATGGCCTCTCGGAAGCGACGCTTCTGCCAAGAATATCCGTCCGGATTGCAAAGCATTGCTGTCTCGTACACGCAGGCGATGCATCGGCTAAGTCCCGGCGATCTCTTGCCTAACAGGGCGGGATCCGGAGGCTTGACCGCAGCCTCGGCTGAAAAGTTTCGATGATCGATCCGAACTCTTCGAGGCTCGGCCGGTTCTTCAGGTATCGTCCCCGACGCATGAACCCCGGAGTTTCGATGAGCACCAAGCCCCCACCCGTTCCGCCGGCCAACCGGTCCGATAAGGGCCCGGGAAGCGCGCCCGAGACCGCCACCGTTCAGGGGCAGTCCTCGTCGCAGACGAAGGATCCCGACAAGATCGGCCAGGCCGGCAACTCGAAGGTCAACACCACCCATCAGGGCTACCAGCAGGATCGCTGAATGAGCACGTCCTCGAAGCACCCCAACACCGACCGTCATCACGGCGGGCCGGGCAGCAGCCACCAGGACCGGTCGAAGCCCGCTGTCGAGTCCGATCACGGGCCGACGCCCGGCAGCCCGACCAATCACTCCAAGTCCGGCGTGTCCGGGGGCGGCGAGCGCGACGCGCACCACCGCCACAGCAGCATGGGCCACGCCCCCGACCGCACCGAGCGCTCTCACTGAAACGAGCGCCTCGGACCGACATCGAACGGACCCATCCGCTCCCCATCAGGAGAACAGCCATGGACGAGAGCCGCGGCAAGCCCGAATCCGAGCACGATTCCCTGCGCAACTTCAACGCCAACGCCGACCGCAACGGGCAGGATTTCGGGCAGGACAGTCCCCTCGACGTTGCCCGCCCCGCCGACCTCCAGCGCGCCCTGCAGGAGGACCCGAGTTGGGAAGCGCAGGTGGCGCGCACCGCCTCCGACTTCGACCGGCGCGACTCGATCGCGGGCGGAAGTGTCGAGTCGGTGGAGGCCACCGAGGCGGAGACACCATCCGAAAACCTGCGACGCATCAGCGATCCGACTTTTTCGCCCAAGCGCTGACCGGCGCGCTTGGTCAGGCCGAGATGAGGAGGATCGCGATGAACGGACGATGGCTCGCCGCGGTGACGCTTGGCGTCGCGATCCTCACACCCCTGCCGGCTGCCGCCCGGGAGACGGGCGGCGGCGCGGGCCGCGCCGGCAGCTTCGGCAATGCCGGCGTCAACGATCAGACCGGCACGGCCAAAAGCAGCAATCCGAATCCGGGCAGCGGCGGTATCACCCGCGATGGCGCCGGCGTGCTGTCCGACAAGCCGAAGACGCACGGCGCCTCGGGGCCCGGCACGACGGGGCGGGAGACCTCACCGGGGACGACGAACGACAAGTGAGTACGCCTCAGCGGGGTGTGGCTCGGGCGGCATGGGTCGACCCGAGCAGGCCTCTGGCATGAACGCCGGTCAGTCCGCCGCCCAGCAAAGCGCCTCGATGGCGTCGGCGGTGCGCGCGAGCGCATCGGGCTCGGCGAGGCGCCGGACGATTTCCGGATCGATGCTGAGGCCAGCGGCGGCGAGTTGCGACCACGCCGCCGCCTCCGGCCAGCCGCGATGGACCACCGCCGCACCGAGCCGCTCCAGCGCCTGCGCCTTGGCCTCCTGCTCGTCGTAGGCGCGCGGCTCGGGCAGGCACAGGAAACGCTTGCCCAGGGCCGCCACCGCCGTGACGAGTCCGTCGCCCGCACCCCCGACCACGAGGGAGGCGGGGGCGAGATGCGGGTGCACATCCGTGACCCAGCCGTGCAGGTTCAGGTTGTCCGGTGGCGACCCCGTGCCGGTGACAGGTCCGAGCACGTGCCAGGCGCGGTCCGGCACCGCTCGGGCGGCCTCGATCAGCGCGTCCAGCCGCCCGCCCTCGCCGCCGCGGCCGAACACCACGACGATGCGTCCGTCCTCCTCGGACACGAGCCGCGCTGGCGCACCGCCGAGAAAGCCGCCGTAGAGGGTTTTTTCGCGCACCCAAGCCGGCACGTCGCCGCCGTCGAGCGCTTCGGGGAACGGCGCGAGCAGGCGCGAGGCGGCCCGGAAGGCTTCCAGATGCGGTCGGTCGGTGCGGGTCCCGGACAGGCGCACGACGAGGCTCGGCACCGACAGGAGCCGGGCGAGCAGCGCCACCTCCGCCGAGACGTCAACGACGATCAGCGCCGGATCGTGCTCCGCCGCCCAGGCCGCGATCCGGCCCATCCGCGCGCGGATGCCGGGATGGTTCAGCGGCACGTAGTGGAAGCATTCGGGGCGCTGATCCGCACCGTCCTGCCCGTCGAAGCTCCGGTCAAGACGATCGTCGGGCAGATCAAGAACGGGGCCGGGCGCACCCGAAGTGTCGAGGCCGTTGAAGCTGCCCATCAGCGTGCAGGGGCGCCCGAGGGCCTCGAGCGCGCGCGCGAGCGCGATCGCCCGCTGGAGGTGCCCGGCTCCTTGGTGGTGGACGTAGTAGCCGACCGGACGAGTCATGCGCGATCCAGGAACAATGCGGCGCGAGGTTGGGCCGCCTCAACGACAGCCTGACCCTATCGCCGGCTTTCTCGCCAGCTTCATGCCGAATTCAGGCCGGACTCACGCCGCCCGGTCGCGCCGAAGGGCCGTGACGAGCGCGTCGAGCGCTGCCAGGGCCTCGTCGAGGCCGCATTCCGGGGCCGGATCGTCCCGCGATTCCAGGCGGGCATGGGCGCGCTCCACGAAGGCGATGTCGTTGGGGCAGGCCGCGGGATCGATGGCGGCGAGGTCCTCTGCACCGAGTCCGAGCGCGTGCAGGGTGGCCGGTGCGGCACCCTCGCGATAGGCGCGGCGCAGGGCGGCCCGGCGCAGGATGATCCGTTCCCAATGGGCCGCGGTCGGCAGGCAATAGGCCTCGCCCCCGCGCACGACGCGGGCCCGGCGCAGCATCTCGGTCGCCATGCCGCCCTCGGCGCGCCCGGCGGTGCGGGCCGAGACGAGCACCGAAACGTCGGGGCAGTGGCGCAAGCGCCCACCCGCGCGCCGGACGGCACCGACCAGGGCATTGTCCTCGCCGCGGGGCAGGGCGGGCAGGCCGCCCACCGCGCGGTAGAGCGAGGCCCGAAGCGCGAGGCTTCCCCCCGTATGGTCGCCGTGGCGCGGCGCCGGATCGTCCGGCGGCGGATCGAGAGCATCCTCGAGAGCCCGCACGCCCGACCAGTAGCGCTCGACCCGCGCGTGGAAGGCGGCGAGCATGGGATCGGCGGCGCCCTCGTCGTCGATCACCAGCCGGCCGCCGACGATCTCGGCCTTCTCCAGGGCGCGCAGGTTCGCCGCGACCCAGCCGGGGGCGATGCGCGCGTCGGCATCGGTGGTGAGCAGCACGCCGTCGGGCGCACCCTCGCGCTCCAGCCAATCGGCGCCCGCGTCGAGGGCGCGGCGGCGGGCCGTACCGACATGGGCCTCGGCCGGGGCGAGGGTCGCCTCGATCAGGCGCAGCGCCAGGGTGCCGAGCGCGCCGGACGCTTCGAGGGCACGCACCGCCTCGACCGTGCCGTCGGTGCAGTTGTTGCTGACGATCACGACCTTCAGCGGCGCAGCCAACGAGTACCCGTCCTGGGCGGCGAGCGCCCGCAGCAGGCGGGGCAGGCGCTCGGCCTCGTTGCGGGCCGGGATGCAAACGACGGCCGGGCCGAGGTGCGGAAGCATGGCGTTCAGGCCGCCGGGCGTTCGAAGACGGCGGCGCGGGCGCTGTTGGCCGGCGCGCCCGCGAGCACCTCGCGGTAGAGTTCCTCGTAGCCGTCGGTCATCACGTCGGCGTCGTAGAGTGTCTCGGCCCGGCGGCGACAGGCGCGGCGCTCGAGGGTGACGGCGCGCTCGATCGCGCGGGCGAGGGCCGCCACATCATCGGCCGGGGCGAGTGCGCCGGAGAGGCGATCGACGATGTCGGGGATCGCGCCGCGACCGAAGGCGGCAACCGGCGTGCCGCAGGCCAGGGCCTCGGCGACGACGAGGCCGAACGGCTCCTCCCAGCGCGGCGAGACGATGGCCGCCCGCGCGCCGCCGAGCTGGCGCGCCAATTCACGATGGGAGAGGTGGCCGACATAGGTGACGTCGGCCCCGAGCCGCGGGGCGATCCACTCGTCCCAGTAGCGCGGATTCGGCTTCGGGCCGGCGAAGCGCAGGCGCATTCCGGCTTGCCGCGCGGCGTCGATCGCCAGATGCGTGCCCTTCTCCGGCACGATCCGCCCGCTCCAGAATACGTAGTTGGCCGGCTCCGCGAACGGGCTGAACGCGAAGGTCGAGAGGTCGATGCCGTTGCCGATGATACGGGCATCCGGAACGAGCGCCTGCCATTCCTGAGCCAGCGAGGGCGAGACGGCCGCGAAGATCATGCCGGGCTTGGCCGCCCGCACGCCCTCGGCCAGGGACTCGAAGGGCGGCGTGTGCAGCGCCGTCGTCATCGGAACGGCGAGGGTGTTGCTCGCGCGCAGCGGCAGGTCGTGCAGGCTGTTGTTGTGCACGATGTCGAAGCCGCCGCGGGCGACCGCCTCCATGATGCGCTCGTAGGCCGCGAGTTCGGCCCGCTCGATCCGCTCGCAGGCCACCGGATCGCCCAGGGCATCGCCGGTCGGCGGGCAGACGGGATTAGGGACCAGGGCCGGGTCGGAGCCTTCGGAGGCGAACAGGGTGACCCTGTGGCCCCGCGCCCGCAGCGCGCCGGCCAAGTGATGCGTGTGCATCTCGAGGCCGCCCAGATAGGGCTGTCCGATCGGGAACTTGAGATGGGCGATGACGGCGATCTTCAAGGGCGTTGTCCGAAGTCGGCGGCGTGGAGGACTTGAGGCAGTCCAACGGCTAGGCTTTCGCCCACACCATCGCCCGTGCTCTAGGAACGCCCGATGAACGAACCCTTCAGGAAACGGAGAGGGGGAGGAATAATCCTGACGCGGCAATCCGCTGCATCATGAATCGCGACGCGGCGAGGCGGAAGCTTGGCGGGATTGTCCGGCAACCGGCAGCACGCATGCGTCGCCGCCGTGTTCGGCCGGCGCGGCGCTTCCATAGGGCTCGGCCCGAGGGCTCGCATGGACGGGGAGAGGATGCACCCGCCCGTCATCGCGGCCTTTCGCGACCCGATCCGACGGAAGCGGTCGTCGGCGCGGCGACGCGGCGCTCGCGCCGAGCGGTCAGTCGAGGTGGTCGCCGTAGCGCTGGACGTGGTCGGCCAACCCGAGGCCATGGTCGCGCACGAGGCGCTCGGCGCGCTCGGCATCGCGGGCCTCCAGCGCCTCGATGATCTGCACGTGCTCCTCGATCGACTTCGAGGCGCGGTCGCCCTGGCGGAGCGCCGTGTTGCGGATGCCGCGCACGTGCATCAGGAGGTTGCTGGTCAGATCCTTGATCACCTCGCTGTGGCCCAGCGAGATGATCTTCTGGTGGAAGCGGATATTGGCTTCCGAGTACTCGCCGAGATGCTCGTAGGGCTTGCCGTCGAAGAATTCGGGGAAGGAGCGGCGCAGACAGGCGAGATCCTCGTCCGTCGCGGCGGTGCAGGCGAGCCGCGCCGCCATGCTCTCGAGAGCGGCCCAGGCCTGGATCATGCCGACGATCTCGCGCTTCGTCTTCTTGACGACGAACACCCCGCGCCGGGGCTCGTTGCGCACGAAGCCTTCCTGCTCCAGCACCGTCAGCGCCTCGCGGATCGGCGTGCGGCTCACGCCGAGCGTCTGCGACAGGCCGCGCTCGTCGAGCCGCACATCTCCGGACTGGCCGTAGATGTCCATATTGGTGATAGCGGACTTCAGTGCCTCGTAGGCCAGTGTCCGCAGGCTCGTCGCCGGGACGATCGGCTTGATCGAGAGATTTTCCATCGCTTCGGATCGACCTTGATGCCGATGGGGATGCGGGCCCGGAGTCGGGGCATCGAGCCGTTCGAGCATGGCGCCTCGCCTCTGGGAAGACAAGCCGGACACACCCATGCGCCCGGCTTATGCCTCTGAAATCCGCTCACGAGCCCGTGCGGATTCCGCACCTGAAGCTCACAAACGTTGACGTCTGGCATCTGGTATGCCAGAAAGAAACCTTGAAGTCGAGACCTTCGGCATTCGCTGGGCGCAGGGCAGCCTTCCTCGGATGTGCCTCGTGCCCGGCGTGAAAGACCGGCCCGGCTTCTCAACGGCGCGTTCCGGCCGACGCCATGGGCCGAACAGAGCGCGCGAAACTGAAGCTATGCTCCTGGGGAGGAGACCTGCGATGGGCAAGGCGCTCGACGGCGTTCGGATCCTCGACTTCACCCACGTTCAGTCGGGGCCGACCTGCACCCAATTGCTGGCATGGTTCGGGGCCGACGTGATCAAGGTCGAGCGGCCGGGTGCCGGCGACGCGACGCGCCAGCAGCTGCAAGATCTTCCCGGCGTGGACAGCCTCTACTTCACGATGCTGAACCACAACAAGCGCTCGATCACGCTCGACGCCAAAAACCCCAAAGGCAACGCGATCCTGTGGCGGCTCATCGCCGAGTGCGACGTGCTGGTGGAGAACTTCGCCCCCGGCGCGCTCGACCGGATGGGGCTGACCTGGGAGCGGTTGCAGGCGGCCAATCCCGGGCTGATCCTGGCCTCCGTGAAAGGCTTCGGCCCGGGCCGTTACCAGGATTGCAAGGTCTACGAGAACGTTGCCCAATGCGTCGGCGGAGCCGCCTCCACCACCGGCTGGCGCGACGGCGTGCCGATGGTCTCCGGTGCGCAGATCGGCGATTCCGGCACCGGGCTGCACCTCGCGCTCGGCATCGTCACGGCACTCTACCAGCGCACCCAGACGGGACAGGGCCAGCGGGTCGATTGCGCCATGCAGGACGGGGTGCTCAATCTCTGCCGGGTGAAGCTGCGGGACCAGCAACGCCTCGGTCACGGCCCCCTGATGGAATACAGCCAGTACGGCGAGGGCGTCCCCTTCGGTGAGGCGGTGCCGCGGGCCGGTAACGATTCCGGCGGCGGTCAGCCCGGCCGAATCCTCAAATGCAAGGGCTGGGAGCAGGATCCCAACGCCTACATCTACTTCATCACGCAGGGAGCGGTCTGGGGCCCGATCTGCGACATCATCGGCGAGCCGGACTGGAAGACCGACCCGGCCTACGCCACGCCGAAGGCCCGCCTCCCGCATCTCAACGAGATCTTCACCCGCATCGAAGCCTGGACGATGAAGCACGACAAGTTCGAGGCGATGGAGATCCTCAACGCCTACGAGATTCCGTGCGGGCCGATCCTGTCGATGAAGGAGATCGCCGAGGATCCGATGCTGCGGGCGAACGGGACGGTGGTCGAGGTCGAGCATCCGACCCGGGGCGCCTACCTGACCGTCGGCAATCCGATCAAGCTCTCGGCGAGTCCGACGGAAGTCACCCGCGCCCCGCTGCTCGGCGAGCATACCGACGAGATCCTGCGCGAGGTGCTCGGCTGCACGGATGCCGAGATCGGCGACATCCTCGGTTCGGGCGCCGTCGGCGGCGTCCACCGCATCGCGGCTGAGTAACCGCGGCGGAGCAGTCGCCAACTTTATTTTTCTGATCTCACCACGGGTAGAACTTGATTTCCCACCCTCTGGTATGCCAGATGCCAGAGTGACAGATCCGACCGGCTACGGAGGCATGATCTTCGTTCGGGTCGGCATCCGGAGGATGCGGTGATGGCCGAGAACGCTCTGGACGACGCCCTGGCCGATCTCGTCGAGGCGTTCGGATCCTTCTCCGAGGCCGAGTTGCAGGCCTTCCTCGACGCGACGCCGTGTTCGGAAGCGCCCCTCACCGTGCCGCCGAGTAAGCGGATCGTCTTCGACTGGTTGACCCCTGCCGGCGTCGCTCCGTCCGAAGTCCTCGGCGTGGTTCAGGCGGCGCGGGCGTAGCGGCCGGCGGTCGGCTTCGTCTCGGGATCACAGACGGGCTGACAGTCCTGCGGCGCGCCGGAGAGGGTCAGCCGATCAGCCAGCTTGACGACGAGCAGCGCCTGCAAGGCGCCGAAAAACACGAGCGCGGCGAGCCAAGTGGCAAGCATGGTGGTCTCCGAGGATAAGCGCTTCGGGGCGCTTTATGGTGCGGTGCACATAAGATAACTCTGCCCTTCTGGAATATGAAGGACAAAATACCAGATTCAGGCATGCGTCACGCGCACGTGAAAGCGGGTTAGGTGATCCCGCCGCTGCCGGGCTTGGGCCGGTGACAGGCATCTGCCGGTGTCGACGCACCCGGTGAGCGATGCTCAGGCGATCACTCGATCCGCCTCGCGCCCCCAGGCACCGAGCGTCGACGTCCCGGTCGGGCAGAGGTTTTCGTCGTCGAGGGGCGGCACGGTGTCGGTCTGCTTCGGCAACCCGGTTGCCGCGAGGGCCCGCGCCGTCCCGGCATCGGTGAGCGCGGCGGCAAGCCCCGCTCGATCCAAGCCGATCAAGCGGCCCTGCTCGAACCGTGCGAAGACCCGTCCCGTCTCGCGATCGGCGAAGCGTACGACGGCGAGCCGCCGCAGAACCTCCCGCAGGAAGCCCGCCTCCGCCTCCGGCGCGTCGGTGACGCCGCGATAGACATCCGCCGGACTGCGGGCGCGAATGTCGATCCGCCGGTAGCGCTCGATCGCCAGCAGCGCTCTGGCGTCGAGGATGGTCATCGTGTCGTTCGTCCCGAAGGCGATGGTGAGCGGGCGCGCGCCCTTGGGTACGCTGTTGTCGAGGAACTCGAAGAAGACCGGCCGATCCCGGCGCAGGGCCCACATGAAGAACAGCCGCGGCATGCCGGTATAGGCCTCGACATTGTGCGCGAGCAGATCCTCGACTGCCTTGTAGCGCCCGAATTCCTCGCCCCGCTTCCAGGCCCGCTCCACGGTTTCCTCGGGCGGCGTGACCATGAACTGCAGATAGACCTGGTGGCCGAACCGGGTCAGGAGCTGCCCGGCGCCGTCGCTGCCGGCCTCCGTCGAGAAGCTGTCGAAGCGGAAGCGGTCGATCAGCAGGTGCGAGAGGCGGCCATTCGCGGCCTTGCGGGTGATGTAGCGGTCGAGCTTGGCATCGACGATCTCGACCTCGTGGCCGGTCAGCGGCCCGGCGTAGCGGCGGGCGGGACCCAGGCTGTCGTAATCGAGCAGGAACTTGCGCCAGACGTCGGGGGTGATGACGGCGAAATCCTGCCACGCGGCGCCGATCCGCCCGGCGAGGCCGCGCTGGTAGGGCCGGATCGTGCTCTTGCCCGAGGCCGAGGCGCCCTTGACGGTCATCACCACCGGCTGCGCTTGGGGGGCCGGGCGATGGTAGCCCTCGGCCTCGGCGACCGCCTCGATCCAGGGGGCGATCAGCGCACCGATCCGGTCGCTGCCGCAGCGGTTGGTCACGAGGATCCCGGCGAGCCGCCGCAGAAGCGCGCGGTCGCGGATCAGCATGCCCTGGCGGGCGACGACGTGGCCGAACACCGTGCGCAGGGCCTCGCGTGCTGCGCTCTCCAGAGTGTCCGACTCGTCGGCGGCGGCACACCGCGCGTCGAGACGCCCGAGGAGATCGGCTTGGCCATCGCCGGAATGGGGGAGGATCCGGGAGGAGGGCCGGTCGCGCCCGCCGAGCCGGGCGAGCCAGCGCATCCAGCCGGAGGCCGGTTCGGGCGTCTGCGCCGGCGTCTCGTCGAGCAGCGCCGACAGCTCGCGTTCGAGGAGCGCATCGGCCTCAGCGCGGACGGCTTCATAGGTGGCCGTGACGGCATCAAGGCGATGCGTCACGCCCTCGCGCAGGAGGGTAGTGACGATCCGACGGAAGTTCAGACCGAGATCGGCATAGACCTCGCCGACCGGAACCGAGATGTCGGCCATCACCCGGATCAGCACCTCGTGGACGACGAGGCGCTCGGGTCGGAACGGGGCGATCTGGGTCGCGGGCAGGCCGCTGAGATCGGAGAGTTCGAGGATCTCGGGATAGCCGAGGGAGACGTTCTCGGACCGGAACAGAGTCGCTAGCGGGCGCATCGCCCGCGGCAGGCCGGGTTCGAGCCCCGGGTTCCAGGCATGGAAGGCCGAAGGGGCCGCCGCGTCCCCGGGCTCCATGGCGGGGGGGGCGTCGGAAAGGGCCGGCGCGGCCGTGTCCATCGCGCTGGCCCTCCTCGTTGCGAACGGCCTGCGCCGATCAGGCGGCGGAGGCGTTCTCGATCACCTCGAACCGGATCTGGTACGCCTCGCCCCAGAGGGTCGCCGCCCGCTCGTGCCACGCGGCGTCGAAGAACAGCTTGGCGCAGAACGAGCTGCGCCAGATGCAGACGGCGATGATGCGCTCGTCCAGCACACGGATGTGGCGGCTCTCCAGGCCGCCGGCGATGCCGAGGCGGGGCAGCATGTCGACGCTCGACGCACCGAATTCGTTCTCGCCCGGGAAGACGATCGGGCACTCGACGACGGTCAGATGTTTCATGGGAGTTTCCATCACGGGCGCCTTTTCTCGGAGATATCGTCCGGCCGGTTCCGGTTCATTCTCGCACAACGTCCGATGCGCTGTGTCCGCTCCGTCGAGTGCGGTCCACAGCCTCGACGCGCCGTGCACAGCAACGGTCGCAGGGACGATCGTGCGCAAGCGGGGCCGTGTGCCTTCACGGATGCGATGACGTCATCGGGGTTGCTGCCCGCGCCTCGCCGATATCCTGGCCCGCACAGTCCCAGATGCTCAGGATTGCGCTGATGCGGCAGGATTCCATCAGGGCGATGTGGTCGACCTTCCGTTCGCAGAACGTCTTCAGCCGCTCCTGGGCCGAGGCCGCGATATCGACGGCGGGGAAGTCGTGGTCGGTGATGAGCCAGACGCTGCGATTGTAGACGTCCGGCCCTTCGGCCGCCACGGCACGGAAGATGTCGCGCTGGGTCAGAAGGCCTGTCACGGTCTCGTCGGAATCGCCCTCGACGACGACGAGTGCGCCCGCATCCGATTGGACAAGGAGCTGCGCCGCCTCGGCCACCGACCGGTCCCTATGGATGGTGCGGACGCCCGAGGCGTCCGGCGCACGGCGCATCGCTCCAAACACGGCGCTCCTCCATCGGCGTGCCTCTCGATGGGGACGCCTTGGAACGCAGGCTGGTATACAACATACCTATTGTCAATCCGGCATTTTGAATTATGGTGCCGCCCCGTCCAGGCTGGCCGGCATGATCGAGCCACCGGACCTTCTAACATTGGGGATGCAGCGGCGCGCGTCGCGACAGGCCCCGCTCTCGATCCGGGCCCGATCCAGCGCCCGGCCCTCGATCTTGCAGGCATATCGTCCAGGGTCCGGCAAGACCAATCGGCGGAGGTGTCACCCGGAGCGTTCCGCGGTTTCGATCGAACCATTGCAGCGCTGGCCACGTGTCCGCGTCGAAACATTGTCTCGACGGCTCATACTTCAGTTTTTCGTATATTAATTTCGAATTTAAGCTGAACAAAATGCTCGGAAAATCGAGCGTACACTGGAGAGACGTCCATGACCCAAGCTTCGACCACACCTGTTCCACCACCCGCAAACCGCTGGTTGCAGTTGCTGTTCGGCATCATCTGCATGTGCATGATCGCCAACATGCAGTACGGGTGGACGTTCTTCGTCAACCCGATCCAAGAGCGGCACGGATGGGACCGCGCCGCGATCCAAGTCGCCTTCACCCTCTTCGTCGTCACCGAGACCTGGCTTGTGCCGATTGAGGGCTGGTTCGTTGACAAGTACGGCCCGCGGGTCGTGACGCTGGCCGGCGGCCTGATGTGCGGGCTCGCCTGGGTGATCAACGCCTACGCCGACTCGCTCACCCTGCTCTATGTCGGCGCCGTCATCGGCGGCACCGGAGCGGGCGCGGTCTACGGCACCTGCGTCGGCAACTCGCTCAAGTGGTTTCCCGACCGACGCGGCCTCGCCGCAGGCCTCACCGCGATGGGCTTCGGCGCGGGCTCGGCGCTGACCGTGGTGCCGATCCAGGCGGTGATCCACCATTACGGCTACGAGTCGGCCTTCCTCTGGTTCGGCCTCGGCCAGGGGCTCATCGTGATGCTGATCGCCCTGTTCCTGGTGGCGCCGAAGAAGGGGCAGGTGCCCGAGATCGCCCGGGTCAGCCAGAGCAAGCGGGACTTCAGTCCGGGCGAGATGGTGCGCACCCCGATCTTCTGGGTGATGTACGCGATGTTCGTGATGATGGCGGCGGGCGGCCTGATGGCGACCGCTCAGCTCGGCCCCATCGCCAAGGACTTCCACATCGCCGACGTGCCGGTCAGCCTCCTCGGCATCACTTTGCCGGCGCTGACCTTCGCCGCCACCATCGACCGGGTGCTCAACGGCGTGACGCGCCCGCTCTTCGGCTGGATCTCCGACCATATCGGCCGCGAGAACACGATGTTCCTCTCCTTCGGTATCGAAGGTGTGGGCATCTACATGCTGAGCCAGTTCGGCCAGGACCCGATCATGTTCGTGATCCTGACCGGCCTCGTGTTCTTCGCCTGGGGCGAGATCTACTCGCTGTTCCCGGCGACCTGCGGCGACACCTTCGGCTCGAAATACGCCGCCACCAATGCCGGCCTGCTCTACACCGCCAAGGGCACGGCGGCGCTGATCGTGCCCTACACCAGCATCCTCACGACCATGACCGGGTCCTGGCATGCGGTGTTCCTGGCGGCGGCCGCACTCAACATCCTCGCGGCCCTGATGGCGATCTTCGTGCTCAAGCCGATGCGGCAGTCCTACACCCGCGAGGCGGCGGCGCGGGAGGCCGAGCCGAAGACGGCCACGGCGCACTGACGTCCTCTCCGGCCGGGGTCACCGCCCGGCCGCTTCCTCGACCTCGTCGCCGCAGGCCGGCCCCTTGGCGGCCGGCCTGCGGCGACGCATTTCGCTTCGCGCGGGTACACCCACCGGATGCGATCCGACCGGCGGTTCCAATCCAGTGGATGTGCTGGGTTGCCGCAGCATCGCACGCGAACTTCACCGCCCTGGTATATTGTATGCCTAGCATCATCGTGCATGATGCGGCGCCAGGGGAGCACGAGAACCGCATTAGGGAGAAACCGGATGGTCTACCAACCGGCAGAGCAGCACGCGCATACCGAGGCGCCCGTCGATGCGCCGTCCGCCAAGTGGTGGCAACTCGCCTTCGGCGTGCTCTGCATGGCCATGATCGCCAATCTTCAGTACGGCTGGACCCTGTTCGTCGATCCGATCGACGCGCAGCATCAATGGGGGCGCACGGCGATCCAGTTCGCCTTCACCATCTTTGTCGCCACCGAAACGTGGCTCGTGCCGATCGAGACCTGGTTCGTGGACCGCTACGGCCCGAGCATCGTCGTCGGCTTCGGCGGGCTCATGATCGCCCTGTCCTGGACGCTCAATGCCTACGCCGACTCGCTCTTCCTGCTCTACACGGCGGCCGTCATCGGCGGCATCGGCGCGGGCTCGGTCTACGGCACCTGCGTCGGCAACGCCCTGAAGTGGTTCCCCGACCGGCGCGGCCTCGCCGCGGGCGCGACGGCAGCGGGCTTCGGCGCGGGCGCGGCCGTCACGGTGATCCCGATCGCCAACATGATCGCCGCGAGCGGCTACCAGAAGGCCTTCCTCGTCTTCGGGCTCGGCCAGGGCGCCGTCGTCCTCCTGCTGTCGTTCCTCCTGCGCAAGCCCTCGGTCGCCGTACCGATCAAGCGCAAGAACCTGCGCCTGCCCCAGACCAAGATCGACCGCAGCCCGAAACAGGCGGTGCGCACGCCCGTGTTCTGGACGATGTACGCGATGTTCGTGATGGTCGCTTCGGGTGGCCTGATGGCGGCGGCGCAGATCGCTCCGATCGCCCACGACTTCAAGGTCGCCGACGTGACGATGAACCTGTTCGGCCTGCAGATGGCGGCGCTGACCCTGGCGATCTCGCTCGACCGCATCTTCGACGGGTTCGGGCGGCCGTTCTTCGGCTGGGTGTCCGACAATATCGGCCGCGAGAACACGATGTTCATCGCCTTCGTCATCGCCGCCACGGCCTGCATCCTGCTGCTGGGCTACGGCCGCAACCCGGTTGTCTTCGTGCTGTGCACGGCCATGTATTTCGGGGTGTTCGGCGAGATCTACTCGCTGTTCCCGGCGACCTGCGGCGACACCTTCGGCTCGAAGTACGCTGCCAGCAACGCCGGGCTCCTGTACACCGCCAAAGGGACGGCGGCCTTCCTCGTCCCCTTCGCCAGCGTCCTGTCGGCCTCCTACGGCTGGTCGGCGGTGTTCGGGCTCATCATCGGGCTGAACATCTTGGCCGCCGCGCTCGCAGTCTTCGTGCTGAAGCCGATGCGGCGGCGCTACCTCGCGGCCGAAGCTGAGATCGCCGAGGCGGCTGAAGCGCGCGCGGTCAAGCTCGCCTGAGGGTGCGGGCGGCCGACCGCCCCGACTGACGAGAAGCGCGCCGCGGCGGATGACGCCCGGCGCGTTTCTTCATGGAGAACCTGCCTTCGGCCTGCATCGCCGCCGGACGGCATCGATCAGCGCGAAGCGATCCGGTTGTACGATCTTCGACGCGTGGCAGGGCGGAAGCCGCCGCTCATCGTCGTCCCGAAGCCGCTGCGACGCACGCGACGCGCTGGAAGAAAAGTGCCGGTTCCGTTTGACCGACCATTTGGTATTTGGTATGCCAGATCCGTCGCAACAAGACCGGCCGTTCCCCGAACGGTCCGTGCGCCGCGGAAGGCGCCATCAGAGCCGCGAAAAGCGTCCGGCCCAACGCCACCGGGTCCCGCGCCGGACAACAGCATCCGCACCAAAAGGGAGAACGCCGCATGACCGTCCAGGCCCAGAACATCGACGCGATCACCGCGGGCGCCGTGCCCCATGAGGAAGCGGAGCTGACCGACGGCTTCCACCTCGTCATCGACGCGCTCAAGCTCAACGGCATCGAGACGATCTACAACGTGCCCGGCATCCCGATCACCGATCTCGGGCGTCTCGCCCAGGCCGAGGGCATGCGCGTCATCTCCTTCCGCCACGAGCAGAACGCCGGCAACGCCGCCGCCATCGCCGGCTTCCTCACCAAGAAGCCGGGCATCTGCCTTACGGTCTCGGCGCCGGGCTTCCTCAACGGCCTGACCGCGCTCGCCAACGCCACCACCAACTGCTTCCCGATGATCCTGATCTCCGGCTCCTCCGAGCGCGAGATCGTCGATCTGCAGCAGGGCGACTACGAGGAGATGGATCAGCTCGCCATCGCCAAGCCGCTCTGCAAGGCCGCCTTCCGCGTGCTGCACGCCGCTGATATCGGCATCGGCGTGGCCCGCGCGATCCGCGCTGCGGTCTCCGGCCGTCCCGGCGGCGTCTACCTCGATCTGCCCGCCAAGCTGTTCTCGCAGGTCATCGACGCAAGCCTCGGCGCCAAGTCGCTGGTCAAGGTGATCGATGCGGCCCCGGCCCAGCTCCCGGCTCCGTCCGCCATCGCCCGGGCGCTGGACGTGCTGAAGTCGGCCGAGCGTCCGCTCATCATCCTCGGCAAGGGCGCGGCCTATGCCCAGGCCGACGAGGCGGTGCGCGCGCTGGTCGAGGAGAGCGGCATCCCCTACGTGCCGATGAGCATGGCCAAGGGTCTCCTGCCCGACACCCACCCGCTCTCGGCCGGCGCGGCGCGCTCCACCGCGCTCAAGGATTCCGACGTCGTGCTGCTGGTGGGCGCCCGCCTCAACTGGCTGCTCTCCCACGGCAAGGGCAAGACCTGGGGCGAGCCCGGCTCGAAGCGCTTCATCCAGATCGACATCGAGCCGCGCGAGATGGACTCGAACGTCGAGATCGTCGCCCCGGTGGTGGGCGATATCGGCTCCTGCGTCGAGGCGCTGCTCGAAGGCATCCGCAAGGACTGGAAGGGCGCGCCCTCGGCCTGGCTCGAGACCATCCGCTCGAAGCGCGAGGCCAACATCGCCAAGATGGCCCCGAAGCTGATGAAGAACACCTCGCCGATGTGCTTCCACTCGGCCCTCGGTGCCCTGCGCACCGTCATCAAGGAGCGACCCGACGCGATCCTCGTCAACGAGGGCGCCAACACTCTCGATCTCGCCCGCGGCATCATCGACATGTACCAGCCGCGCAAGCGCCTGGACGTCGGCACCTGGGGCGTGATGGGCATCGGCATGGGCTTTGCCGTCGCGGCGGCCGTCGAGACCGGCAAGCCGGTGCTGGCGGTCGAGGGCGACTCGGCCTTCGGCTTCTCCGGCATGGAGGTGGAGACCATCTGCCGCTACGAGCTGCCGGTCTGCATCGTGATCTTCAACAACAACGGCATCTATCGCGGCACCGACATCGACCCGACCGGCCGCGATCCCGGCACCACCGTCTTCGTCAAGGATTCCCGTTACGACAAGATGATGGAGGCCTTCGGCGGCGTCGGTGTGAACGTCACCACGCCGGACGAGCTGAAGCGGGCGGTCGACGCGGCGATGGATTCCGGCAAGCCGACGCTCATCAACGCGGTCATCGATCCGGCCGCCGGCAGCGAGAGCGGCAACATCGGCAGTCTCAACCCGCAGAGCACGCTGAAGAAGAAGTAAGGGCGGCCTTCGCGCCTTGAGAGGACCGCGGTGCCCCGGCACCGCGGTCTTCGTCGTTTCATGGCCGGGGCTGCCGAACGGCGCCACGGCTCCATCAACCACCCACCGTCCTCCTGCCGAGGTGCAAGGCGAAGCGGAGCCTCGAAGCACGCTCGGTCGCACCCGGCCGCAGGCGCCCACGAGACCGGTTCAGGCTCGCTTCGAGGCCGCTTCGAGGCCGCTTGGCCGCACCTCATGACGAGCGTGGTGGGCTCCATCAGGAACGATGCCCGTGGCCTCCTCCGCCTTCGACCCGACCGCTCCCCTCGATCCCCGCCTCGCCGGCCGCCTCGCCTTCCTGCCGCGGCTGCCGACGAAGCCGCCGCTTCCCCCCGGGCGCCACGCACTCGGCCTGTTCGAGACCCGCGACGCCGTCCTGTGCGTGCCCGAGCACATCGATGCGCGCCTGCCGACCCCCCTCGTGGTCCTGTTCCACGGCGGCGGCGGGCATGCGGAAAAGATCCTTCCGATGCTGGAGGGGCATGCGAAGGCGCGCGGCTTCCTGCTGCTCGCGCCGCAATCGCTCCATCCGACATGGGATCTGGTCATCGCCGGCAACGGCCCCGACCGGGAGCGGCTCGACCGGGCGCTCGCCGAGGTTGCCGACCGCTTCCTGATCGATCCCGGCCATCTGGCCTTCGCCGGCCATTCCGACGGCGGCAGCTACGCCCTCTCGCTCGGCCTTACCAACGGCGACCGGGTCAGTCACCTGATCGTGTCCTCGGCCGGCTTCATGTCCGTGCAGGTGCAGGTCGGTGCACCGAAGATCTTCCTGTCGCACGGAACCCGCGACGAGCAGATCGGCATCGATCGCAGCGCCCGCACCCATGCGCGGCTGCTGAAGGGGGCGGGCTACGACCTGACCTACGTCGAGTATGACGGCCCGCACGCCTACAATCCGGACGTGGTGGCTCAGGCGGTCGATTTCTTCCTCGGAGACTTCTTCGCCTGAGCCGGAGCGTCGTCCCCGAAATCTGGCTTTCGGGGACGATGCCGAAGCGTCCGCTCCTCAGGCGATGCCGGCGGCGAGGCCCGCGGGCAGCGGTTCCACGCTCTGCGCCGATGCTGTCTCGCCGGCCGCGTCGTTGCGAGCGGCGGCCTCGCTCAGCAGCGCGGCCACGAGGTCACTCTGCGAGACGACGCCCATCAGCCGGCCCTCCTGCCCGACCACGGGCAGGTGGTGGTGGCCGCTCTGTGCCATCCGCGCCGCGACCTGGGCGAGGGACATCTCCGGCCGCAGGCTTTCGACATCGGTGGTCATCACGTCGGCGGCACAGCCATGCGGGGCGCGGCCCCGGCCGAGGGTCAGCTGCCAGCGCCGGGCGAGGCCGAGGCGGGGGCCGCGCCCGTCCCACTCCGCCTTGTCCATCAGGTCGGTCTGCGTCAGGACGCCCATCACCCGTGCGCTCTCGTCGGTGACGGGCAGCATCTTGATGTGGTGGCGTCGCAAGAGGGCGAGTGCTTCCCGCAGAGGGGCGTCGGGGGCGATGCCGATCACGTCGCGCGTCAGGATCGAGGCGCAGGTCGTCGGACCGGAGCGGCGCATGACGGCGCTGAGTTGGGCGCGCCGCAGCAGCGCCTCGAGATCGCCGCGGCCGATATCGAGGACTTGGTCGTAATCCTCCAGCGCCGCGTCGATGTCGGCCGAACTGAGCCCGAAGCGACCCGCCGGGGCCGGGACGGCGGGCGCCGTCTGCGCCACATGCGGGTAGGAGCGGCCGGTCAGGTTGTTGAACAGGATCGCCACGCCGAGGATCAGGATCGTGTTCACGCCCACCGGCCACAGCACGAAGCCGTAGCCGAGATCGTGGATCGCCGGCCCGCCCAGTACGGCGGTGAGCGCCACCGCGCCGCTCGGCGGGTGCAGGCAGCGCAGGGCCATCATCACCGCGATGGCGCCGGCCCCGGCGAGGGCTGCGGCCACTAGGGGATCGTGGATGAACAGGCCGGCCGTGACGCCGACGAGCGAGGCCACGAGATTGCCGCCGAAGATCGACCAGGGCTGCGCCAGCGGGCTCGACGGGACGGCGAAGAGCAGAACGGCGGAGGCGCCCATCGGCGCGATCAGCGCCGGCAGTTCGGCGCCTGTTCCCAGTGCGGCGCGGGTCACGAGCCCGGTGGCGAGAAGGCCGGCCAGGGCACCGCAGGCGGCACGCACCCGCTCGCGTGGGCTGACGGGCGCCTGATCGGGGAGAATACGGCGTAGGAAGGACGTCACCAGTCGCATCACCGGCAGGGCACCGCAGGCTCGAGGCGAGGGGGGAGGGCGCGTCGCGGCAGCCGGCGCGCGAGACGGAAAACCCGGACCGACAGGGTCGGCCCGGGAAAGTCATCGGAGGAGGAAAAACCCGGGCGCCGTGCCCGGTCAAGCGCTCCCGGGGCGATGCCCCGTCCCGGGAGAATCATGGCCGAAGGGGGCGGCCATCAAGTGCGGGCAGTCCGGGATCGGGGCTGCCCGCCGTCACCCGTCAGACCGCGCGGGCCTCATGCATCGCGGCGATCTGCTCGGGGGAATAGCCGAGGCCCGCCAGGACCTCGTCGGTGTGCTCGCCGAGCAGCGGCGAGGCCTTGATGTCGACCTTCATGTCGGAGAACTTGATCGGGCTTCCGACGGTCAGGTACGAACCGAGTTTCGGGTGCTGCACCTCGACGATGGTGCCGCTGGCGCGCAGCGACGGATCGGCGGCGATCTCCTTCATGGAGAGGACCGGCGAGCAGGGGATGTCGAACTTGCGCAGGATGTCGACGGCCTCGAACTTGGTCTTGTCGGCCAGCCAGTCTTCGATGAAGGCGAAGATCTCGAAGATCTTGTCCTGGCGGGCGCGGGGGGTGTTGTAGGCCGGATCTTCGATCCACTCGGGCTTGTTGAGCGCCTTACAGATCGGGGCCCAGGCGTGACCCTGGATCGTGAAGTAGATGTAGGCGTTAGGGTCGGTCTGCCAGCCCTTGCACTTGAGCACCCAGCCCGGCTGGCCGCCGCCGCCCGCATTGCCGCCGCGCGGCACCACGTCGGTGAACTCGCCGTGCGGGTACTGCGGGTACTCCTCGAGGTAGCCGATGGCGTCGAGGCGCTGCTGGTCGCGCAGCTTGACGCGGCAGAGGTTGATCACCGAGTCCTGCATCGACACGGCGACCTTCTGGCCCTTGCCGGTCTTGTTCTTCTGGTGCAGCGCCGTGAGGATGCCGATGGCCAGGTGCATACCCGTGTTCGAGTCGCCGAGCGCGGCAGCCGACACGGTGGGGGGGCCGTCCCAGAAGCCGGTGGTCGAGGCGGCGCCACCGGCGCACTGCGCCACGTTCTCGTAGACCTTCAGGTCCTCATAGTGGTGGCCGTCGGAGAAGCCCTTCACCGAGGCGAGGATCATGCCCGGGTTCAGCTCCTGGATGCGGGCCCAGGTGAAGCCCATACGGTCCAGCGCGCCGGGGCCGAAATTCTCGACCATCACGTCGGATTCACGGATCAGCTTCTCCAGGACTTCCTTGCCCTGAGGCGTCTTGGTGTCGAGCGTCAGCGAACGCTTGTTGGAATTGAGCATCGTGAAGTAGAGCGCATCCGCGTCCTCGACGTGGCGGAGCTGGCTGCGCGTCACGTCGCCGGAGCCCGGACGCTCGACCTTGATCACGTCTGCCCCGAACCAAGCGAGGAGCTGGGTGCAGGCCGGGCCGGCCTGGACGTGCGTGAAATCGATGATTCTGATCCCGTCGAGCGGCTGGGTCATCTTGGTTTTCTCCCTCTTTCGACTTCGTTGTGGAGTGTCGTTGTTGGAAACCTAGAAACAAATATTTCTACTAATATCACCGAATTCCGTGGATCTCTTTTTCCGAGCCCTCACTTCAGGCGCAGACCAGCGTGCCCAGCGCCTCTTCCAGCTCCGCGACGCGGCGGCGCAGGTTGCGCTCTTCCTGGAAGCGCTCGGTCTCGTCGCGGATGATCGCGGCGATCCCGGTGACCTCGTCGTCCGCGCCGTGCAGCAGCGCGACGGTGAAGGCGATGGAGAGCGCCCGTCCATCCTTGTGCAGGGCGGGCACCTTGAGCAGCGACGTGCCGTAGCGGGTCTCACCCGTGCGCATCGTCTTGGCGTAGCCGTCCCAGTGACGCTTGCGGTGGCGCTCCGGGGTGATGAGATCGAGGGTCTCGCCGAGGGCCTCGGCTTCCGAGAAGCCGAAGATCCGCTCCGCGGCCGGATTCCAGGTGACGATCCGTCCGTCCGCGTCGGAGATCACCACCGCATCGCCGATCGCCGCGACGAGCCCGGACGTGTCGAAGGTCTGCGATTGGGCCATCCGCCACCTCCCCTTGTGTCGCCGCTAGCCCCGAGGCCGCACGACCAGCGGAGAGGAACGATGTCCGTCGAGGATGCCGCGTTCGGTCATGGCAGGCGTTGCCTCCTTGGCTTCCCGTGTTCCGGGCCTCCCCGATTTCAGGGCTCCCGGATCGAGGCCGCTCTTTGCGGTGGCTCATCGATTGGCATCTGGTATACCAGATACGAATTATAGGTCAAGGCGCAGAGTGCGGTTCGAACGCCGGGGCGACAGCGCCGTTGATAGAGAGGCGAGGAGGCCAGGATGTCGGGCAGGCACAGCATCAAGATCCGGCAGATCGAGGCCTACGCCTTCCGGATCGAGTTCGGCGAAGCCTTCGTACCGCTTCTGACCGACGAGCCCGAGCCGATCGGCGGCGGGACCGGTCCCTCGCCGGAGCAGGTTCTGATCGCCGCGGTGAGCAATTGTCTGTGCGCGAGCCTCGCCTTCGCGTTGGGTAAGTACCGGCAGGAGGGCGGCGGCGTCAGCGCCGAGGCGATCGGGCGCGTGGCGCGCAACGCCGAGGGCCGCCTGCGCCTCGTCGGGATCGAGGTCGACATCGCCCTGGGCGCACCCGCCGAGTCGATGGACCGGCTCGACCGGGTGCTCGCTCAATTCGAGCAGTTCTGCACCGTGTCCGAAAGCGTCAAGGCCGGTGTTCCGGTGGCGGTTGCGGTGCGGGACGGGCAGGGCAACCGCCTAAAATAGACAAGCCTGAAAACGAGCCTGAAAACCGGGAGGAGCATCGATGAGCGCGAGCGAACGAGACGTGGCGCGGGAGCCGGAGGATCTGGCCCGGCTCTTCCACGAGCGGGCCAATGCCGGCGATGCCGAGGGGCTGGTCGCCCTTTACGAGCCGCAGGCCGTGGTCGCCGCGGGCGACATCGTGGCGACGGGCCACGACGAGATCCGCCGCTTCTACACGGATCTGCTGGCCCGCAAGTCGGACTTCCCCGAGCCCGAAACGCTGCCGGCGATCCGCAACGGCGACCTCGCGCTGACCTTCGCGCGGCTGCCGAACGGCGCGCTGTCGGTCGAATCGGCCCGTCGGCAACCGGACGGCACCTGGCGCTGGGCGATCGACCAGCTCAAGATCAAGCCCGTCGCCAAGGGCTGACGGGCCGGCTGACGGGTCGGCTGACGTCCGGGGTTGCGAAAGGACGGCCCGTTCGCGGGTCCAGGGCGGAGCCCTGATGGACGGGACGCCGGGGTTCTAACCTCGGCGCCCGGTCAAAGGGATGATCCCTTCGGAATCCCGTCAATTTGCGGAGGCCGAGCGGCGCGGCGTGGCGCTGCGCCGGCTGGCGAAGATGCCCGGGGCGGTGCCGGGTACCACGACGAGACGCCGGACCTCGCCGCGCAGGTAGGCCTGGAGGAAGCGGGTGTAGTTCTTGAACACGACGCAGCCGTTGGAGGCGCCGCTCGGGCCCAGCATGTAGGTGTGGGCGAGGATGCCGTCGCGTCCGTGGATGGCGGCGGAGCCGCCGACGGGATTGAGGCGGATCGCCCGCACTCCGTGGAACAGCGCCTCGCGCTCCCGCAGATCGTAGACGCCGGGCGGCGTGGCGCCGCGCATCCGGACATGGACGTAGTCCGGGTTGTCCTGGGCGACGCCGAGGCCGGAATGGGCTTCCAGCACCTCGCCGTTCGGCAGGGTCACGGTGGCGGCGCTGATATCGTAGACGGCCACGCCCGGTTCGGAGACCGGACCCGGCACGACGCGCCGCCGCGCGGCCGAGTCGACGGCGCCGCTGTCGAGCCCGGCATAGGCCATCGCCCTGTTCGAGGCCGGTGCGGGCGCCGAGGAGCCGGGCAGGTCGAACATCTTCTCGAAGAAGGAGCGGTCGTCGGTCACCGCGGCGCTGAACACGCTGCGGGTCGGCTCGGCCGAGGCACGCGCCGCGGAGGCGGCCGCGACCCGGTTCGACGCCCCGCGGGCGGTTTGCGCGGACTGCGCGGTCTGCGTCCGCGGCTCGAAGCGGAATTCCTCGGGACGCCGCAGCGGCAGCGGCACGGTGAGCGCGACGCGGGCGGTCGGCGCGGACGGGCGCGGCGTGACGGCGGGCGGCACCTCGGCAATCTGAGCCGCCGGGAGGGCGGCCAGCGTCGCGGCCGGCTCGGGCGTCGTCGGCGTCCGGAAAGCGGAGGCCGCCGGAACCGGCTGGACGAAGCCGCCGGTGGCGCCGTCGAGGACCGGCGCGGGGTCGAGCATCCAGGCGAGGGTGCCGGACGCCGCCGGTGCGGGATTGGCCGGTTCGGCCTCGTTCAAGACCTGGGCGGTCCGCGCGGGGTCGGGCGCGGTGCCATCCTGCGGCTGCAGCATTCCGGCCAGAGCGAGGCCGCCGAGCGCGGTGAGCGCGAGCGCCGCGAGAGGCGGCCCGCGCCGACGGCGGACGACGGGCCGGGCGGAGCGACTCTGGACGAGCTCGGCGATGTCCATGCGGGCGGTACTCGACAACGCGGATCCCGCACGGCCTCCCATCGTCGTTTCCGGCTGACATGTGCCAGAATGACAATCGAGAGGGCTTCGCCGATTAGGAAAGGAACAACCTTAAGCCTTCGTCATTGAACGGGATCTTGGTTAATCTTGCCTAAATCGCAGCCGGATCCGTTCAAAAGCCGTTCGCCCCCGAATTGCCGGAGCCGGGCCGGGCCGCCGACGATGTCATCGATGGTCGGAAGGCCGTAGGTCCGGCTTCTGATCGGCCGCCGGGACATGTGCCCAGACTGCCACAGGCGATGTTATGTTGTTACATTTCATCGGCCGACAGGTTGACCCCCCGCCGCAGTGCAGCGAAGTTGCGATAGCCAAGGTTCTCCGGCTGCATCTCCAGATGCAGCCGGGGCTAAGAGGGAATTCGGTAAGCGCGTCCGGGCGAAGCCGAAGCTGCCCCCGCAACTGTGAGCGGCGAGCCCCTGTCAGGGATGGTCACTGGTGCGCGGCACCGGGAAGGCCGGGACGGAGGTGCGGACCCGTGAGCCAGGAGACCTGCCTCGGCGCGATGATGTCTCCCGGGCGGGGTGTTCCGGCGGCGTGCCCGAGCGGCGAGTGCATGTTCATGCGCTCGCGATCGGGCATCCGCCTGAATTCGCGTCCGCACAGCCAGAGCGCACCCCGTGAGAGTTCGGACGAGCCTGAATGCCGTCACTGATGCGAAGCCGGCCCGGCGCCCACGCTGGATGCTGGCCGCGCTGCTCTGCGCCGGCCTGCCCGGCCCGGAGGCGCGGGCGCAGGACTCGGTGGTCCTGGACGAGCTGGCGGTGGAGGGGGAGGGGCGTGGCCAGGGTGTCGGCAACGGCGCGCCGGACGGCCGGACGGCGGCGGCCGGCACGATCGGGCTGATCGGCCCGACGCCGGGCTACCGCGCCGACCGCGCGGTGAGCAGCACGAAGACCGATACGCCCCAGCGCGACGTGCCCCAGATCGTCACCGTGGCGCCGCTGGAGGTCATCACCGATCTCGCCGCCACCCGCGTGGACCGCGTCTTCAACTACACGCCGGGTGTGGCGCAGCAGAACAATTTCGGCGGCCTCTCGGTGTTCAGCTACGCCATCCGCGGCGTGACCACCTCCGAGATCTACAAGAACGGCTTTCCCCTGAACCGCGGCACGCCGCCCCCGCCGGACACGCAGAACGTCGAGCGGATCGAGGTGCTGAAAGGCCCCGGCGGCGGCCTGTTCGGGCGCAGCGATCCGGGCGGCCTCGTCAACATCATCACCAAGCAGCCGACCGCGGAGCGCTTCGTCGAGATGGGGGGCCTGTGGGGCTCGTTCGGGCAGTTCCGCGGCACGGTCGATTCCGGCGGCGCGCTCAACGAGGAGGGCACGCTCCTCTACCGCTTCAACCTCGCCGCCGGGCGCCAGGGCAGCTTTCGCGACTTCGTGGACGGCGACCGGCTGCTCGTCGCCCCCGTCCTGAGCTGGCAGATCACGCCGGACACGCGGATCACCGTCGAGACCGAGTTCCTGCGCAACCGCATCGTGTTCGACCGCGGCGTCATTGCGATCAACGGGCGGCTCGGGCTGCTGCCGATCTCACGCTTCCTCGGCGAGCCGGGCCAGAGCACCGACCAGACCAGCAACACCATGCAGGTGCGGGTCGATCACCGCTTCAACGCCGACTGGCAGATGCGGCTCGCCACCCACTTCAACACCGGCACGCTGGAGGGCGAATCCGCCGAGATCCGCGCCATCGCCGCCGACAACCGCACCGTCTCGCGCGACCGCAACCTGCGCGACTACCGCTGGGACACGGCAATCGCTCAAGCGGAGGTGGTCGGGCGCTTCGACACCGCCGGCATCGGCCACACGATGCTGCTCGGCTTCGAGCGCGAGAGCACCGACAGCCGGGTCGTCTACAACCGCTCGAACTTCCGCACGAGCCCCTACGCCATCGACATCTACGATCCGCGCTACGGCCAGCCGCTGCCGCCGATCACCATCCCGCGCAACAACCTCGAGCGGATCACCAACACCGCCCTCTACGCCCAGGACCAGATCAGCCTCAGCCCGGAATGGAAGGCACTGGTGGGGGTGCGCTTCGACTTCTTCGGGCAGTCCTTCCGCGAGCGCATCCCGCGCTCCCAGGTCGACCAGACCTATTTCGCGGCGACCCCGCGGGCGGGCCTCGTCTACCAGCCGACGCCGGAACTCGCGCTCTTCACCAATGTCGGCACGAGCTTCCGGCCGAATATCGGCCCCGACGCGGCGGCCGTGGCCCGCGACGGCCCGTTCGCCCCCGAGACCGGCATCGGCTACGAGGTCGGGGCCAAGCTCGACCTCTACGGCGGCGCGCTGGCGCTCACCGGCACGGCCTTCCTCGTCGACCGGCAGAACGTGCTGACGCCCGACCCCAACAACAGCGCCTTCTCGCTCGCCGCCGGCGGGGTGCGCAGCCAGGGCTTCGAATTGACCGCCGCCGGCCAGATCACGCCGGAGATCAAGCTGCTGGCGGGCTACGTCTTCGCCGATGCGACGGTGACCAAGGACAACGTGCTGCCGGTGGGCACGCCGCTCATCAACGTGCCGCGCCACTCGGGCAGCCTGCTCGCCGTGCACGAGGTGCAGGCCGGCCCCTGGAAGGGGCTCGGGCTCGGCGGCGGCGTGCGCGGCGTCGGCGAGCGGCCGGCGGACGCGGTCAACAGCTTCTCCCTGCCGGCCTACATCGCCGTCGATGCGCTCGCCTATTACCGCTACGAGAATTTCCGCTTCGGGCTGAACGTCGAGAACGTGTTCGACACCGCGTATTACGAGAGTTCACTGAACCGCTTCCGGGTCTATCCCGGCTCGCCGCGGCGCTTCACCGGCACGCTGACGGTGCGATTCTGATGCGGTTTCGGCCGGACGCCGCATCGGCTTCGCGGACCCGCATCGGCGCCATCGATGCCCTGCGCGGCCTCGTGATGCTCCTGATGCTGGTCGATCACGTGCGGGAGTTCTTCTACCTGCACGCCCAGGTGAGCGATCCGGTGAACCTCGCGGCGACGCCCCCGGGCCTGTTCCTGACGCGGGCCGCCTCGCATCTCTGCGCGCCGGTCTTCCTGCTCCTGACGGGCCTCTCGGCCAGCCTCTACGGGCACAAGCACGGCAGCCGCGCCGCGACCTCCGCCTTCCTGCTGAAGCGCGGGTTGTTCCTGATCGCCCTCGAAGTGAGCTTGGTGAACCTCGCCTGGACCGGCAGCCTGCTGCCGCCGGTCCTCTATCTTCAGGTGATCTGGGCGATCGGGCTCAGCATGCTGGCGCTCGCGGCCCTGCTCTGGCTACCGCGGCCGCTGCTGATCGGCGCGGCGCTGGCGATCATGCTCGGGCACAACGCCCTCGACGGCCTCGTTCTGACGCCCGATCAACCGGGCTACACGCTCTGGGCGGTGCTGCATCAGCGCGGGATGATCCCGCTGCCCTGGGGGGCGGCGCGCACTTCCTATCCGGTTCTGCCCTGGATCGGCGTCATCGCGGCGGGCTACGCGCTCGGGCCGCTCTATGCCCCCGGGGTCGATCCAACCCGGCGCCGCCGACGCCTCGTCGGCCTCGGGCTGGCCAGCCTCGCGGCGTTCCTGATCCTGCGCGGCCTCAACGTCTACGGCGATCCGCATCCCTGGCAGGTGGGCAAGGACGGGGTTACGGGCGCCCTGTCCTTCATCAACCTCACCAAGTACCCGCCTTCGGCCGACTTCCTGCTCGCGACCCTCGGGCCCGGCCTGCTGCTGCTGGCCCTGTTCGAGCGCCTGCCGGAGCGGCGCCTGCGCTGGCTCACCGTCTTCGGCGGGGCGCCGCTGTTCTTCTACCTCGCCCATCTCTGGGCCCTGCGCCTGACCTACGACGGCCTCGCCGCCCTCGGCCTTGCCGGCGCATCCGGCCGGGTCGAGGCCGGTGCGCCGTGGCAGATCTGGCCCATCGCGGCGGCCTTCGCGCTCGCCCTCTATCCGGCCTGTCTCTGGATGGTGCGGCTGAAGCGGCGCAGCGCGTGGCCGGGGTTGAGCTATCTTTAGGATCGCTCCCGACCCTACGACCGGTTGAGCCTGTCCCCTCGCCCCGCTTGCGGGGAGAGGGGGCTTCCGGGGCTACTGATACCCCTTCGGGAACGGATTCGGCTCGATCAACTCGGGGCTCTCGTAGACCACGTCGAACTGGCCGTCCGCCCGTGCCCGCGCCACGCGTGTCTTCGACCAGAGGTGATGGTTCTCGTGGATCTTCACGGAGCCCTCCGGCGCATCCTTCATCTCGATGCCGGGCGAGGCCGCGATCACCCGGTCGATCTCGAACGAACCCGCCTTCTCCACCGCCGCCTTCCAGAGGAAGGGGCTCAGATACGCCGCCTGCGTCGCGTCACCGATGACGGTCTTGTCGCCCCAGCGCTTCTTGAAGGCGGCGACGAACTTCTCGTTGGCCGGATTCTTGAGCGACTGGAAGTACTTCATGCAGGTATAGGCGTCGGCGATATTCTCGCCGCCGATGCCGTCCACCTCGTCCTCGGTGACCGAGACGGTGACGAGCGTCTGCTTCTTGAGGTCGATGCCGGCCGCCTTGAGCTGCTTGTAGAAGGCGACGTTCGAGCCGCCGACGACGGTCGAGAAGATCACGTCGGGCTTCTTGAGCTTGATCTTGTTGATGACGGAGTTGAACTGGGTGTGACCGAGCGGGAAGTATTCCTCGCCGGCGACCGTCCCCTTCAGCACGCTGGTGATGTGCCGGGTGGCGATCTTGTTGGTGGTGCGCGGCCAGATGTAGTCCGAGCCGACCATGAAGAAGGACTTCGCGCCCTTCTCCTTGCCGACCCAGTCGAGGCCCGCCAGCGTCTGCTGCGTCGCCTCCTGCCCGGTGTAGATCACGTTCTTGGACTGCTCCAGGCCCTCGTAATAGGTCGGATAGTACAGCAAGCCGTTATACTGCTCGAACACCGGCAGCACCGCCTTGCGCGAGGCCGAAGTCATGCAGCCGAACACGGCGGCGCAATGGTCGTTGACGACGAGCTTGCGCGCCTTCTCGGCGAAGGTCGGCCAGTCGGAGGCGCCGTCCTCCTGGATGATCTTGATCTGGCGTCCGAGCACGCCGCCGGCCGCGTTGATCTCCTCGATGGCGAGCTTCTCGCCCTGCGTCGTCCCGGTCTCCGAGATCGCCATGGTGCCGGTCAGCGAGTGCAGGATGCCGACGGTCACCTCCTTGTCGGTGACGGCGAGGGCTCCGGCGCCGGTCTGGGCGAAGGCGCGTCCGGGTAAGGCGCCCAGCAGCGGTGAGGCGGCAAGGCCGAGGAGCAGGCGGCGGCGGAGATGGAAGTGGGCGTCGTTTTGGTCGCGCGAGCGCATGTTGTCTCGAAATCCTTCAACGTCATCCGGCAGGTCGGCTCGAGGGACGGCCATCCGGCCGCCAGACGAAACCAATGCCCCCATCCGTATTTCGTCTCAGGAAACCGATTTGTATCAAGAGGAATTGCTGGGCGCTCTGCCCATATTCTTTGCGATGTGCCGCCTGGTTGGCCTTTTGGAAAAATATCTACTTGCGCCGCCGCCCAGGCGCACATCCGCTCATGGCTTCGAACACGATCCGGAACAGCGCCTCCATGCCGGCCGAGAGGGCGCCGCCGTCCGGCGCGAGCAGGCGCAGGCCGAGGCCCGCCCCGTTGGGCAGCGGGCTCACGCCGGTTAGGCAGCCCGCCGCGTCCGAGGCCTGTCGCAGGAGAGGGCCGGCGAGGCGCGCATCCTCGGGCGCGCCGAGGACGACCATCGTGCCGTAGGCCCGGTGGCCGCCCATCGGTGAATCCGGTGCCGTGAAGGCCGCCCCGTCGATCCGGCTGCGCTCCCGCACCAGCGCGCGGCCCTCGGGCGTCCGGATCGTCAGGCCGAGGTCGAGCCGGTCGAAGGGCCGACCCTGGCCGAGGGGATCGTGGCAGGCCACGCTCTCGGTGACGATGGCGCGGGCGCCCGGCTCGGCGGTGATCTCGGTCGAGACCGCGAGATGGGCGCCGGGAAACAGGATCAGCGGATCGGGATTGAGCGCGAGCAGGGCATCGGCCGCGATGGCGAGCCGCGTCTCCTGGCGGGTCGGTTCCGGCCCGCCGCGATGCACCACCGTGCCGGCCTGGGTCGTGACATGGGCCCGTGCGCCTGAGCGCGCCGCGATGTCGAGGGTGAGGTGGTCGGCGGCGTAGAGGCCGCCGGAGGCCGATTGCAGGTAGAGCGTGGCGAGGTCCGGGCTCTCCGGATGCATCCGGAAGGCGCGGGTGATGTGGAACGGGTAGGGCACCGTCTGCCGCGACAGCACGGTGGTGCCGCCGCCGCGGGCGAAGACGAGGGAGGCCCGCACCCGGCGCCCGACCGGTGCGGCGGCCGCCTCGGCCGGGGCGGGCATCTCGGGAAGGCCGTCGAGCGACAGGGCCATCACGGGGCGAACAGCACGGCGCGGCAGATCGCGTCGGCCACCGCCTCCACGCCCTCGCCGGAGCGGGCATTGGTGGCGGCCACGGGCTTCTCGCCCCGCACCCGCGCGGCCTCGGCCAGCATCCCGGAGAGATCGACGCCGACATGGGGCGCGAGATCGACCTTGTTGATGACGAGGAGGTCGCAGCGCAGCACGCCCGGCCCGCGCTTGCGCGGGATGTCGTCGCCGCCCGCCACGTCGATGACGAAGATCCACCAATCGACCAGATCGAGGGAGAAGGTCGAGGCGAGGTTGTCGCCCCCCGACTCGAAGATCAGGAGCTGGAGCCCGGGAAACTTCGCCTCCAGATCGTCGCCGGCGGCGATGTTGAGGGTCGGATCCTCGCGGATCACCGTGTGCGGGCAGGCACCCGCTTCCACCGCCTCGACCCGGGCCGGATCGATCAGCCCGGAGCGGCGCAGGCGCTCGGCGTCCTCCTTGGTGACGAGGTCGTTGGTGACGACCGCGAGATCGACCCCGCGCGCCTGGAGCGCCGGGATCAGCCGCTCGATCAGCGCGGTCTTGCCGGAGCCGACCGGGCCGCCGATGCCGATGCGGGCGGCGGTGACGGTCTTGGGCAGGGCAGCGGAGGGGAGAGCGGAGGCACTCATCGCAGCATGTACCGTTGGGCGAGCGGCAGGACGGTCGCGGGCTCGCAGGTAGCGAGCTGCCCGTCCACGAAGACCTCGAAGGTCTGCGGATCGACCCGGATATCCGGGCAGGCGTCGTTCCAGAGCATGTCGGCCTTGGTCAGCGTGCGAGTGCCGCGGGCCGGCAGCAGGCTTTTGCGCAGGCCCAGATTCTCGCGAAGCCCACCCTCGATCGCCAGCGGATGGACGAAGCAGGCCGACAGCCCCTGCTTGGCCAGCCCGAAGGCGCCCCATTGCGGGCGCATCAGCATCGGCTCGCAGGTCATCAGCGAGGCGGCGGAATCGCCCATGGCGCCCCAGGCGATGAAGCCGCCCTTGATCACCAGTTCCGGCTTGATGCCGAAGAAGGCCGGGCGCCAGATCACGATATCGGCCATCTTGCCGGGCTCCAGCGAGCCGATGTGCTCGTGGATGCCGAAGGTGCGCGCGGCGTTGATCGTGTATTTGGCGATGTAGCGCTTGATCCGGGCGTTGTCGCCGAAGCCCGGCCGCTCCTCCGGCAGGCTGCCGCGCTGGTCCTTCATCTTGGAGGCGAGCTGCCATGTCCGGCAGATCACCTCGTGGATGCGGCCCATGCCCTGGCTGTCGGAGCCGAGCATCGAGATCGCGCCGATATCGTGCAGGACGTCCTCGGCCGCGATGGTCTGCGCCCGGATGCGGCTCTCGGCGAAGGCCACGTCCTCCGGCAGGGCCGGGTTGAGGTGGTGGCACACCATCGTCATGTCGAGGTGCTCGTCGAACGTGTTGACCGTGTAGGGATTGGTCGGGTTCGTCGAGGAGGGCAGGCAGTGGGGCAGCCCCGCCACGCGGATGATGTCCGGCGCGTGCCCGCCGCCGGCGCCTTCCGTGTGGTACATGTGGATCGTGCGCCCGCCGATCGCCGCCAGCGTATCCTCCACGAAGCCGGATTCGTTGAGCGTGTCGGTGTGGAGCTGGACCTGGAAGTCGTGCTCGTCGGCGAAGGCGAGGCAGGAGTCGATCGCCGCCGGCATCGCCCCCCAATCCTCGTGGATTTTCAAGCCCAGCACGCCGGTCTCGAGCTGTTCCTTCAGGGCCGCCGGCTTGTGGGTGTTGCCGCGCCCCAGAAAGCCGAAATTGACGGGCCAGGCTTCCGCCGCCTGGAGCATTTTTCCCGTGTTGAACGGCCCGCCGGAATCGATGCCGACGGTGATCGGCCCGAGCGAGCCGCCGAGAAGCGTGGTGATGCCGGAGGCGATGGCGTGGTCGGGCAACCCGGCGGAATCGAAGTGCACGTGGACGTCGATGGCGCCGGGCGTCGCGATCAGCCCCTCGCAATCGCGCACCGTGGTGCCGGCCGAGACGATCAGGCGCGGATCGACCCCGTCCATGATCGCCGGGTTGCCGGCCTTGCCGAGCCCCACGATGCGCCCGTCCTTGATGCCGAGATCGCCCTTCACGATGCCGATCACCGGATCGATGACGAGGACGTTGCACAGGAGGAAGTCGAGCGCGCCTTCCGCCGCCGTGACGCCAGGGGCGAGCCCGATGCCATCCCGAAGCGTCTTGCCGCCGCCGTGCAGGCACTCGTCGCCGTAGACCGCGTGGTCGTGCTCGACCACCGCGACGAGGGAGGTATCGGCGAGGCGCACGCCGTCGCCGGTGGTGGGGCCGTAGAGGGCGGCGTAATCGCGCCGGGGAATCGTGACCATGTTTTTCCGTCTCCCTCAGGCGCCCTTGAAGCCGCGGGCCCGGGCGCGGGCCAGCGCGTCGGCGCGGACGGCGTCGGAGTCGAGCTTGCCCTGCGTCAGGTTGTTGAGGCCGGTGAGTTCCTTGGCGCCGCCGAAGCCCGTGAGCGTCACCGTCTTGCGCTGGCCCGGCTCGAACCGCACCGCCGTGCCCGCCGGGATGTCGAGGCGGAAGCCCAGCGCCTTGGCCCGGTCGAAATCGAGCGCCCGGTTGACCTCGAAGAAGTGGTAGTGCGAGCCGATCTGCACCGGCCGGTCGCCGGTGTTGACGACCTCAATCGTGACCCGCGGGCGCCCGGCGGCGAGTTCGATCTCGCCCTCCGCCGGCAGAATCGCGCCGGGTTCGAGGGTGTCGGGCTCAGCCCCTTCGGCGGGCCGGATCGGCTCGTGCACGGTGACGAGCTTGGTGCCGTCGGGGAAAACGCACTCGACCTGCAGGATCGGCATCATCGCGGCCACCCCCGGCATCACGTCGCCGGTGGTCAGGATGGTCGAGCCCCAGCCGATCAGATCGGCCACGGAGCGCCCGTCGCGGGCGCCCTCCAGGATCTCGTCGGTGATGATCGCCACCGCCTCGGGGTAGTTGAGCTTCAGCCCTCGCGCCCGCCGCTTGCGGGCGAGTTCGGCGGCGGTGAAGATCGTGAGCCGTTCCATCTCGGTCGGCGTCAGCAGCATCGGCGCGGCTCCTTGTCAGTTCGCGAACAGGCGCAGCTCGGCCTGGGCCTGGCGCATCGCGGCGATCTCGATCAGCGGGGTGAAGCCGGTGAGCGCGATCTCGCCCTCCGGCTCGGCGACGGGGTGTTCCAGAAGCGCGGCGATCAAGGGCAGCGCGCCGCTCAGGCTCCGCTGCGCCTCGATCGCGCCGATGGCGCCGAGCCGCACCGCGGCCGAGGTCAGGCCGCTGGCGAAGAGATAGCCGGAGATGGACGACGCGGTGGGCTCGTCGAGGCCGAGAGCCGGCCACAGGGCGCCCTGGATCGTGGGAAGATGTCCGAGCAGCCGGCCCGCCCGCACGGCCGCGCGCAGTTCGGCGGCGCCCGGCGTGCCGAGGCGGGCATGCGAGGCGAGCAGCGAGGCGCCGTTGCGGCGGCTGCCGACCCGCATCGGCTCGGACAGCGAGGCGGCCTCGACCGCCGCGTCGATCACTGCCAGCCGCTCGATCGCAGGACCTGCGCGGTGGGCGAGGATCAGCGCGACCCGGTCCGTGCCGGCCCAGCGGAAGCGCAGGGCGGCCGCGAGGGTGCGGGCGAGCGCCGCCTCGTCGAAGGCGGGGTTTTCCGCGATCAAACCTTCGAGGCCGTTGGAGAAGGCGAAGCTGCCGCTCGGGAAGGCGGTGTCGGCCTGCTGAAGCGCGGTGAGGGCGGCGAGCAAGGCGATCAGCCCACCTCGGCGGCATCGACGGAATGGGTGACGCGGCCTTCCGTGACCAGTGCGCCGAGGCGCACGAGGTAGTCCTCCGCCGGTCCCTCTAGCGCCACGAGGATCGCCCCGCCGTCGAAGCGCACCCGCCAGTGCAGGTTGCCGGCATGGTAGCCGAGTTCGAGCGCGTCGGCCGCGTTCTCCGGCACGAGCCGCAGCCAGCGCTCGGTGCCGACGCGGGCGATCAGGGCATGATGGTCGTCGAGGACGAGCACGGCCCCATCGAACAGGGCCTGATCCCGCGGCAGGGCGAGCGCGATCTCCTCGCCGCCTATCGTCGTCGCCCGGAGGCGGCGCCGGGCCATGTCGGCGCTCGGAACCCGCAGAATGTCCACCGCGCCGTGATGCTCGAGGTGATGCAGGCGCTCGGCGAGACCAGCCTCCGACCGGCTGCCCAGGACGCGTTGGATCACACGCATACGCCACGACTCCGATACACACGACGCCCCGCCCGAGAGCGGGCCGGGTTGGTCTTCGGGCGCCGAAACCGCAGCGCGGTTCCTGCACCTCTCGGACTCTATGCGAAGATCAGGCCAGAATCGAGCGTAAAGAGAATTAATTTTTCTCAGAAAGAAAGCATATGTGGCGCTGGGCGCCGTTATCGCGATGCGACCAGCGGGTTGGTATCGCGACCGCGGCCCGGGACAACCACGACGCGGCGGATCTCGCCGCGCAGATAGGCCTGCAGGAACTTGTCGTAATCCTTGAACGAGATGCAGCCGTTCGAGGCACCGTTGGGGCCGAGCAGATAGGTGTGGGTGAGCAGGCCGACGCGGCCGTAGATCGCCTCACTGCCGCCGACCGGCGTGAGCCGGAGCGCCCGCACGCCGTGGAACGGCGCCTCGCGCTCCGTCAGGTCGTAGGTGCCCGGCGGCGTCGGGCCGCGCATCTTGAGATGGACGAAGCGCGGGTCGTCCATGCTCTCACCGAGACCGGAATGCGCTTCCAGCCGCTCGCCGTTCGGCAGGACCACGCTCTGGGCACTGATGTCGTAGACCGCGATGCCGCCTTCGCCGGCTGGCGGCGTGATCGGGCTCGGCGCGGTGAGCGGCCGGCGGGCGGCCGACTCGACGGCGCCGCTCTCCAGGGCCGTATAGGCGAGGGCCGGCGCGGGAGAGGCGGGCTTCTCGACGCCGAGCAACTTCTCGAAGAAGGTGCGGGTGTCCTCCGTCTCGGCCGGCGCGGCCGCCACGGTGGTCCGGCGGGCGGCGAGCCGCTCGGCCCGGCGCAGGGCGGCCGCCGCTCCGAGGGCGCTCAGCTCGGGCGGGCGCCGCACGGGCAGGGGCACGCGCTGGGCCATCGCGGTCTCCTGCGGCGGGGCCGGAAGCCAGAACAGGGCCGCCATGCCGAACCGGGCCTCGGTCGGCGCGGGCAGTGCCTGCGGCTCCCACTCGGCAAGGGCAATAGTCTGAGGCTCCGCAGCCTCCGGTGCGGCGGGCGGCGCTCCGCCGGGCACGTGAGCCGTTTCCTGAACGGGTTCTTGGACGAATTCTCGGGCCACGGTTTCGGCCGGTACGTCCGTTGGCAGCCCCGGCTCTTCCGCGAGCGGCAGCACGACAGGGTGCCGGGGCGGCAGACCGAGCGACCCGAACGGGGCGGAGGAGGCCAGGATCAGCGCCGCGCTCAGATAGGCCGTCGTCGGCAGAGCCCATGAGAGGAGAGGATGTGCCATGCTTGCGCCGCCCAAATTCACGTTCCGGAGCAGCCTCCGCTCCCGAACCGCCCTGTCGGCGCGGGCGTAACGCTCCCATCGCCGGTCAATGTGTCGTTCACCAAATGGCTGGCGGCACTCGGCGATTCTGGGGCGAGATCGTGGTCGGGCGGCGGTAAAACCGGAGCGGAGTTCGGGCCGGGCTGCAGAACAAGGCCGCCGGCGTCGCATCGAAGATGCGCACGGTGGAGAGGAGAGCCGGTTGTATCAGCATCTCCTCGAGTGTCTCGAAGCTCGTGTTGTCAGGTCGATCCGCGAAATCTCTTGGTCGGTCGGGTGTGAATTTCGGATGCGAAAAATATGCTCGAATAATCTGCTTTCGGGAGGAGGGGTAACGATCTGTGCTCTCAGAGGGCTGTGATCATTTCGGCGATTTGAGGTGCCCGCGAATCTGCTCGAAGGATGCGCTGATGGCGTTCAGCGCCTGCTGTCTCTTGCTGAGCAGATGCTTCATCTCGAGCTGAGCCGACCCGCGGGGTGGGCCCTCGAGGTCCGGCAGGGGCGGCAGGATATGCGCGTAATAGGTTCGGCCGAGCAGCCGATGCAGCAGGCGTTCGCCGGGGAAGGGCTCGTTGTTGTTCAAGGCCCGCGCCGCCTTGAGAAGGTTGCGGATATCGTATTGGACGGGGCTGATGTCCGGCACCTGCTTCGGCAGCCCGAGCAGCGTGTAGACGGCGACCCGCGCGGTCCGGATCGAACTGTCCATCGTGAAGACGATGTCGTTCGAGGTTTCGACGAACTGGCCCAGCAGGCCCAGATTCGTGCAGCCCCTCGGCACCACGTGCGGCCGGTCGCCCGCCGCACGGGGCATGAACATCGCGGTGATGTAGGGCATGAGCGCCAGGCGCACCTTCGTCCTGGCCGCGACCGCCTCGCACTGATCGGCGATCCCGAGATGGTAGCAGAGCTCGTCCAAGATCTCCCGGCCCGTACAGGCCGGCATCGGCTTGCGGACGTGGTTTCCGTCCTTGTCCATCAGGAGCGCGTAGGCCCAAAGCACCAGCACGTCGCCGGGTTGTCCGGGGAAATGCGGCTGGCGGTTGCAGGTCACGCTCAGTACCCAGTTCGAATCCGTGAAGGTGATGATCCCACCCGTCACGGTCTTGCCTGAATAGGGATCATTGACCGCCAGCTCCTTCAGGCGCTCGACAAGAGGCGAAGGTTCGCAGGTCAGCGTCACCGATTCCCACATCGATTTCTCGGTGTCGCCGTAGAACTTCGCCGGCTTTCCGAAGATCGGAGACTTCTCGGCCAGATTCTTCCAGAGCGTCCAATCGCTGTCCTCGCCCGGATCGTGACGGCCGCGTTCGAGGACCGGTGCATGGTACATGTCGCCATAGGCCGTGCCTTCGGTCATCGAGCCGGTCAGGGCGACGACCACATCCGTCGCCTCGACCGGAATGACCTCGTCCTTGCCGTCCGCCCGGATATGGATGCCCGTGACGGTCCGGGTGTCGCCGTCGACGCGCATCGCCAGATCGGTGGCCCGCACGCCGAAGCGCACCGTCACACCGCGGGCCAGGAGGTGGTTGACCAGCGGGCGGACGAAGCTGTCGTACTGATTGTACTTTGGAAAGACGAGCGCCGACATGTCCGTCAATCCGTCGATCGCATCGAGGAAGCGGTGCATGTAGAGCTTCATCTCGAGCAGGCTCTGCCAGTTCTCGAAGGCGAACATGGAGCGCCAGAGAAACCAAAAATTGGTCTCGAGAAAGCCTGGGCTGAAATATTGCTCGATCGTGATGTCGTCGAGATCTTCCTTGCGCTTGAGCAGCAGCCGGATCAGCTCCCACTGCTGGGTTTTCGTAAGGCCGAACCGCGAAAAATCGCGAATCTGCCCCTGCTGGTGCATGAGTCGCGCCTTGGAGTAGTTGGGATCGCGGTCGTTGACGAGCCGGTACTCGTCGAGGACGCTGTAGCCCTCCGGCAGTTCCAGCGCCTGAACATCCTGGAACATGTCCCAGAGGTTGTCGTAGTTCCAGTTCATCTCGCGGCCACCGCGGATGATGTAGCCGTCTTCCGGATTGCCGGCACCGTCGAGGGAGCCGCCCTCGACGGTCAGGGCGTCGAGGATCGTGATGTCCTCACCCTTCATGCCGCCGTCGCGGATCATGTAGAAGGCCGCCGCCAGTCCGGCGATGCCGCCGCCGATGATCCAGGCCTTGCGCCCCGCCACATGCCGCAGAGGCACGGGGCGGTTGCGCATATAGGCGCCCATCATGTCAGGGGGCGGGAGCGTGTTGTCGGGCCGGTGGTGCCAATAGGCCGCCGACGCATCCGCTTCGACGATGAACTCGCGGCCTTCTTCGCCTGGACGGGCCCCGGCCATAGCGCTTCTCCCGAGAATGCGGACGGTGTCGTTGTTCCGGTGTGACGGATCCGGCGGTCACCGGTTCGTCGTCGCGGGCATGGATGCCGGGCGAAGACTTGCGCTACGCACGGTTGAAGCCGTCGTTCCCCGCCGGAGCCTCTTCTTGGCCCGCCGGCCGAGTCTTCCAATGAGGCAGATCAATTGAGGCTGCCGATTTGTGAGATAGGATTGGGAATGCACTCTCAGATGTTGGTGGGGCGATGGTCGGGTCCAGACGATGGTGCGGCTCACCGTGAGATGTTTCCGTAAATCGGGTGTCATCGTCTGATTTTGTGCCGGAATGCGGCTTGGATCGGCGCCGCTGTGCTGCCGTCGCCTCCGCGGTCGCCTTTTTTCTCGGATGCGCGACGCCCGGAGAGCATCCCGAATCCGAAGCGGATAGGCCGCGGTCGGCATCGGCGAGACTTCGGGCGTCGAGCCCCTGAACACGCGAGGATTGTGCCCGTGATCGTCCCTTGGCGGTCCATGGTCCGCGCGGGTCGGCGGGCCCGGTTCGACATCCCGACCAGAGTGCGGCGGAAACCACCGGTCGCGCGGTATTCAGCGAGGAGGAATGAATGGCCGAGCTTGTGGTGATTGGCTTCGAGGATCCGCACGAGGCGGATCGCGCTCTGAACGAGTTGGCCCGCCTGCAGACCGAGTACCTGATCGATCTGGAGGATGCGGTGGTCGCCGTTCGCAGCCCCGACGGTAAGCTGCGGCTCAAGCAGAGCGTCGATCTGGTCGGAGCCGGGGCGGCGTCCGGCGGCATCTGGGGCGCGATGTGGGGCTCGCTGGTGGGCCTCCTGTTCCTCAACCCGTTGCTCGGCCTCGCCACGGGGGCCGCCCTCGGCGCGGGGGCGGGGGCCTTGTCGGGCAAGCTCGCCGATTACGGCATCAATGACGATTTCATCCGCTCCGTCTCCGAAGCCCTTCAGCCGAACACCTCGGCCCTGTTCATCCTCGTGCGCCGGGCGCAGCCGGAGAGGGTTCTCGCGCAGATGTCGCAATTCCGGGGGCGGGTGATCCGCTCCTCCCTCTCACCGGAGCAGGAAAGCCGTCTGCAGGCGGCCTTGTCGGGGCCGGAGGTGTCGATGCCCGGAAGCGCCGAGGCGGCACCGTCTTCCAGCACCGACAGCGCCACCACGGAGACGCCGGGGACCGGCACCAGCCCCCAGCCTCCCGGCGGTTCCACCGGTCCGGCGGGCGCCTGATTCCGGCAGGCGGCCCGCCGATAGGATGCGGACGGAGCCTGCGCTTGAGAGAGCCCTCACCCGGCACCCGTTCTCAAGCCGGTCCCGGCCGGGGACGCCGGTTCGGGACCCCGCGCAGGGCCCGCGCGACCTGCTCGGCCGAGTAGGGCTTGCGGACGAGGTCGAAGCCGTGCGCGTCGTCCTGGGCCAGCACGTCGCTGTAGCCGGTGGTCAGGATGATCGGCAGGTTCGGGTGGCCGGCCTTCAGCCGCCGGGCGAGCTCGACCCCGCCCATCCCCGGCATCACCACGTCCGAGAAGACGGCGTCGAACCGGAACGGCACCTTTTCGAACTCGACGAGCGCCGTCTCGGCGTCGTGCGCCCAGACGATCGAATGCCCGAGATCCTCCAGAAGCTGGGTGCAGAAGCGCCCGACATCGAGATTGTCCTCGACCACGAGCACGCAGAGCGCCCGCCCCTCGGCCTGGAACTCGGCCGCGTCCTCCCCCGGCTTCGCCGCCGGCTCGGGCGCATCGACCTGGGGGAGATAGAGCGTGAACGTGGTGCCGTTGCCCGGTTCGCTCGCCACGTCGATGTCGCCACCCGACTGCTTGGCGAAGCCGATGACCTGGCTCAGGCCCAATCCCGTTCCCTTGCCCACGGCCTTCGTGGTGTAGAAGGGCTCGAAGATGCGCGTCAGATGCTCGGGGGCGATCCCGGTCCCGTCGTCGGTGACCGAGATCGCGGCGAACGGGCCGGCCGCGCCGGCATGGCCGCGGATCGAGGGCAGCGCCGCGCCGCAGCCGAGCCGGAGCGTCAGGGTCCCCTCACCGGCCACGGCGTCGCGGGCGTTGACGGCGAGGTTGACCAGTGCGGTCTCGAACTGACTCGGGTCGACCCGAACGTGGCAGGGCGCCTCCGGCACCTCCATCGCGATGTGGATGCGGGTGCCGGTCACCGCGTTCATCATGTCCGCCACGCTCCGAAGCCGCTCGCCGAGGTCGAACACCTCGGGCTTGAGGGGCTGGCGCCGGGCGAAGGACAGGAGCTGGCTCGTCAGCTTGGCGGCGCGGTCGACCGTGTCCGAGACCGCCTCGAGGTAGCGGTTTCGCCGCTCTTCCGGAAGGTTCGGACGGCGCAGGAACTCGATCGACGAGCGGATGATGGTCAGCAGGTTGTTGAAGTCGTGGGCCACGCCTCCGGTCAGCTGACCGACGGCCTCCATTTTCTGGGCATGGCGGAGCGCCTCCTCAGCTCGGGCGAGTTGCGCCTGGCTGCGCAGCCGCTCGGTGACGTCCTGGGCGTACTGGAAGGCTCCGATCGCCTGTCCTGCGCTGTCCCGCAGCGTCGTGAACCGCAACTCGTAGGAGGGGCGCCTGCGTTCCGAGTCGCCGAACGCCTCGACCAGGGTGAATTCCTCCCCGGAAAGGGCGCGGGACCAGACCGCCTGCGCCGCGGCGCGTTGATCGGCGTGGTCGCCGAGCAGGTCGAGGAGATCGTCACCGACCGCGGGCCGCACGCCGTAGATGCTCTCGAACTCGTCCGCATAGGCCCGGTTCACGGCGAGCACGCGATAATCGCGGTCGAGTGCGGCCACGAGGGCGTCGGTGGTCTCGAACACGTCGGCCCAGAGCTTGCGCTGAGCGAGCGCATCCGCGACGCGCCGCTCCAGCGTGGCGTTCATCTCCTGCAGCCGCTCCTCGGCGAGCTTGCGGTCGTGGATATCCTCGACGACGCCGTACCAGCGGATGATCGCGCCGTCCGCGTCGCGCCGCGGCCGGGCGCGCGCCCGCATCCAGCGGTACGCGCCGGTGCGGGCGATGCGGATGCGGTAATCCACATCGACCGGCTCGCCCGAGGCGAGGCAGTTCGCGAAAACGGTCATGGTCCAGGGCACGTCGTCGGGATGAAGCGACTTGGCCCAGCCCGAGCCGTTAGGCTCACCCGGGGCCTGCCCGGTCAGTTCGAGCCAGCGGTTCGAGTAGGACGTGACGTTGCCGGCCGGGTCGCAGGTCCAGGGCACCTGCGGATTGAGCTCGACCGTGTGGCGGTAATGGTCCTCGCTCTCGCGCAGGCGCCGCTCCCCGAGAACGCGGTCCGTGCTCTCGGCCGTGACGCAGAACAGGCCGCTGACGGCGCCGGCCTCGTCGTAGGCGGGCGAGTAGGTGAAGGACCACCAGCCCTGCTCGGGACGTCCCTCGCGCGAGAGGTCGAGCATGACGTCGGTGAGGGTCTGGCTCTCGCCCGCGAGCGTCGCGTCCACCAGGGGGCCGATCTCGTCCCAGATGCTCGCCCAGACCTCGCGGAAGGGCTGCCCCAGGGCCGTCGCGAGCCGGTAGCCGAGGATGGGCCGGTAGGCGTCGTTGTAGAAGCAGAGCAGGTCCGGTCCCCAGGCGAGAAACATCGCCGTGGGGCAGGACAGCATCAGGGACAGCGCGCTGCGCAGCGATTGCGGCCAGCGTTCCGGCGGCCCGATCGGGGTCGCCGACCAGTCGCGGGCGCGGATCTCGGCACCGGTCCGTCCCCCGGGGGGCAGGAACGCGAAGGCGTCGCCGAGGGTGTCATCGAGAGCATCATCCATGATGCGCGAAGCCCGGCGCCCGAACATGCTCCCGCGCAGGCCCATCCGCGGCCGCCACCCCGCCTCCGGCGGCGGCCTCGCCACCGGTCACGATCGGTCGAGCCGCGCCGCTCGGGCGCTTCGCGTTTCGAGAGAGGCGGCCAAGCATGGTGGTTGGATAACCTGTCGCTTCTGCATGGGCGGGCATCGGCATAGGCCGTTTCAGGGGCTCGCGAACTGTAACCGGGGTGGGCGGCCGCCGGTTGCCACCCATCGCGGCAAGAGAGTTGCCATCCATTGCGGCAAGAGAGTTGTGACGGGAAGCTCCCTGTGACGGAAAGCGGGCGCGCGCCGCGCTCCCTTCACCCTGTCGATCGCCGTCGGATCGGCCTCACTTTCGCCTGAGCCGGACCGGCATGGTGGAACAATCCAGTGGCCTCACGCCTGTCTGCACGATGAACCCCGCTACAACGAGCGAGCGAGAGGCTGCGCGCCTTCGCGCCCTGGACCGCTACCGGTTGCTCGACACGCCGCGCGAGCAGGATTTCGACGAGATCGCGGAAGCCGCGGCCGAGCTGTGCGACGCGCCGATCGCGGTGGTCAATCTGGTCGGCGAGGGGCGGCAGTTCTTCAAGGCGGAGGTCGGCCTCGGCGTGCGCGAGACGCCGCTCGAAACCTCGTTCTGCCGGCAGGCCATCCTGCACAACGACTTCCTCTACGTGCCGGACGCGGCGCGCGACCCGCGGTTCGCCGACAATCCCCTCGTCAGCGGAGAGCCCGGCCTGCGCTTCTACGCCGGCGCCCTGCTGAAGACCGCCGAGGGGCAGCCGATCGGCACCGTCTGCGTCCTCGATACCCGGCCGCGCGAGCTGTCGGAGCGGCAGCGCCGTGGCCTGACGCGGCTCGCCCGCCAGGCCATGGCCCAGATGGAGCTGCGCCGCTCGCTCCGGGAGCATGCGGAGCAGCGCCTGCTGCACGAGCGCATCCTCGACAGCGCCACCGACTACGCGATCGTGGCCACCGACCCCGAAGGCCGCGTCACGCGCTGGAACGCGGGGGCCCAGCGCATCCTCGGCTGGACCGAGGCCGAGATGACGGGTCGGGCGATCGACGCGTTCTTCACCCCGGAGGATCGTGCGGAAGGCCGGCCCGAGGTCGAGATGCGCCTGGCTCGGGAGAACGGCAGCGCCCCGAACGAGCGCTGGCATATCCGCCGGGATGGGACCCGCTTCTGGGCCTCGGGCGAGATGATGCCGCTGACCTCCGAGGGCGGCGCCCTCATCGGCTATCTCAAGATCCTGCGCGATCGCACCGGGGCGCGTGCCTCGGAGGCGGCGCTGCGGGAGAGCGAGATGCGCTACCGCTCGCTGGTCGAGGTCAGCCCGCAGGTGGTGTGGTTCGGCGACGAGGCCGGCAACATCACCTACTGCAACGCCTACTGGTACGATTACACGGGGCTGCCCCCCGGCGAGACCGGCGAGGCGAGCTGGATGGGCGTGATCCACCCCGACCATCGCGCGCGCGTTCGCGACGCGTGGCTCGCGGCGGCGCGGAGCCAGGGCGCCTACGAGGTCGAATTCCCCCTTCGCCGGGCCGATGGGCAGTATCGCTGGTTCCTGTCGCGGGCGCAGCCCGTGCGCGACGAGGCGGGCGAGCTCCGGAGCTGGATCGGCACCACCCTCGACATCCACGAGCGTAAGGTGGCCGAGGAACGCTTCGAGGCGCTCACCGAGCTTGCCCCGGCCATCATCTGGTTCGGCAATCCGGACGGCAGCCTCAGCTACCTGAACGACCGCTGGTACGCCTATACCGGCCAGACGCCGGAACAGGCGCTCCCGCTCGGCTGGGGCGAGGCGATCCATCCGGACGACCTCGACGGTCTGCTCGGGGCCTGGGAGACGGCGCGCACCCGCGAGATCGTCTACGACACAGAGGCGCGCCTGCGGCGCCGGGACGGAGCCTACCGCTGGTTCCTGATCCGGGCGGAGCCGCTGAGGGATGCGAGCGGCGCGGTGGTCGGCTGGCTCGGCAGCAACAGCGAGATCCACGACCGGCGCCAGGCCGAGGAGGATCTGCGCAGGGCGCGGGAGCAGCTGTACCTCGCCGTCGAGGCCACAGGCACCGGCATCTTCGACTACGACCTCGTCACGGACCGGCTGGAATGGGATGCGCGCACCCGCGCCCTGTTCGGCCTGAACCCGGAGGCGCCGGTGAGCTACGAGGTCTTCCTGGCGGGCCTGCACCCGGACGATCGGGATTGGGTCGATGGGGCGGTCAAGGCCGCGCTCGACCCGGCCGGCAGCGGCCGCTACGACATCGCCTATCGGACCGTTGGGCTGGAGGACGGGGTCGAGCGCTGGGTCGCCGCCAAGGGACAGGTCTTCGCCGCCGACGGCCGCGCCGTGCGCTTCATCGGCACCGTGCGCGACGTCACGCAGAGCCGGCGGGCCGAGCAGGCCCTGCGCGAGACCGAGGAGCGCTACCGCCTGGCCGCTCGGGCCACCAACGACGCGATCTGGGACTGGAACCTCGCCACCAACCATGTCCTCTGGAACGAGGCGCTCACGGTCGCCTACGGCTATCCGTCGGAGGCGGTCGAGCCGACCGGCGACTGGTGGATCACCCACATCCATCCCGACGACCGGGCGCGGATCGACGCCTCCATCCACGCCGTCATCGACGGGACCGGCACCGCCTGGAGCGACGAGTACCGCTTCCTGCGCGCGGACGGCAGCTACGCCCACATTCTCGACCGCGGCTACGTCATCCGCGACGGGCAAGGGGCGGCGGTGCGGATGATCGGGGCGATGCTCGATATCAGCGAGCGCAAGCGGGCCGAGGAGCACCAGCGCCTGCTCACGGGCGAGCTGCAGCATCGGGTCAAGAACACGCTCGCCCTCGTCCAGGCGATCGCCAGCCAGACCTTCCGCAACGCTCCGGACCCGGAGGCGGCCCGCGAAGCCTTCGCCGCGCGCCTGATCTCGCTCGGCCGCGCGCACGACATCCTGACCCGGTCGAGCTGGACCGAGGCGCCCATCCTCGAAGTCGTCGAGGGTGCCTTGGCTGTCCATCGCGGTGCCGCGACGGCACGCATCCGTGCGAGCGGGCCGGGCGTGCTCCTCGGTGCCAAGGCCGGGCTCTCGCTCGCGCTGTCCCTGCACGAACTGGCCACCAACGCGGCCAAATACGGTGCGCTCTCCAACGAAGCGGGGTGTGTCGACCTGCGCTGGCACGTGGTGCACGAGGGCGACGTGCCTCGCTTCTGCCTGACATGGACCGAGCAGGGCGGGCCACCGATCCTGACGCAGCCCTCGCGCCGCGGCTTCGGCTCGCGCCTGATCGAGCGCAGCTTCGCCGCCGAGGTCGGTGGAGAGGTCAAACTCACCTACGCGCCGGCCGGCCTCGTCTGCCGCCTCGAAGCGCCCCTCTCATCGATGCAGGAGCCGCGCGGCGAGGCCGCCGCCTGAGCGAACGACGAGGGGACGAAGGCCAGGCCTTCGCGAGGCGCCGCGCCGCCGCATGACGCCGCCGCATGACGGCGAGCGTCGCGGCTTCGAGAGCCCAATCCGTCCTTCGATCCTGCGGATACCGCCCGGGATCAGTGCGCATGTATGAAAATGGCGCGGCATGTGCATACAACAGGGGCCGCGGTCGCGTGTCGATCGATGCCCTGGACGTGGATCGCCCATGACGCGGCGCCGAGCGGTCTCGTGAACCCGGTGACGACGGTTCGCGGGGCAGCACCGGACCTCGAGGCGACACGCGTGCCGTCGGCATCGGCAGAGGCTGCCGCGCTCGTCATCAGCCCGCCGCCGCGCCCGACGCGGCGTCTCGGCATCACCTACGGTTTCGCGACGGAGTACCCTGCACGATGAGACGGACCGCCCTCCTGGCCGCCTTCCTCGCCCTCAGCGCCCCGGCCAGCGCCCACGACCTCTGGCTCGACCCGACCGGCAGCGGCGTGCAGATCCTCTACGGACATCCCCACGAGCCGGAACTGCCGAGCGCGGGCAAGCTGATGAGCCTCACCGCCTACGAACCGTCCGGCGCGGTGGTGCTGCAGGCGAAGCTGGATGCCGGCCCGGCCCCGGCGCTGAGGGCCGCGCACCAGGGCGAGGCGCTGTTCGCGGCGGCCTACGACAACGGCTACTGGGTGCGCCTGCCCGACGGCAGCTACCGCAACGCCAGCAAGCGGATGCTGCCGCAGGCCGACAAGAGCCTGTGGTCGGTGAAGTTCGCCAAGGCCGTGTCCGGCCCGGGCGCGCCGTGGGGGACGGTGGTCGGCCAGCCTCTGGAGATCGTTCCGCTGGAGGCGCCGGCCTCGGCCTCGGGCCAGATCCGGGTGCGGGTGCTGTTCGAGGGCCGTCCGCTGGGCGGTGCCAGCGTGGTCGCCACCGACGGGGTGAGCTTTAGGAGCGAGGCGGATCAGGCCCGCGCCCAGACGGATGCGGAGGGAGTGGCGGTGGTGCCGCTGCGCGGTGCCGGCCCGCAGGTGCTCGGTGTCAGCCACCGCGTCACGCCCTCGCAGACGCCGGCGCTGGCCGACGCAGACAGCTACGGGGCGACGCTCGCCTTCACCGTGACCGACCCGAAGACGAACTGAGACGCCCTCCGCTCGATCGGAGCGGAGACTGTTTCGGCACGCCTGCGCGGCGATCGAGCACGGCCCCGGTCCGCCATCCCGAAGGGATCACCCGGATCGGGGGTAAATCAGGTTCGCCGGCCCTCGCGGGTTGGCGTCGCCGGGAGGCCAGAGTGCCGTTGCGCCCGTCGTGTCGCCGCGCGGGCCGCCACGCTCTTGCGTATCAGGCCCGAAGCTCGCGGCCCTGGTCGAGGCCGAGCCGATCTCGGGCGCAGCGTGGAATTGTAGACCCGCGACAGCGATCCGCTCGAAATGATCTCCGTCGGCGAGGTCGGGCGTCCGCGCTGGTGCGGGCCCGCCGCGCCAACTCCTCGACGCTCAGATGTTCGGCGATGTGAGCCATGTCCGCCTCCGCAAGAAGATGCGAAGGCGAACCCCAGGCTGCTTCAGTGCGAATCAACCCCGAGTCAATCAGCCGGAAACGGTATCACTCCTTGGATCCGATTTTGGCGAAGTGCGGTCCGAAGCCACTCCGCCTCAAGCTTGGACGTATCTGATTTGTTCTCATTGACATGGGGAGGGCGCCGATCAGGCGCCCTCCTTGCCAGTACCGTCCCAAATGTCCGCCAACTCGCTGGCGACTCAGCACTCGCTAGTTTGAAGACTGATAATTGAGCGAGTCGCATGGCAACTCTTGCCTTGAGCGGTGCTCAACTTATGCCGCCCTCCACATACACCACGGTCGGAGCGCGGTTCACGAGCATCCGGTGGTCGAGCCGCAGGTGTCGCACTTCAGGCAGGTGCCGTTGCGGACGAGCGTGAAGTTCGCGCATTCGGGGCAGGCTTCGCCGACATAGCCCTTCATCTTCGCCTCGGCTCGCCGATCCGCGACGCTGCGCTCGGCCTTGGGCTCCGGCTTGGCGAAGGGCAGGGTCTCGATGCTGCCGACGCTCTGCGGCTCCGCCTTGAGCGCCGTCGCGCCCCGCACCGCGTGGACCGTTCCGCCGGCGGGGGCCGACTGGCCCGTGGCCGCTGCGGCGACCCCCGTCGTGGCGCCGCCCGGACCGCCCTGGATCAGGGTGAGCCGGTCGGCCGAGCCGCGCAGCAGGCCGCGGGAGACGATGGCCGAGGCGGCCGGAGCGGGCTTCCCCGACTCGCGGGTGGTGTCGCCCTCGCCGCCGCCGAGCACCGTGCCGCCGATCTCGGCCGGGTTGACGTGGGCCAGATCCGTCCGTCCCAGATAGGACACCGCCAGTTCGCGGAACACGTAGTCGAGCAGCGAGGTCGCGTTCTTGATCGCGTCGTTGCCCTGCACGAAGCCCGCCGGCTCGAAGCGGGTGAAGGTGAAGGCCTCGACGTATTCCTCCAGCGGCACGCCGTATTGGAGGCCGAGCGAGATCGCGATGGCGAAGTTGTTCATCAGCGAGCGGAAGGTCGCGCCTTCCTTGTGCATGTCGATGAAGATCTCGCCGAGGCGCCCGTCGTCGTATTCGCCGGTGCGCAGATAGACCTTGTGTCCGCCCACCACCGCCTTCTGGGTGTAGCCCTTGCGCCGGTCCGGCATCTTTTCACGCGACCGAATGCGTTCCACGCGCTCGATCACCCGCTCGACGATCTTCTCGGCTGCGGCCGCCGCCTTGGCCGCGGCCGGCGCCTGGATGATCGCCTCGAGCGCGTCCTCCGCCTCGTCCTCGTCGTCCGCGATCAGGGCGGCGTTGAGGGGCTGCGACAGCTTCGAGCCGTCGCGGTAGAGGGCGTTGGCCTTGAGCGCGAGGCGCCAGGACAGCAGGTAGGCCGCCTTGCAATCCTCGACCGTGGCGTCGTTGGGCATGTTGATGGTCTTGGAGATCGCCCCCGAGATGAAGGGCTGCGCCGCCGCCATCATGCGGATGTGGCTCTCGACCGAGAGATAGCGCTTGCCGGTGCGGCCGCACGGGTTGGCGCAGTCGAACACCGCGTAGTGCTCGCGCTTGAGGTGCGGCGCGCCCTCCAGGGTCATCGCCCCGCAGACATGGGTGTTGGCGGCCTCGATCTCCTTCTTGGTGAAGCCGAGGAACGGCAGCAGCTCGAAGGTCGGGTCGGCGAGCTTCTCCGCCGGCACCTTGAGGGTGTCCTTCAAGAAGTCGTCGCCGAGCGTCCAGCGGTTGAACACGAACTTGATGTCGAAGGCCGATTTCAGGCCCGCTTCCACCGCGGCGATCTTGTCGTCCGAGAAGCCCTTGGCGCGAAGCGAACCGGGGTTGATCGCGGGCGCCTGGCCCATCGAGCCGTGGCCGACGGCGTAGGCCTCGATCTCGGCGATCTCGCTCTCGCGGTAGCCGAGTGCCCGCAGGGCGTCCGGCACGGCGCGGTTGATGATCTTGAAGTAGCCGCCGCCGGCGAGCTTCTTGAACTTCACCAGGGCGAAGTCGGGCTCGATGCCGGTGGTGTCGCAATCCATCACGAGGCCGATCGTGCCGGTCGGCGCGATCACCGTGGCCTGCGCGTTGCGGTAGCCGTGCTGCTCGCCGAGAGACAGTGCGCGGTCCCAGGCGGCGCGGGCATGGGCGCCGATATCGGCCTGCGGGATGTTGGCGTGGTCGAGCGGCACGGGGGCGACGTTGAGGCCCTCGTAGCCCGTGGCCTCGCCATGCGCCGCCCGGCGGTGGTTGCGGATCACCCGCAGCATGTGGTCGGCGTTCTCGGGGTAGGCCTCGAAGGTCCCGAGTTCGGCCGCCATCTCGGCGGAGGTGGCGTAGGCCACGCCCGTCATGATCGCGGTGAGCGCGCCGGCCAGCGCCCGGCCCTGATCCGAGTCGTAGGGCAGGCCCATGGTCATCAGCAGGCCGCCGATATTGGCGTAGCCGAGGCCCAGCGTGCGGTACTTGTAGGAAAGCTCGGCGATCTCTTTCGAGGGGAACTGCGCCATCATCACCGAGATCTCGAGCACCACCGTCCAGAGCCGGTTGAGGTGCTCGAAGGCTTGCGTGTCGAAATGCTTCGACTGCCGGTCGTACATCGTCAGCAGGTTGGCGCTGGCGAGATTGCAGGCCGTGTCGTCGAGGAACATGTACTCGGAGCACGGGTTCGAGGCCCGGATCCGCCCGCCGGTCGGGCAGGTGTGCCAGTCGTTCATCGTGGTGTTGAAGTGCAGGCCCGGATCGGCGGACGCCCAGGCGGCCTCACCGATCTTCTCCCACAGCTCGCGCGCCTTCACGGTCTTGGTGACCTTGCCCGTGGTGCGCGAGGTCAGGCTCCAGTCGTCGTCGGTCTCGACGGCGCGCAGGAATGTGTCGGTCAGCGAGACCGAGTTGTTGGAGTTCTGGCCGGCAACGGTGAGGTAGGCCTCCGAATCCCAATCGGTGTCGTAGACGGGGAATTCGATCTTGGTGAAGCCCTGGCGGGCGAACTGCACGACGCGCTTGATGTAGGCGTCGGGCACCATCGCCTTGCGGGCGGCCTTGATCTCGCGCTTGAGCGCCGGGTTGCGCTCGGCGTCGAAGCAGGCGTCGCCTTCCGCCTCGCACTGGATGCAGGCCTTCATCACCGCGGTGAGGTGCTTCGAGACGACCTTGGAGCCAGTCACCAGCGCGGCGACCTTCTGCTCCTCCTTCACCTTCCAGTCGATGAAGGCCTCGATATCGGGGTGGTCGATATCGACGATGACCATCTTGGCGGCCCGCCGCGTGGTGCCGCCGGACTTGATCGCGCCCGCCGCGCGGTCGCCGATCTTGAGGAAGGACATCAGGCCCGACGACTTGCCGCCGCCGCCGAGCCGCTCGTTCTCGGCGCGCAGCATCGAGAAGTTCGAGCCGGTGCCGGAGCCGTACTTGAACAGGCGGGCCTCACGCACCCACAGGTCCATGATGCCGCCCTCGTTGACGAGGTCGTCCTGCACCGACTGGATGAAGCAGGCATGCGGCTGCGGGTGCTCGTAGGCCGTGGCCGACTTCGTCAGCGCGCCGGTCTTCGGGTCGCAGTAGAAATGGCCCTGGCTCGGGCCGTCGATGCCGTAGGCCCAGTGCAGGCCGGTGTTGAACCATTGCGGCGAGTTCGGCGCCACCATCTGGCGGGCGAGCATGAAGCGCAGCTCGTCCATGAAGGCCGAGGCGTCTTCCTCCGAGGAGAAGTAGCCGCCCTTCCAGCCCCAGTAGGTCCAGCAGCCGGCCAGGCGATCGAACACCTGGGTCGACGAAATCTCGGAGACGAAGCGCTCCTCCTCGGGCAGCGCGCCGAGCGCGGCCTCGTCCGGCACGGAGCGCCACAGGAAGGAGGGAACGCTGTTCTCCTCGACCCGCTTCAGGCGGGCGGGGACGCCGGCCTTGCGAAAATACTTTTGGGCCAGGACGTCGGCGGCGACCTGGCTCCAGCTCTCGGGCACGGAAATGCCGTCGAGCCGGAAGACGATCGAGCCGTCCGGGTTGCGGATCTCGCTCACCGCCTTGCGGAAGGCGATGGACGCGTAGGGAGACTGGCCTGCCGTGGTGTAGCGCCGCTCGAACCGCATGAATCCCTCTCCCTCGGAGCCAAGCGACCCCGTGCCGCGGCGCGGGCCGCGGTTCATGGATGAAAAGCCGGAATGCCCTCGGCCGGTTCGTGGCCCCGCATGCGATGCGTTGGGAGCCTGTCCGTCACGCGGAAACGGGGTCTTTCGCAAACCCCGCCGAACCGTCCGAAGCGATGCCCGGACCTTACGTCCGGGTGGCCATCTGCGTCAATAACTAGTGCCGGCTACCCGTGTTCCGCGCTAGATGTTGTGTTCTGCAGGATAATCCTGTGGATATCCGGAACGGTTCGCTAAGTGGCCTTTCGGCTTCATCGAATCCGCCGGGAAATTTTTTCGGTCCACAGGCGACAGCACGGTTCCGGCTGCCCATAACGGGGCCGAACAGGGTTAACGGGCGCGCGAGACAGGCGGAGCGTGCCGAAAATGCGACAGCGGCGCGGGGTGCTGGACTCGCGCCCGCGTGACGACCATAACGGCCCGGCGACGGCGCCGCGGACCCGTCGCTTGCCGGAGGAACCATGGCCCTCAAGGACACGCTGCTGCGCATCTTCACGTGGTGGAACGGGCAGACGATGTCGCTCGCGCTCTACACGGCGCGCAGCGGCCAGTTCGTCGGTTCGGACGAACTCGGCAACAAGTACTACAAGGCGCTCGGCCCGCTGATCGACCGCTCGGTCGGCCCGGAGCGGCGCTGGGTGGTCTATAACGGCTACGCCGACGCCTCCCGCGTGCCGCCGGGCTGGCGCGCGTGGCTGTGCCACAACGGCGACACGCCTCCGAGCGAGGAGGATTACAAGCCCCGCGAGTGGCAGAAGGCCCACGAGGAGAACCTCACGGGCACGGCGGCGGCCTACCGGCCGAAAGGCTCGCAGCTCTCCTGGGGCGCACGGCCCGCCGCGACCGGCGACTACGTGCCGTGGACGCCGGGCGAGTAGCTCCTTTTCGGGCGTCCTGATCGCTCGGGTACTGCGCCGGCTTGCCGGTGAACGGATCGCCGCGTCGGGCCTTGTCCCTCCATCGAAGGATGAAGGGCGAAACCCATGCGAGCGACGACGTTGGCCCTGCTGCTGTGCCTCGGCACCGGCGCCGTGCAGGCTCAGGAGGCCGATGCGCAGGCGCAGGCCGAACTGACGCCGGTCCTGAAATCCGAAAACCTCGTCTTCAACGGCATCACCCGCTCGAAGGACGGGCGGCTGTTCTCCCCCTTCCAGCGCCAGCAGAAGGACAAGGGGATCGAGCTCGGTGAGTGGGTGGACGGCAAGCCGGTGCCCTATCCGGACGCGGCCTGGAACGGCTGGAAGACCGGCGAGGACGCGTCCAAGGCCTTCGTCGGCGTCAACGCCATCCGCATCGGTCCGGACGGCGATCTCTGGGTGATCGACAAGGGCGCGGCCGAACTCGGCGGGGCGCCGCTGCCCGGCGGGCCGAAGCTCGTGCAGATCGACCTCTCGGCCAACAAGGTCCGCAAGGTCTTCCCGCTGGAGAAGGCGACCACGGACAAGAGCTTCATCGACGATTTCCGCTTCAACGGCCGCAAGGTCTACCTGACCGATGCCGGCCAGCCCGGCATCCTCGTGCTCGACCTCGACGACGGCACGCTCCGGCGCGTGCTCGACGGGCATCCCTCGACGGTGGCGCAGCGCCCGCTCACCGGCGAGAACAAGGTGCTGCTCGACGCGAAGGACAAGCCGATCGCGATCCATGCCGACCAGCTCGAAGTCTCGCCGGACGGCAAGTGGTTCACCTACCAAGCCTGCACCGGCCCGCTCTATCGGATCGAGACCAGGTGGCTCGACGATGCGAATGTGAGCGATGCAGAGCGAGGCAAGCATGTCGCGCTGTTCGCCGCCACCGTCTCGACCGGCGGCACGGCGATCGATGCCGAGGGCAATATCTACGCCTCCGACACCGACAATCTGCGGATCCTGAAATTCGCGCCCGACGGCACGCAGAGCACCCTGGTGCAGGACCCGCGGCTGGTCTGGGTCGATGCGATGTGGATCGACGAGGAGGGCGGCCTCTGGCTTCCGGCGGCGCAGATGAACCGCAGCAAGGGCATGAACGGCGGCACGTCGAAGATTGCGTTTCCGACGACGATCTTCCGCATGTCGATTGGCGCCAAGCCGGTGCGGAACTAGGAGGGACGGTCCGGCCGCCCTTTTTCCACCACCCTTCGGGTGTTGGAACGGCCGGACGTTCCCCGGCCGCGACGGCCGGCTCCAGACTCAAGAGGGCGCCTTGAGCCGCATCCCCGCTACCGTTCTGCGCCGGACCGCGCTCGGCACGCTGGCGCTGATCCTGTCCGCGCTGCCGGCCTCCGCCGACAAGATCAAGAACCCGACCGCGGTGTTCTCCGGCCTCGACAAGATCACCGGCCGGATCGTGACCTTCGAGGTCTCCATCGACGAGACGGTGCAGTTCGGCGCCCTGCAACTCACGCCGCGGGTCTGCTACTCGCGCCCGCCCACCGAGACGCCGAAGACCACGGCCTTCCTCGAAGTCGACGAGGTGACGCTCGACAGCAAGTACCGGCGCATCTTCACGGGCTGGATGTTCGCGGCGAGTCCGGGGCTCCACGCCATCGAGCACCCGATCTACGACGTGTGGCTGACCGATTGTAAGGGCGGCACCGACGTGATCGCCGAGGCCAAGGAGCAGGAGGACGTGCCCGCGCTCGCTTCCCGCCAGGAGAAGCCGAAGAAGAAGGGCGTGGACCCGACCAAGACGGCGCAACAGGTCAACCAGAACGGCCAAGTGGACGTCGAGGGCCCGCGCGGCGTGCCGGTCCAGCCCAAGCAGAAGCCCTCGCGGAAATTCTTCCCGAACAACGAGGGCCCTGCGCCGGCCCCGCCGCCTCCGCGCGAGCCGCAATCGATCTTCGACGCGATCTTCCGCTAGCGCATCGTGCTGGATATCGGATCCAGCACGATGCGCTAGGCTATTGTTTTTGCATCATCTTTTTCCGAAAGCCGGAAACCACCTTTCGGGATGATGCTCTAGAGCGCATTCCGACGAACCGGCCTGATGCCATCAGGTCGGATGCTCCGGACGTCTCCTACGAAGCCAGCCGCTGCCGCGAGGTCATGAACGGTCCGTCCGGCTGGCGGGCGGCGGCGAAGGTGCCGAGCCCGACCGGGCGCGGCATGCCGACATAGATCGCCTCCATCCCGCCGGAGAGGCGGTAGGCCTCGTGCCAGAAACCGTTTCCGGCGGCATCGCGGCTGAAATCCCGCCACCACGTCTTGTGCGGGTCAGAGCGGGTGAAGGCCTCCAGACTCTCGAGATCGCGCCAGTACTGTCGCATCCCGATATGGTTGAGGCCGTAGACGAGGTTCTCGTGTGCGAGCAGCCCGTCGGGCATCTCCCGCTGCACGCGCGCCAGGCCACGCCCGATGCCGAGCAGCGCCAGCAAGCCCCGCAGCCGGCTGACCCGGAAGCCGAGATAGACCACCACGAGGCCGGGATAGGCCGAGAGGTCGACCGAGTCCCGCCGGGGCCGGCGGCTCGCGCCCGCTTGCTCGTCCGTCATCGGCATGGCATCCACTCCATGTTTACGGTGTAATCATAGGTCTCTTGCTTACAGTGTCAACATTCGAGCGCGAGCCGAATCCCGCCAAGGGCGGTTATCACCATGGCGAACTGCGCGAGGCGCTGGTCGCGGCCGGCCTGTCGATCTTGGAGGAGGGCGGCGATGCGTCCGCCCTCGGATTGCGCGAGGCGGCGCGGCGGGCCGGCGTCTCGGCCATGGCGCCCTACCGGCACTTCCCCGACAAGGACGCCCTGCTCGCGGCGGTGGCGACGATCGGGTTCGAGCGGCTGCGTGCGGCGCTGGAGGCGGCCGACAGGGCAGGGGAGGGCGAGGAAACGAAACGGGATGCGCTGTACGCTCAAGGGCAGGCCTACGTCGCCTTCGCCTGCGCCCAGCCCGGCCTATTCCGCCTGATGTTCTCGGCCCGCTCGGGCGGAGCGCGGCCTCAAGCCCTGTGCGAAGCCTCCGCCGCGGCCTACGCGGTGCTGTCCGACCGGGTCGCGACGCTGGTGCCGGCGGCCGCGGCGGCGGAGGAAGCCCTGCGATCCTGGGCGCTGGTCCACGGCATCGCCTCGCTCGCCATCGACGGCATGGTCGGCGAGGCGGTGCGCACCGACCCCCAGGCCGCCGCCGCGCTCGCCCACCGGCTGCTGAGACTCGAACCGATCTCGGGATGAGGACGAATCCGGGATTCAGACGGGATCGCCCGGTCGTCGCCAGGGCTCTGTCCTGAACCCGCGAAGGGACGCGTCCTTTCGAAGCCTCGACTATGGGTGGGTGCTGCCAATCCCGAGGGCGGCCAGGGCTTCGGTGCCGCGAAAGCCCCGGTCGCGCGGGCCCCACTCGGCCCGCTCGGTGATCGCGGCGGCGAGCTGGCGCTTGTAGATGTGGCGCGGCACCTCCTCGACGCCGAACTGGCTCAGGTGCTCCGTCAGGAACTGCGTATCGGCGAGCCGGTAGCCGCCCGCGCGGAGCCGGGCCACGAGGTGGACCAGGGCGACCTTCGAGGCGTCGCGCACCTCGTGGAACATGCTCTCGCCGAAGAAGGCGGCTCCGAGGGACACGCCGTAGAGCCCGCCCGCGAGCCGCCCCTCGTGGTAGACCTCGATCGTGTGGCAATGGCCGAGATCGAACAGGGCACCGTAGAGATCGCGGATGCGGGCGTTGATCCAGGTGCGGGTGGTGTCCCGGCGCGGGGCGGCGCAGCCGTCGATCACCGCGTCGAAATCCCGGTCGCTCACGACCTCGAACAGGTCGGAGCGCACGGTGCGGGCGAGCCGGCGGGGAACGTGGAAGCGGTCGAGGGGCAGCACGCCGCGGGCCCGGGGCTCGACCCAGTAGATCGTCGGATCATCCGCATCCTCGGCCATCGGGAAGATCCCGGCGGCATAGGCCTTGAGCAGGATGTCGGGCGTGATGTCCACGGGATGCCTGTCGTGCATCGGAGCGTTGTCGCGCGCTCCCGGCCCGAGCGCCAGCCGGCACTCGGGCGCAGGCGTGACGAGGAGGCGGGCGTGACAGGGCGTTGAGCCCTGTCCTCTCAGCGCCGCAGCTCGACGCCGGCGGCCTCCTCGCGGGCGAGGAAGCTCTCGAGCCAGTGGATGTCGTACTGACCGTTCTGGACGTCGGCGTTGCGCACCAGCGTGCGGAACAGCGGCAGCGTCGTGTCGATGCCGTCGACCACGAACTCGTCGAGCGCCCGGCGCAGGCGCATCAGGCACTCGTTGCGGGTGCGCCCGTGCACGATCAGCTTGCCGATCAGCGAGTCGTAGTGCGGCGGGATCCGGTAGCCCTGGAAGGCGGCCGAATCGACCCGCACGCCGAGACCGCCCGGCGGATGGAAATAGGTGATCAGCCCCGGCGAGGGGCGGAAGGTCGACGGGTGCTCGGCATTGATCCGGCACTCGATGGCATGGCCCTCGACCCTGATGTCTTCTTGCCCCACCGACAGGCCGCCGCCGGCCGCGACCCGGATCTGCTCGTTCACGAGGTCGATCCCGGTGATCATCTCGGTGACGGGATGCTCCACCTGGATGCGGGTGTTCATCTCGATGAAGTAGAACCGCCCGTCCTCGTAGAGGAACTCGATGGTGCCGGCGCCGAGATAGCTCAGTTCACGCATCGCGTTGGCGCAGATGCCACCGATCTCGGCCCGCATTTCGGCGTTGAGCGCGGGCGAGCCGCCCTCTTCCCAGACCTTCTGGTGACGGCGCTGGAGCGAGCAGTCGCGCTCGGCCAGATGCACGGCGCCGCCGCGCCCGTCGCCGAGGATCTGCACCTCGATGTGGCGCGGCTTGGTCAGGTACTTCTCGAGGTAGACCGCGTCGTCGCCGAAGGCGGCCTTGGCCTCGGTGCGGGCCATGTCGAGGGCCTGCTCCAGCTCGGCTTCCGAGCGGGCGACCTTCATGCCGCGCCCGCCGCCGCCGGAGGCCGCCTTCACCAGAACCGGATAGCCGATCTCGGCGGCGACCCGCTTGGCCTCGTCGGGGTCGGAGACGCCGCCCTCCGAGCCCGGCACGCAGGGGATGCCGAGGCGCTTGGCGGTGCGCTTGGCCTCGATCTTGTCGCCCATCACCCGGATATGCTCGGCCTTGGGGCCGATGAAGCCGATATTGTGATGCGCCAGAACCTCGGCGAAGCGGGCGTTCTCCGACAGGAAGCCGTAACCCGGATGGACGGCATCCGACCCGGTGATCTCGCAGGCGGCGATGATCGAGGGAATGTTCAGGTAGCTGTCGCGGGCGGCCGGCGGGCCGATGCAGACGCTCTCGTCGGCGAGCCGCACATGCATGGCGTCGGCATCGGCGGTCGAGTGGACCGCGACGGTGGCGATACCGAGCTCCTTGGCCGCCCGCAGGATGCGAAGCGCGATCTCGCCGCGGTTGGCGATCAGGATCTTGTCGAACATCGCGGGGAGGCTACTCGAGAACGAGGAGGGCTTCGCCGTACTCGACCGGCATCCCGTCCTCGACGAAGATCGCGGTCACCGTACCGGCGCGGGGCGCGACGATTTCATTGAAGGTCTTCATCGCCTCGACCAGCAGCAGCTTGTCGCCGGCCTGGACCTTGGTGCCGATCTCGATGAACGGCTTCGCGTCGGGGGACGGCCGCAGATAGGCGGTGCCGACCATGGGGGAGGGGACCGCGCCGGGATGGCCGGCGCCGGATTTGGCGGGCGCGGGCGCCATGGCGGCGGGGGGGACGGCGACGGGCGCTGCCGCCGCTACCGCGGCCGGGGCGGCGGGCGCGACCTGAACCGAGACCGCCTCGATCCTGCGGGCGACGCGGATGCGCAAGTCACCCTTCTCGACCTCGATCTCGCTCAGATCGGTCTCGGCGACCATCCGGGCGAGCTCGCGCACCAGTTCGGGATCGAAGGGTTCGTTCTTGGCCATCGGCTCTTGGTTCACGTCAGGAGGCGGACGGGAGCTGTCCGCGCAGGAGATGGGCGAGGGCATCGAGCCCGACAATGTAGCTGTGGGGACCGAAACCCGAAATCACACCGGCGCAGACCGGGGCGATCCGCGATACGTGCCGGAATTCCTCGCGGGCATGGACGTTCGAGAGGTGGATTTCCACCGCCGTCACCCCCGCGCCCTTGATCGCATCGCGCAGTGCGATCGATGTGTGCGTGTAGGCGGCGGCGTTGATGAGCACCCCGGCTCCGGCGGCCCCCGCCTCCTGCACGAACGTCACCAGTTCGCCCTCGTGATTCGTCTGACGGAAGGTCAGGGCGATATCGAGGCGGGCTGCGCGTTCCCGCAGGCTCTGCTCGATATCGGCGAGGGTCGCCGCGCCGTAGATGCCGGGCTCGCGCGTGCCGAGGAGGTTGAGGTTCGGCCCGTTGAGGCAGTGGATCGCGATCATGCCGTCCGGCTTCGTCGGCCGGAGGCTTCGCGAACCGCCCGGCGGGATGGGCGGTCTTAGACGAGGGAGTCGGGGCGCGACAAGGGCGCTTGTCGGCCGGCGGCCCGGCCACGCTTCAATAAGTCCAGCGCTGCGCCTTGTTGACGAGGAAATCGCGGAACGCCTGGACGCGGGCGACCGAGCGCATCTCCTCGGCATAGACGAGATAGCTCTCCATCGTCGGCATCTCGCTCTCGCGCAGCACCTGGACCAGGCTCTCGTTCCCGTCGACGGCGTAGTCCGGCAGGATGCCGACGCCTATGCCCGCCTCCATCGCCTTGTGGAGCGCGGCGATGTTGTTGACGGTGAAGTGGACCGGGCGGCGGTCGTCGCCCTCGCGGCCGATGCTGGCGAGATAGTGGGTGGCGAGCAGGTAGGACGGCTCGTTGCCGCCGAAGGAGACGAGGCGGTGCTCGTCGAGGTCGGCGATGGTCTTGGGCTCGCCGAAGCGCTTGACGTAATCGGGGCTCGCGAAGGCGTGGTAATGCACCGTGAACAGCCGGCGCTGGATCAGATCCGGCTGGGCCGGCCGGCGCATGCGAATGGCGATGTCGGCCTCGCGCATGGCGAGGTCCAGTTCCTCGTTGGTGAGCACCAGCTCGATGCGCACATCCGGGTAGAGGTCGAGGAACTCGGAGACGCGCTGCGACAGCCACGAGGTGCCCAGCCCCACCGTCGTCGTCACCCGCAGGTCGCCCGAGGGGCGCTCGCTGGTCTCGACAAGACGGGCGCGGGTGTTCTCCAGCCGGAGCTTCATGTCGCGGGCGGCGCGGAACAGCAGGTCGCCCTGCTCGGTCAGGATCAGGCCGCGGGCATGCCGGTGGAACAGCGGCGCCTTCAGCTCGCGCTCGAGGGCGCTGATCTGCCGGCTCACCGCCGACTGGCTGAGCCCGATGTCGTCGCCCGCCCGCGTGAAGCTGCCGGCTTCCGCGACGTTGAGGAAAATCCGGATCTTGTCCCAATCCAAGGCCGTCACTCCCGCCCGTCGAGGTCGGCCCGTCGCGGTCAACCCATCACGGGGGACCACAACCTTCGGGCGTTGCACGACGCCAGTCTGTTGCCCCGCCGTGCCCGACGAAAGGCGTCCTCGCGTAACCTGCTGGCTCCCGCAGCATTCAGGTTATGACGGCAACCTTGCGATTTGGTTGCGTCATTTTCGCCATCAACAGGGAAATGCGTATCAAACAACGTCTTCAATGCTTCGACAGCATCTGTTCCCCGTCGGTCACCGTGTCCGACATGATGGCGAAAAGGGCGTTGTTTTGGACAGTACTTGAAATGCCCGCGAAACACTCGGGGCCTGCGGCCCCGCGAGGGCGGACGGGTCCGTGCCCGCGGGGCGCCGGGTCGGCGGCTTACTCGGCGGCGGCTTTGGCCGGGCTCTCGCCGACATCGAGATTGGCCAGGAACTTCTCCGCCTCCAGCGCCGCCATGCAGCCCATTCCGGCCGCCGTGATCGCCTGACGGTAGACGTCGTCGGTGACGTCGCCCGCTGCGAACACGCCCGGGATCTCGGTCGCGGTCGTGCCCGGCGTCACGGTGATGTAGCCGCCGTGCCGCATCGGCAACTGGCCCTCGAAGATCGCGGTGGCGGGCTGGTGGCCGATGGCGACGAACAGGCCGTCGGTGGGCTGCTCGACGATCTCGCCGGAGCGCAGGTCCTTCAGGCGCAGATGCGTCACCGAGGGCGGCGTGTCGGAGCCGCAGATCTCTTCCACCGCGTGGTGCCACTTCACCGAGACGTTGGCGTGCTTGAACAGGCGCTCCTGCAGGATGCGCTCGGCCCGGAACTCGCCGCGGCGGTGGATCACGGTGACGGATTTGGCGAGGTTGGCGAGGTACAGGGCTTCCTCGACCGCGGTGTTGCCGCCGCCGACCACGGTCACATCCTTGCCGCGGAAGAAGAAGCCGTCGCAGGTGGCGCAGGCCGAGACGCCGAAGCCCTGGAACTTCGCCTCCGAGGGCAGGCCGAGCCACTTCGCCTGGGCGCCCGTGGCGATGATCAGGGCGTCGCAGGTGTAGGTCTCGCCGGAATCGGCCTCGAGCCGGAACGGACGCACCTTGAGATCGACCTTCGTGATGTACTCCGAGACGATCTTCGTGCCGACATGCTCGGCCTGGAGACGCATCTGCTCCATCAGCCAGGGCCCCTGGATCGCTTCGGCAAAGCCCGGATAGTTCTCGACGTCGGTGGTGATCATCAGCTGGCCGCCGGGCTGGAAGCCCGAGATCAGCAGGGGCTCGACCATGGCGCGGGCGGCGTAGATCGCGGCGGTGTACCCGGCCGGCCCCGAGCCGATGATCACGAGCCTCGCATGGGTGTGCGCCATCTGTGCCGTCTCCTGTCAGGGACGGGCGGTCTCCGAAGGGCCGGCCGTCCACTCGTCCTGTGTTCCGTCGCGTCCGATCCTGCACGACGCGGGCAAATATTTCCTTCCGAGGATCGGGACGCGTGAGAACGTCCCGTCTCGTCCGGCCGCCGCCTCAGAGCGATCCGCGCGGAGGCGCGATCAAGGCCGACGCGGTCCGATCCTTGTCCGATCCCCCCGCCGCGAAGCGCCGGCGATGCTGCACGTAAGCCTCGGCCAGGGCCGCGGCGATCTCCGGCGTCGCGTCGATCGGGGCGTAGCGCAGAGCCTCCAGGCGCCCGATGAAGGGCTTCAGCGCGCCGGCCATGGCAAGGCCCGCGAACATCCGCCTGTGCCGGATATAGGTGCGCGGCAGGTCGAACAGCAGGAGCGGCACGCCGGTGCTGGCGGCCTCGCCGACCATGTTGGCGGAATCCGAGGTGACGACGATGTGGTCGGCGATCGCCAGCATGCCGACGTAAGGGTTCTCGCCGCTGCCGTCCCAGAAGAAGCCGCCCTTGTCCTTCACGAGGTTTTCCAGGGCCGCGCGCAGGTCCGGCGGCGTGCGCCGGGACACCGTCAGCATCAGCGAGCAGCCGCCCTCGGCGAGCTTAGTGAGATCGCGCACGAGCCGCTGCATGTCGGCTTTGCGGTAGCGCAGATGCCGGCTGTCCCCGCCGATCAGCACGGCGATGCGCGGCCAGGGCAGCCGAGCGAGCCGTGGATCGGGGGTCGTGCGGGCGGCATCGAGCCGGGCGCGGGAGACAGGGTGCGGCGCGGTGAGTGTGGTGAAGACGTTGGGCCCGCGCAGGTCGTCGTAATCGGGAACCCAGATGAAATCCGCCGTGTCGTGGCCGGTGCGCGGATCCTTGAGGAAGGCGGTGAAGGTCCTGCCGCCCGAGGCGCCGCGCACGGCGCGCAGATAGGGCACGGCGCGCCGTCCCGACGCGATCAGAACATCGGGGAGCGGGCCCTGCAACAGGCCGCCGGCCCGGCCCGGCGCGTCCCGCGGATCGATCGGTCCCCAGGGGGCCATCCAGGTCAGGGGCCGTCCGTCCGGAATCCGCCGTGTCTCGTAGGTAAGGCCCAGCGCCTCGGCGATGCCGATGCACTGGTTCTCGTCGCCGGCCTTGCCATCCGTGAGAATCCAGGTGCGGGCCCGCGCGAGTTCCGGCGGTACGCTGCCGTCGGCCTTCACCGGCCCTTGTTCGTTCACGCGACGCACACCTTCGATCTCACGGGCCCCGGATTACTGAGCCGGGAGCTGCCGCCGCAGCCATTGCGCGTAGTGCTCGGCAAGGGCCGCGACCCGCCGCCGCTCGGAAGCCGGATCGTACCACGCGCCGCCGGAACTGGCGGGCAGGGCCGACAGCTGCGGGTGGCGCGCGAGGATCTCTCCCCCACGCCCGACCAGCAGGGCTTCGCCGTCGAGGTGGTCGGTCGTGCCGCCGCCACCGAGGCTTCCGCCGCGGCCGAAACCCTCGCCGCCGACATAGGGGTTGAGCGAGAGGCCGCTCACGCGCACCACCAGGGTCGGTCCGCCGCGCACCATGCGGTCGGCGAAGCTGCGCCGCAGCGCCTCGGTCAGATCCACCCGCAGCGCTTCCGTCTGCGGGCCTCGCGCATAGGCCTGCAACGGCCGCACATCGACGGCGATGCTGCCGAACCGGTCGAACGCCTGCGCCGGGGCGGGAGCGATCCCGGCGAGGAGTCCGATTAGGGCCGCGAGGCCGGCGGCGCGCAAAGGGTCAGGCTCCCCACTCGACGGCGACGACCTCGTAGGACTTGCCGCCGCCGGGCGTGGTGACCTCCACCGTGTCGCCGACCGCCTTGCCGATCAGGGCGCGGGCGATGGGCGAGGAGATCGAGACGCGGCCCTCGCGCACATCCGCCTCCGGCTCGCCGACGAGCTGGTAGGTCTTCTCCTCCTCGGTGTCCTCGTCCACGAGCTTCACCCGGGCGCCGAACTTGATCTTGGAGCCCGATAGCTTCGAGGTGTCGATGATCTCGGCCCGCGCGATCATGCTCTCGAGTTCGAGCACACGGCCCTCGTTGTGGGACTGGGCCTCCTTGGCGGCGTGGTACTCGGCGTTCTCGGACAGGTCGCCCAGCGCACGCGCCTCAGAGATCGCCTGGATGATCCGGGGACGTTCCACCTGCTGGCGCTGCTTCAGCTCCTCCTCGAGGGCTGCGTAGCCGCGGGCCGTGATGGGAAGCTTGTCGATGCTCATGGTCTCGCGCCACAATGAAGAGGCCCGGCCGGAGCGAAACACTCCTTCCGGGCCGGGATAACGGCTCTCGATTGTGTGGCCCCGGGCCGCCCGCCTCCGCTCGGCGGGCCGCCCGGCACACGAACGTCTATTTAGGCCGCGAAGTATTCCTGCAAGGCACGCACCTGGAGATCGCCTTCGAGATAGGCCTTGATCCCCTCGGCCGCCGCCATCGCGCCGGCGAGAGTGGTGTAGTACGGCACTTTATGCAAGAGGGCCGCCCGCCGGAGCGAGCGCGAGTCGGAGAGCGCGCCGGCCCCCTCCGTCGTGTTGATGACGAGGGCGATGTCGCCGTTCTTGATCGAATCGACGATGTGGGGACGGCCCTCCAGCACCTTGTTGATGCGCTCGGTCGGGATGCCCTCGTCCGCCAGGTAGCGCTGCGTGCCGCCGGTCGCGAGGATGGTGAAGCCGAGGTCCGAGAGCAGCCGGATCGTCGGCAGCACCCGGGGCTTGTCGTCGTCGCGCACGGAGACGAACACCGTGCCGGTGCGCGGCACCGCCGTGCCGGAGCCGAGCTGGCTCTTGGCGAAAGCCACGCCGAAGCCGGCATCGAGGCCGATCACCTCGCCGGTCGAGCGCATCTCGGGCCCGAGCAGCACGTCGACGCCGGGGAAGCGGGCGAAGGGGAATACCGCCTCCTTCACCGCGATGTGGTCGAGCTGCTTCGGCTTGAGGCCGAAGCCGTCGAGGCGCTCGCCGGCCATGATCCGCGCGGCGATCTTGGCGATCGGCTCGCCGATCACCTTGGCGACGAAGGGCACCGTGCGGGACGCCCGCGGGTTCACCTCCAGCACGTAGATCGCGCCGTCCTTGATCGCGTACTGCACGTTCATCAGGCCGCCGACCTTGAGGGCCAGCGCCATCGCCTTGGTCTGGCGCTCCAGCTCGGCGAGGAGCTCCGGCGACAGGGTGCGCGGGGGCAGCGAGCAGGCGGAATCGCCCGAATGGATGCCCGCCTCCTCGATGTGCTCCATGATGCCGGCGATGAACACGCTCTGCCCGTCGCAGACCGCGTCGACGTCGACCTCGGTGGCGTCCGAGAGGTAGCGGTCGAACAGGAGCGGGTTCTTGCCCAGCACCGTGTTGATCTGCCCCGTCTTGTCGTTGGGATAGCGCGCCTTGATGTCGGAGGGGATCAGGCTCGGCAGGGTGCCGAGCAGGTACTCGGCGAACTGCGCCTCGTCGCGGATGATCGCCATGGCGCGCCCGCCCAGCACGTAGCTCGGCCGCACGACGAAGGGCAGGCCGAGTTCGGCCGCCACCAGCCGGCTCTGCTCCACCGAGTAGGCGATGCCGTTCTTGGGCTGCTTGAGCCCGAGCTTGTCGAGGAGCCGCTTGAACTGGTCGCGGTCCTCGGCGAGGTCGATCGCGTCCGGCGAAGTGCCGAGGATCGGCACGCCCGCCCCTTCGAGCGCCCGGGCGAGCTTGAGCGGGGTCTGGCCGCCGAACTGCACGATCACGCCGTGGAGCTGGCCCGCCTGCCGCTCGGTCTCGACGATCTCCAGCACATCCTCCGCCGTCAGCGGCTCGAAATAGAGCCGGTCGGAGGTGTCGTAGTCGGTCGAGACCGTCTCCGGATTGCAGTTGACCATGATGGTCTCGTAGCCGGCCTCGGTCAGCGCGAAGCAGGCGTGGCAGCAGCAATAGTCGAACTCGATGCCCTGACCGATCCGGTTCGGACCGCCGCCGAGGATGATGACCTTCTTGCGGTCCGACGGGTACGCCTCGTCGGCGGTCTGGCCGGCAAACGGTGCGACGTAGGTCGAGTACATGTAGGCGGTCGGCGCCTTGAACTCGGCGGCGCAGGTGTCGATCCGCTTGAAGACCGGCCGCACCCCGAGGGCGCGGCGGGCGGCGCGCACGGCCTCTTCCTCGGTATCGGCGAGCACGGCGAGCCGCGCGTCGGAGAACCCGGCCGCTTTGAGCTGGCGGAAGGCGCCCGCGCTCTTGGGCAGACCGTGCGTCTTCACCCGGTTCTCCAAATCGACGATGGCCTGGAGCTGCTCCAGGAACCACGGATCGATCTTGCAGGAGGCGTGAATCTCCTCGTGGCTGATGCCGAGGCGCATGGCCTGGGCGACCTTGAGCAGCCGATCCGGCGTCGGCGTGCCGAGCGCAGCCTTGATGGCGTTGTGGTCGTCGCCCTTGCCGAGCCCCTCGATCTCGATCTCGTCGAGGCCGGTCAGCCCCGTCTCCAGCGAGCGCAGGGCCTTCTGCAGCGATTCCGCGAAACAGCGGCCGATCGCCATCGCCTCGCCGACAGACTTCATGGCGGTGGTCAGCGTCGGCTCGGCGCCGGGGAACTTCTCGAACGCGAAGCGCGGAATCTTGGTGACGACGTAGTCGATCGTCGGCTCGAACGAGGCCGGGGTCGCCCCGCCGGTGATGTCGTTGGCGATCTCGTCGAGGGTATAGCCGACGGCGAGCTTGGCCGCGACCTTGGCGATGGGGAAGCCGGTCGCCTTCGAGGCTAGCGCCGAGGAACGCGAGACGCGCGGGTTCATCTCGATCACGATCATCCGGCCCGTCTTCGGGTCGATCGCGAACTGCACGTTCGAGCCGCCGGTCTCGACGCCGATCTCGCGCAGAACCGCCAGCGAGGCGTCGCGCATCACCTGATACTCTTTGTCGGTGAGCGTCAGCGCGGGGGCGACGGTGATGGAATCGCCGGTATGGACGCCCATCGGATCGACGTTCTCGATGGAGCAGACGATGATGCAGTTGTCCGCCTTATCGCGGACGACCTCCATCTCGTACTCCTTCCAGCCGAGCACGCTCTCCTCGATCAGCACCTCATTGGTCGGCGAGGCGTCGATGCCCCGCTCGACGATTTCGAGGAATTCCTCGCGGTTGTAGGCGATGCCGCCGCCGGTGCCGCCCATGGTGAAGGACGGGCGGATGATCGCCGGCAGGCCGACCTCGGCCAGCGCGATCAGCGCCTGACCGAGCGCGTGCTCGATGTAGCGGCGGCGGCGGTCGCCTTCGCCGCCGCTCCACTGCCGCTCGAACTCGGCGAGCGCCGCCTCGCGGGTGGCCGGATCGGACTGCGCGGCCTCGATCCGCGCCTTCTCGGCGAGATAGCGGTCGCGATCGACCTTCTTGGCGGCGGAGGCGTTGGCGAGCGCGGATTTCGGCGTCTCAAGACCGATCTTGGTCATCGCGTCGCGGAAGAGGTTGCGGTCCTCCGCCTTGTCGATGGCCTCGGCCGTGGCGCCGATCATCTGCACGCCGAACTTTTCCAGCACGCCCATGCGCTTGAGCGAGAGCGCGCAGTTGAGCGCGGTCTGGCCGCCCATGGTCGGCAGGAGGGCGTCGGGCCGCTCCTTCTCGATGATCTTGGCGACGACCTCCGGGGTGATCGGCTCGACATAGGTGGCGTCGGCCATGTCCGGGTCGGTCATGATCGTCGCCGGGTTCGAATTCACCAGGACGATCCGGTACCCCTCCTCGCGCAGGGCCTTGCAGGCCTGGGTACCGGAATAGTCGAATTCGCAGGCTTGCCCGATGATGATGGGGCCCGCACCGATGATGAGAATGGAGGAGATGTCGGTGCGTTTCGGCATTGAGCGCCTTGAAGCGAGTTCGCGCGCGCTCGCCCTCGCGCGCCGCCGGTTCGAGGGCGGTGCCAAGGGGGCGCAGGCGCTGGGATGATCGTCAAGCCCCGCGTTTACACGCAGCCGCGCGGGTTTGAAAGGCCCGCCCGGTCCATCCCCGGCCGGGCGACGTCCTGCGGGCGACGGCCGACGACGTTTCGGTCAAGATGCTGAACAGCGGGCGGGCGGGATGATGGTGTTCGATACCGCCTTCGTGCGGTTGAAACCCGGCGACAGCATCAAGTTCGTGCCCGCCGACAAGGGGCACGATGTCGAGATCATCAGGGGCATGGCGCCCGACGGTGCGGACTTACGTGATGTCGGCTGTAGGACCGGAGACCGTGGCCAAGTTCGACAGGGAGGGCCTCCACGTCTTCGGGTGCTCGCCGCATTACATGATGGGCATGGTCGCCCTCGTCGTGATCGGCGACAAGCGCGACAACCTCGAAGCGGCCCGCAGCGTGCCGCACAACCGGCTCATGCAGAAGCGCATCGAGCCGCTGCTCGCCCAGGTCCAGTGATGCCGGCGGCTCGAATTGTCGAGCTCGGGCCGTTCCCTCAATCGGCCGCCATCACGAGGGCCCAGAAGCGCTTGTAGCGCGTCGCCGGCGCATCGACGCGGGCGATGCCGACCCGGCGCAGCTGCGGCATCAGCATGTTGCGATTGTGCTCGGGCGACGCCTTCCAGCGGGCGAGCACCTGCTCGAAGGTTTCTGAGCCCGCGCTCAGGTTCTCGGAGGCGTAGCGCTTGCCGAAGCCGGCGCTCGCCATGCGGCTGTCGAAGCTGCCGGCGATCTCGTGACTGAGCCGACCGGCCCGTGCGTTGGCCTGCGCCTGGAACGAGGCCGCGGTGATCAGGCTGCGATCGAGCGAGACCGGTCCGAGCCCGTGCTGCGCCCGATAGCGGGAGATCGCTGCGGCCGCCGCCTGCTCGTCGAGGATGATGGGCAGCGTCGGCGTCCCGGCATCGAGCACCGGAGCCCCGCCGCACCCGGCGAGCGTGAGCGCGATCAATGTCGCGACGGCGGAAAGGCGCAGGTTCGGCATCGAATTTGAGTCGGGCGGCCACGGGGAGGCGCCCGCTTCCGCGGATGGTGCGGCAAAACCGCGGCGGCCTGTCGTCGGTGCCGGATGAGGCCATCATCTGTGGCATCGCGGCCACGCAGACGCGGGGGCGACGGCGTCCAACGACCTGACGAGCAACAATGCTTGTCGAGCCTGAGCGATGCTGGTTTTGGAGGAGGAGTTCCCGTTCGCAACTGGGAACATGGCGCGGGCGACGGGGCTCGAACCCGCGACCTCCGGCGTGACAGGCCGGCACTCTAACCGACTGAGCTACGCCCGCGTTCTGCGTCGCCGGCCGGCTGGGCTCGTGTCGGCGACGAGGCGGGGTTTAGGTGGGGCGCCTTGGGCTGTCAAGCCGCTGAATCGCGGAATACGACGGTTCGGCGACGGTTCCTGAAGGGACCGGCTGAAACGCCTGATCGAAGCCGACCCAGCTCGGAGACGGCAGCGCAGCTTCGGAGCTTGAAATGGCTCAGCCCGGGCCTTAGCACCCTTGTTCACGTACTGTCTGGTATGCCAGATACCAAACAACGACGCTGGCGGGATGGCAGGGATGAAATGGCAATGCTCGAGCGTGGCAGGGCATGCGCCGATCCGCCCCGTGGCCGGATGCACGGATACCCCCATCTGTCAGCGAAAGAGGTGATTGTGCGACGCGCAATGCCCTTGTTTCGCCGGGGGGGCTCGTCTAAGCCTCGCCCGCGCTCAGTCTGGCATTGGAGGAATTCCACCCGAGGGATTCCGCACGCCGGAAACCGTCGCGAGGGCCGTCGTTCATGATCCTCACGCGCAACCATATGAGAGGTGCGGCATGACCGGCCTGCTGGCAGATTATCTGCCGCTCATCATCTTCATCGGCGTGTCGCTGTTCATCGCGGTGGCGCTGCTGGTCGCTCCGTTCATCGTGGCCTATTCGAGCCCCGATCCCGAGAAACTCTCCGCCTACGAGTGTGGTTTCAACGCGTTTGACGACGCGCGCATGAAGTTCGACGTGCGCTTCTACCTCGTGGCGATCCTGTTCATCATCTTCGACCTTGAGGTCGCCTTCCTGTTTCCCTGGGCGATCACCTTCGGGGAGCTCGGCTGGTTCGGCTTCTGGTCGATGATGGTCTTCCTCGGCGTCCTCACCGTCGGCTTCGTCTACGAGTGGCGCAAGGGCGCCCTCGAATGGGACTAGCGGCGCGACTCCCTTCGCGTCGTTTCCCTTCCGCACTCGCTCAGAGGCACAGATGGCCCTGACTCCGACCTTCTCCCGCGCGCCCGACATCGCGCCGGCCCCGAAAGGGATCATCGATCCCGCCACCGGCCGCCCGATCGGCGCGAACGATCCGACCTTCCTGTCGATCAACAGCGAGTTGGCCGACCGCGGCTTCCTCGTGACCAGCGCGGACGAGCTCATCAACTGGGCCCGCACCGGCTCGCTGATGTGGATGACCTTCGGTCTCGCCTGCTGCGCCGTCGAGATGATGCAGATGTCGATGCCGCGCTACGATTGTGAGCGCTTCGGCTTCGCCCCGCGCGGGTCGCCGCGGCAATCCGACGTGATGATCGTCGCCGGCACGCTGACCAACAAGATGGCCCCGGCCCTGCGCAAGGTCTACGACCAGATGCCGGAGCCGCGCTACGTCATCTCCATGGGCTCCTGCGCCAATGGCGGCGGCTACTATCACTACTCCTACTCAGTGGTGCGCGGCTGCGACCGGGTGGTGCCGGTCGACATCTACGTCCCGGGCTGCCCGCCGAGCGCCGAGGCGCTGCTCTACGGCGTGCTGCTGCTGCAGCGGAAGATCCGCCGCACCGGCACGATCGAGCGGTGAGGGAGGGCGCGATGGAGGCCATCACCACCAACGGCATCACGCTCCGCCGCACCGTCGCGGCGGCGCAGGGCGAGGATGCGCTGCGGGCCATGGGCGAGCGCATCGCCGGAGCGCTCGGCCCGGCGGTCACCGACTGGAGCATCACCCATGGCGAGCTGACGGTGATCGTCCAGGGCAGCGACATCGTCTACGCGCTGACGTACCTGCGCGACGATCCGGCCTGCGCCTTCCGCTGCTTCATCGACATCTGCGGCGTCGACTACCCGCAGCGGGCGCGCCGCTTCGACGTGGTCTACCACCTGCTCTCCTTGCGCCATAACATGCGGGTGCGCGTGAAGGTGCAGACCGACGCCGCGACGCCGGTGCCGTCCGCCATTCCGGTCTTCCCGGCGGCGAACTGGTTCGAGCGCGAGACCTACGACCTCTACGGCATCCTGTTCTCGGGCCATCCCGACCTGCGCCGGCTGCTGACCGATTACGGTTTCGAGGGGCATCCCCTGCGCAAGGACTTCCCGCTCACCGGCTTCGTCGAGGTCCGCTACGACCAGGACGAGGGGCGCGTCGTCTACGAGCCGGTCAAGCTCACCCAGGAATTCCGCAACTTCGACTTCCTGTCGCCGTGGGAAGGCACCGACTACGTGCTTCCGGGCGATGAGAAGAAGTCGAGCTGAGGGCTGCGGTCATGTCTGAGCACAACATCCGCAACTTCTCGATCAATTTCGGGCCGCAGCACCCGGCGGCGCACGGCGTGCTGCGCCTCGTGCTCGAACTCGACGGCGAGGTGGTCGAGCGAGTCGATCCGCATATCGGTCTGCTTCACCGCGGCACCGAGAAGCTGATCGAGCACAAGACCTACCTCCAGGCGACGCCCTATTTCGACCGGCTCGACTACGTCTCGCCGATGAATCAGGAGCACGCCTTCTGTCTCGCGATCGAGCGCCTCGCGGGCATCGAGGTGCCGCGCCGGGCCCAGCTCATCCGCACCCTGTTCTGCGAGATCGGGCGGCTGCTCTCCCACCTCCTCAACGTCACCACCCAGGCGATGGACGTCGGCGCGCTGACGCCGCCCCTGTGGGGCTTCGAGGAGCGCGAGAAGCTGATGATCTTCTACGAGCGCGCCTCCGGCGCTCGTCTTCACGCCAACTACTTCCGCCCCGGCGGCGTCCATCAGGACCTGCCGCCCGCGCTGATCGACGACATCGAGGCGTTCTGCGATCCGTTCCTGCAGGTGGTCGACGACCTCGACAACCTCGTCATGGCCAACCGCATCTTCAAGCAGCGCAACGTCGATATCGGCATCGTCTCGGTGGACGAGGCGATGGCCTGGGGCTTCTCGGGCGTGATGGTGCGCGGCTCGGGCATCCCGTGGGACCTGCGCAAGTCGCAGCCCTACGAGTGCTACGAGGAGATGGACTTCGACATCCCCGTGGGGAAGAACGGCGACACCTACGATCGCCAGGTGATCCGCATGGAAGAGATGCGGGAATCCGTGAAGATCATGAAGCAGTGCTGCGCCAAGCTGCGCGAGCCTGCGGGCCAGGGGCCGATCGCCTCGGTCGACGGCAAGTTCGCGCCGCCGCCGCGCCGGGAGATGAAGCGCTCGATGGAAGCGCTCATCCACCACTTCAAGCTCTACACCGAGGGTTTCCACGTGCCCGAGGGCGAGGTCTACGCCGCGGTCGAAGCGCCCAAGGGCGAGTTCGGCGTCTACCTCGTCTCGGACGGCACCAACAAACCCTACCGCTGCAAGATCCGCGCTCCGGGCTTCGCCCATCTTCAGGCGATGGATTGGATGTGCCGCGGCCACCTGCTCGCCGACGTGTCCTGCGTGCTCGGCACGCTCGACATCGTGTTCGGCGAAGTGGACCGCTGAGGAGACGGGTCGAAACGTCATGGCGAACCGCAGGCTAGCCCCCGCTGCCGAGCAGCCCCAGGACTTCGCGTTCACGCCCGAGAACGCTGACTGGGCTCGCGGCCAGATCGCGAAATATCCGGAGGGCCGTCAGGCCTCGGCCGTGATCCCGCTGCTGTGGAAGGCGCAGGAGCAGAATGGCGGCTGGCTGCCGCAGAAGGCAATCGAGGCGGTCGCCGACCAGCTCGGCATGCCGCATATCCGCGTGCTGGAGGTCGCGACCTTCTACACGATGTTCGCCCTGGAACCGGTCGGACGCTTCTGGATCCAGGTTTGCGGCACCGTTCCGTGCGATTGCTGCGGGGCGAAGGAGCTGAAGGCCGCCCTCCACGATCGCCTCGGCCCCTCCGGCCATGTCTCGGCCGACGGCAACTTTTCCTGGCTCGAAGTCGAGTGCCTCGGGGCCTGCTGCAATGCGCCGATGGTGCAGATCAATCAGGACTACTACGAGGATCTCACCCCTGAGAGCCTGAACAAGCTCATGGACGACCTCGCCGCCGGCCGCCCCGTGAAGGTCGGCTCGCAGATCGGCCGGATCTCCTCGGAGCCGAAGGACGCCGTCAACACCCTGACCGACCCGACCCTGTTCGACGGTTCGCGCGTCGGCGCGTGGCGCAAGCGCTTCGAGCAGACCGAGGGCGCCGGCGAGGGCGAGGAAGGTGTCAAGAAGGACGAGGCTGCCTCGACCGAGGCCCGCGTCGCGGACGAGACCAAGCCGGCCCGGCCCTCCGCCGGGCGTGCGAACGAATCGAAGGCCGCTGATGCGCCGGCCGAGCGGGCCAGTGCCGGCGAAACCCCGGTGAAGCCGGAGGACCAGGCGCAGGCCCGCGACGCGAAGGCGCCGCCGGCTCAGGATCCGGCCGTCGAGGAAGACAAGATCCTGCGCACCGAGCCGCCGCAGCATCCGGCGACCGTCGGTGCCGGCGACGACGTTCCCGAGGGCGAAAATCCGGAGGCCCGCGCCGACGCGGCCGGCACCCGGCCGCAGGGGCTCGACGCCCCACGCGAGGATCGTCCGGACGACCTGACCAAGATCAAGGGCATCGGCCCGATCAACCAGCGCCGCCTCAACGACCTCGGCATCTGGCACTACGACCAGATCGCCGCGTGGTCGCCGAAGGAGGTCGCCTGGGTGAGCGCCTATCTCGCCTTCCCCGGCCGCATCGACCGGGAAAACTGGGTGGGACAGTCGGCCGATCTCGCCGGCAGCAAGGATTGAGGAGCGGATCATGCTCTCCGATCAGGATCGCATCTTCACCAATCTCTACGGCCAGCACTCGCCGGGTCTGGACGCCGCGAAGAAACGCGGCGCCTGGGACGGCACCAAGTTCCTGCTCGAAATGGGCCGGGACTGGATCATCGATGAGATGAAGGGCTCCGGCCTGCGCGGCCGCGGCGGCGCCGGCTTCCCCACCGGCCTGAAATGGTCGTTCATGCCCAAGAAGTCCGACGGGCGCCCGCACTACCTCGTCGTCAACGCCGACGAGTCGGAGCCGGGCACCTGCAAGGACCGGGAGATCATGCGGCACGATCCGCATCTCCTGATCGAGGGCTGCATGCTGGCCTCCTTCGCCATGGGGGCGCATGCCTGCTACATCTACATCCGCGGCGAGTACGTGGCGGAGAAGTTCGCGCTCCAGCGCGCGGTGGACGAGGCCTACGAGGCGCGCCTCGTCGGGCCGTCGAACGTCCACGACTACCCTTTCGACATCTACGTCCACCACGGCGCCGGCGCCTATATCTGCGGCGAGGAGACGGCGCTCATCGAGAGCCTTGAGGGCAAGAAGGGCATGCCGCGGCTGAAGCCGCCATTCCCGGCCAATATGGGCCTCTATGGCTGCCCCACGACCGTCAACAACGTCGAGTCGATCGCGGTGGCCGGCACGATCCTGCGCCGCGGCGGCGCGTGGTTCGCGGGCCTCGGCGGCAAGAACAACACCGGCACCAAGCTGTTCTGCGTCTCGGGCCACGTCAACAAGCCCTGCAACGTCGAGGAAGAGCTCGGCATCACGTTCCGCGAGCTGATCGACAAGCATTGCGGCGGCATGCGCGGCGGTTGGGACAACCTGCTCTGCTCCATCCCCGGCGGCTCCTCGGTGCCCCTGGTACCGGCCGAGCAGATCATCGACGCCAAGATGGATTTCGACACCCTGCGCAACCTCGGCTCGGGGCTGGGCACCGCGGCGGTGATCGTGCTCGACAAGTCGACCGACATCGTCGGCGCGATCGCCCGCATCTCGTACTTCTACAAGCACGAGAGCTGCGGCCAGTGCACGCCCTGCCGCGAGGGCACCGGCTGGATGTGGCGCGTGCTCACCCGCATGGCCGCCGGCCGGGCGCAGAAGCGCGAAATCGACATGCTCTTGGAAGTCACCAAGCAGGTCGAGGGCCACACGATCTGCGCGCTGGGCGACGCTGCCGCGTGGCCGATCCAGGGCCTGATCCGGCATTTCCGGCCCGAGATCGAGAAGCGGATCGACCAGTACAGCGCGAACCCGCACATGGATGCGGTGCCGATGGCGGCGGAGTGAGCGCCGCCCCGATGCTCACCTTCGAGATGACCCGATGACCAAAATCCTCATCGACGGCACCGAGGTCGATGTCCCGGCCGACTACACCCTGCTGCAGGCCTGCGAGATCGCGGGCGCGGAGATCCCGCGCTTCTGCTTCCACGAGCGGCTGTCGATTGCCGGCAATTGCCGCATGTGCCTGGTCGAGCTGAAGGGCGCGCCCAAGCCCGTGGCCTCCTGCGCCTACGCGGTGAAGGATTGCCGCCCTGGCCCCAACGGCGAGCCGCCGGAGGTGCTGACGCGTTCTGGCACGACGAAGAAGGCGCGCGAGGGGGTGATGGAGTTCCTCCTCATCAACCACCCGCTCGATTGCCCGATCTGCGACCAGGGCGGCCATTGCGACCTGCAGGATCAGGCGATGGCCTACGGCGTCGACTCGACCCGCTACAGCGAGAACAAGCGGGCGGTCGAGGAGAAGTATATCGGCCCGCTGGTGCGCACGGCGATGAACCGGTGCATCCACTGCACCCGCTGCGTCCGCTTCCTCGCGGAAGTCGCCGGCGTGCCGGATCTCGGCGCCATCGGCCGCGGCGAGGACATGGAGATCACGAGCTACCTCGAACAGGCGATGGGCTCGGAGCTTCAGGGCAACGTCGCCGACCTCTGCCCGGTCGGCGCGCTGGTTCACCTGCCGCAGAGCTACAACGTGCGCCCCTGGGAGCTGCACAAGACCGAATCCGTCGACGTGATGGACGCGGTCGGCTCGGCGATCCGCATCGATGCCCGCGGCCGCGAGGTGATGCAGATCGAGCCGCGCATCAACGAAGAAATCAACGAGGAGTGGATCTCCGACAAGACCCGCCACGTGGTGGACGGCCTGCGCCTTCAGCGCCTCGACCGCCCCTTCCTGCGCGAGAACGGGCGCCTGCGCCCGGCCTCCTGGGGTGAGGCGTTCTCGGCGATCGCTGCCAAGGTGAAGGGCGCCGATCCCAAGCGCGTCGGCGCCCTCGTCGGCGATCTCGCGGGTGCCGAGGAGATCTTTGCGCTCAAGCAGCTCATGGGCTCGCTCGGCGTGACGAATCTCGACGCGCGCCAGACCGGTGAGGTGATCGACCCGGCCTGGGGCCGGGCCGCCTACACCTTTGCGCCGACCATCCCCGGCATCGAGCAGGCGGACGCGATCCTCATCGTCGGCGCCAACCCTCGCACGGAAGCCTCGCTGCTCAACGTGCGCATCCGCAAGCGCTGGCGCATGGCTCCGGTCTCGATCGGCCTGATCCTCGACGAGCAGCCGGACCTGACCTACCCCTACACCTATCTCGGCGCCGGCACCGGCACGCTCGGTTCGATCGCCAAGGGCGAGCACAGCTTCCTCGACGTGCTGAAAAAGGCCGAGCGCCCGCTCATCCTCGTCGGCGAGGGCGGCCTTGGCGCGCTCGCCGCCGCCGCCGCGCTGGCGAAGGATGTCGGCGCGGTCGCGGAGGGCTGGAACGGCTTCGGCGTGCTCAACACGGCGGCGGCCCGCGTCGGCGCCCTCGATCTCGGCTTCGTGCCGGGGGAGGGCGACCTGACCTTCACGCAGATGCTGGAGCCGGGCGCGCTCGACGTCGTGTTCAACCTCGGCGCTGACGAGCGGGTGATCGCGCCCGGCGCCTTCGTGATCTATCAGGGCACCCACGGCGATGCCGGCGCCAGCCGCGCCGACGTGATCCTGCCGGGCGCCGCCTATACCGAGAAGAGCGCGACCTACGTCAATCTCGAGGGCCGGGTGCAGATGGCCAACCGCGCCGGCTTCCCGCCGGGCGATGCCCGCGAGGATTGGGCGATCCTGCGTGCGCTCTCCGACGTGCTCGGCAAGCGCCTGCCCTACGATTCCCTCGCCGCGCTCCGTAAGGCGATGTATGCGGAGCACCCGCATCTTGCAGCGGTCGGGCAGGTCGAAGCCTCCGACGCGGCGGCGACGCTCGACACCCTGGCGGCGCTGCCGGGGGAGGGCGCGTCGGGCGCCTTCTCCTCTCCGGTCGCCGACTTCTACCTCACCAACCCGATCGCCCGCGCCTCGCGGGTGCTCGCCGAGTGCTCCGGCCTCGCCCGGGGCCGCGCCCTCGAAGCGGCGGAATAAGGGACGCCCGCGATGACCTTCTGGGAAGTGCTCGGCACCGTCCTCCTGATCGCGCTGAAGAGCTTCGTGCTGCTCGCGGCGCTGCTCGTCTTCATCGCCTTCGCGCTGCTGGCGGACCGCAAGATCTGGGCGGCGGTGCAGCTGCGCCGCGGTCCGAACGTGGTCGGACCGTTCGGTCTGCTCCAGTCCTTCGCCGACCTCCTGAAGTTCGTGCTGAAGGAGCCGGTGATTCCGGCGGGCGCCAACAAGGCGATCTACCTGCTGGCGCCGCTGGTCTTCGCGATGCTGGCGCTGGCGTCCTGGGCGGTGATCCCCCTCGCCGACGGCTGGGCGATCGCCGACATCAATGTCGGCATCACCTACATCTTCGCAATCTCCTCGCTCGGCGTCTACGGCGTCATCATGGGCGGCTGGGCCTCGAACTCGAAATACGCCTTCCTCGGCGCCCTGCGCTCGGCGGCGCAGATGATCTCCTACGAGGTCTCGCTCGGCTTCGTGATCATCTGCGTGCTGCTGTGTGCCGGCTCGCTCAACCTCTCGCGCATCGTCACCGCGCAGGACACGGCGCTCGGCCTGTTCGGCTGGTACTGGCTCTGGCTGTTCCCGATGTTCGGCGTGTTCTTCGTCTCGGCGCTCGCCGAGACCAACCGCCCGCCCTTCGACCTGCCGGAGGCCGAGTCGGAACTCGTGGCGGGCTACATGGTCGAGTACTCCTCGACGCCGTACCTGCTGTTCATGCTCGGCGAGTACGTGGCGATCATGACCATGTGCGCGCTCGGCACGGTCCTGTTCCTCGGCGGCTGGCTCTCGCCGATCCCGTTCGTGCCCTTCACCTGGGTGCCCGGCGTGATCTGGTTCGCGCTGAAGGCCAGCTTCCTGTTCTTCATGATCGCCATGGTGAAGGCCATGGTGCCCCGCTACCGCTACGACCAGCTCATGCGGCTCGGCTGGAAGGTGTTCCTTCCGCTCTCCCTGATCTCGGTCATCATCGTCGCCTTCGTCCTGAAACTCACCGGCCTCGCGCCGGGCGCTTGAGAAGGATCGCGCCGTGAAGCTCGATCAGGTCGCCAGAAGCCTTCTCCTGAAGGAGTTCGTGTCGGGGTTCTTCCTCGCCATGAGGTACTTCCTGAAGCCAAAGGCCACGATCAACTACCCCTTCGAGATGGGCCATCGCGGACCGCGCTTCCGCGGCGAGCACGCCCTGCGCCGCTACCCCAACGGCGAGGAGCGCTGCATCGCCTGCAAGCTCTGCGAGGCCATCTGCCCCGCGCAAGCGATCACCATCGAGGCGGGCCCGCGCCGCAATGACGGCACGCGGCGCACCACGCGCTACGACATCGACATGGTGAAGTGCATCTATTGCGGCATGTGCCAGGAGGCCTGCCCGGTGGACGCCATCGTCGAGGGCCCGAACTTCGAGTTCTCGGTCGAGACCCGCGAGGAGCTGCTCTACGACAAGCAGAAGCTGCTCGAGAATGGCGACCGCTGGGAGCGCGAGATCGCCCGCAACATCGCGATGGACGCGCCCTACCGCTAGTCCGCCGCCGGTTGTGCCTTGCACAGCCCAGATCTATAGACGGGCCGCCGCCTGCGGCCGAGGGTCCACCGAGGCAGAAGGGAGCCGCTCGACCGAGCGGCCGATGCTGAAAATCGCATGACCGCAGCCGCCGCCTTCTTCTATCTCTTCGCCAGCCTCGCCGTGGCCTCGGGCTTCATGGTGATCGCTGCCAGGAACCCCGTCACCTCGGTGTTGTTCCTGATCCTCGCCTTCGTGAACGCCGCCGGGCTGTTCGTGATGATGGGCGCCGAGTTCCTGGCGATGATTCTCGTCGTCGTCTATGTCGGCGCGGTGGCGGTGCTGTTCCTCTTCGTCGTGATGATGCTCGACGTGGACTTCGCCGCGCTCCGCCAGGGCTTCCAGCGCTACCTGCCAATCGGCGGCCTGATCGGCGCGATCTTCCTGATCGAGCTGCTGCTGGTGGTGGGCACCTGGACCATCGATCCGGGCCTCGTTCAGGCGCCGCTCGGCCGCGCGGCCCACGGCGAGACCGCCACCAACACCGAGGCGCTCGGCCGCGTGCTCTACACGGACTACGTCTACGCCTTCCAGATCGCCGGCCTGATCCTGCTGGTCGCGATGATCGGCGCCATCGTGCTGACCCTGCGCGAGCGCACCGGCGTGAAGCGCCAGAACATCTCCGTGCAGAACGCCCGCACGCAGACGATGGCGGTCGATACCATCAAGGTGCCCTCGCGGCAGGGCGTGGAGGTCTGAGGCCCATGATCGGACTGAGCCACTATCTCACGGTTGCCGCGATCCTGTTCACGCTCGGCGTGCTCGGCATCTTCATCAACCGCAAGAACGTCATCGTCATCCTGATGTCGGTCGAGCTGATCCTGCTCGCCGTGAACATCAACCTCGTCGCCTTCTCGACCCATCTCAACGACATCACCGGGCAGGTCTTCGCCCTGTTCGTGCTGACGGTGGCCGCGGCCGAGGCCGCGATCGGTCTGGCGATCCTGGTGGTGTTCTTCCGCAACCGCGGCTCCATCGCCGTCGAGGACGTGAGCATGATGAAGGGCTGACGCTCCCTCCCGAAGAGAGCCCCGTCCCCTTCGTCCGCCTGCTGCGAGGCATGACCGACCCATGTATCACGCGATCGTCTTCTTCCCGCTGATCGGCGCCCTGATCGCCGGCCTGTTCGGCCGGCTGATCGGCGCACGGATGAGCGAGCTCGTGACGACGGGCTGCCTTGCCTTCGCGGCCTTGCTGTCCTGGGGCGCCTTCTTCCTCGTGACCGGAGACGGCCGCGCCGAGACCGTGCCCGTCGCGCAGTGGTTTTCGGCCGGCGACCTCGTGGTCGACTGGGCCTTCAAGGTCGACACGCTGACCGCGGTGATGCTCGTCGTCGTGACCTCGGTCTCGACCCTCGTGCACCTCTACTCCATCGGCTACATGCACGAGGATCCGCACCGGCCGCGCTTCTTCGCCTACCTGTCGCTGTTCACCTTCGCCATGCTGATGCTGGTGACGGCCGACAACCTCGTGCAGATGTTCTTCGGCTGGGAGGGCGTCGGCCTCGCGAGCTACCTGCTGATCGGCTTCTGGTACGAGAAGCCCTCGGCCAACGCCGCGGCGATGAAGGCCTTCATCGTCAACCGCGTCGGCGATTTCGGCTTCTCGCTCGGCATCTTCCTCGTTTTCGTCCTGACGGGCTCGGTCGGTTTCGACGCGATCTTCGCCAAGGCGCCGGAGCTGAAGGACGCGACCTTCCACTTCCTCGGCCATGACTGGCACGCCCTGACGCTCGCCTGCCTGCTCCTGTTCATGGGCGCGATGGGCAAGTCGGCGCAGTTCCTGCTGCACACCTGGCTCCCCGACGCGATGGAGGGCCCGACTCCGGTCTCGGCGCTGATCCACGCCGCCACCATGGTGACCGCCGGCGTGTTCATGGTCGCGCGCCTGTCGCCGCTGTTCGAGCTGGCCCCGACCGCGCTCACCGTCGTCACCGTCATCGGCGGCATCACCGCCTTCTTCGCGGCGACCGTCGGCCTCGTGCAGAACGACATCAAGCGGGTCATCGCCTACTCGACCTGCTCGCAGCTCGGCTACATGTTCGTCGGCCTCGGCGTCGGCGCCTACGCCACGGGCGTGTTCCACCTCTTCACCCACGCCTTCTTCAAGGCGCTGCTGTTCCTCGGCGCCGGCTCGGTCATCCATGCGATGCACCACGAGCAGGACATGCGGAACATGGGCGGCCTGCGCCGCTACATCCCCTTCACCACGGCGATGATGACGATCGGCACGATCGCGCTGATCGGCTTCCCGTTTACCTCGGGCTACTACTCGAAGGACGCGATCATCGAGGCGGCCTACATGTCCGACCGCCCCGGCCACGTCCTGGCGTTCCTCGCCACGGTGATCGCCGCGCTGATGACCTCGTTCTACTCCTGGCGCCTGTTCTTCCTCACCTTCGAGGGACCGCAGCGCTGGGTGGCGCACGGCGCCCACGGTCACGACGATCACGCGCATGCCGCGGATGATCATGCCCATGCGGCGACCGCCCATGCCGCCTCGTCCCACCAGGCCGACGGCGCGCCGGGGCATCACGAGGGCGTCGCCCACGATGACAAGGGCCACGACGTCGAGCCCGCCTCGCACAGCGCGATCGAGCACCACGACGATCACGCCCACACGCCGCACGAGAGCCCGCTCGTGATGACGATCCCGCTCGGCATCCTGGCCTTTGGCGCCCTGTTCGCCGGCCTGATCTTCAAGGACCGGTTCATCGGGCACGACATGGACAAGTTCTGGGGCCACGCGCTCCCGCACGGGTCCGGCAACGACATCATGCACAAGATCCACGACGCGCCGGGCTGGGTCGCCGCCTCGCCCTTCGTGATGCTCGTGCTCGGCTTCTTGCTGGCCTTCTGGATGTATATCCGCCGGCCCGACATGCCGCACCGCATCGCGGAGTCTCAGCCAATCCTGTACCGCTTCCTGCTCAACAAGTGGTACTTCGACGAGATCTACGACCGGATCTTCGTGCGCCCGGCCAAGAACTTCGGCCTGTTCCTCTGGAAGGAGGGTGACGGCCGGATCATCGACGGCTTCGGCCCGAACGGCATCTCGGCCCGGGTCGTGGACATCACCCGTGGCGTGGTCCGCCTCCAGACCGGCTACGTCTACCACTACGCCTTCGTGATGCTCGTCGGGGTCGCCGGCCTGATCACGTGGTACCTCGTCTCCGGCGTGCCTGGGGGGACCCACTGATGCTCGGCCTCGGTATTCTCTCCGGGCTCCTGATCGTCCCGCTCGCGGGCGCCGCCTTCATCCTGACCCTGGGTGAGGAGACGGAGGCCGTGAAGCGCAACGCCCGCTGGGCCGCGCTGATCACCACGGTCGTCACCTTCCTGCTCTCGCTGGTGGCCTGGGCCCGCTACGACGTGGCGAGCCCGAGCTTCCAGCTCGTGGAGAGCCATGCGTGGCTGGCCGAGACGATCCGGTTCAAGCTCGGCGTCGACGGCTTCTCGATGCCGCTGATCCTGCTGACCACCTTCCTGATGCCGTTCTGCATCGGCGCCTCGTGGCTCTCGGTCGAGAATCGGGTGAAGGAGTACTTCGTCGCCTTTCTCGTCCTCGAGACGACGATGATCGGCGTGTTCTGCGCCCTCGATCTCGTGCTGTTCTACCTGTTCTTCGAGGCAGGCCTGATCCCGATGTTCCTCATCATCGGCATCTGGGGCGGCAAGCGGCGCATCTACGCGAGCTTCAAATTCTTCCTCTACACCCTGCTCGGCTCGGTGCTGATGCTGCTCGCCATCATGGCGATGTACTGGGAGGCCGGCACCACCGACATCCCGACGCTCCTCCAGCACCGCTTCCCCGTCGGCCTGCAATGGTGGCTGTGGCTCGCCTTCTTCGCCTCCTTCGCGGTGAAGATGCCGATGTGGCCGGTCCATACCTGGCTCCCCGACGCCCACGTCGAGGCGCCGACCGCGGGCTCGGTGATCCTGGCCGGCATCCTGCTCAAGATGGGCGGCTACGGCTTCATCCGGATCTCGCTGCCGATGCTGCCGGATGCGAGCACCGAGTTCGCGCCGCTCGTCTTCGCCCTGTCGGTGATCGCGATCATCTTCACCTCGCTCACCGCGATGATGCAGACCGACATCAAGAAGCTGATCGCCTACTCGTCGGTGGCGCATATGGGCTTCGTGACGCTCGGCCTGTTCACCCTCAACGAGCAGGGCATCCAGGGCGCGCTGTTCCTGATGATCTCGCACGGCATCGTCTCGGGCGCGCTCTTCCTCTGCGTCGGCGTCGTCTACGACCGGATGCACACCCGCGAGATCGCGGCCTATGGCGGTCTCGTGAAGCGGATGCCGCTCTACGCCGCGGCGATGATGGTCTTCACCATGGCCAATGTCGGCCTGCCGGGCACGTCGGGCTTCGTCGGCGAGTTCCTGGCGATGATGGGCGCCTTCCGCGCCAACCCGACGGTGGCCTTCTTCTCGGTCTTCGGCATCATCCTCTCGGCCGGCTACGCCCTGTGGCTCTACGCCCGGGTGATCTACGGGAAGCTCGACAAGCCCAATCTCCAGGGCATCCTCGATCTCGATAACCGCGAGAAGATCATCATCGCGCCGCTCGTCGCGCTGACGATCTGGTACGGCGTCCACCCGGCCCCCGTGCTCGACACGTTCGCGCCGTCCACCGAGGCGCTGATGCAGAACATGCGGGCCGCGCTCGCCACCACCCAGACCGCCGAGGCCGCAGCCAAGGCCGCACAATCCGCCGCGGCGGAGAAGGCGGCGGCTCACGCCTCCCAAAAAACCGTCGAGGCCGCCGCGCGATGACCCCGATCCAGTCCGTCCTGCCGGCGATCACGCCGGTCCTGCCGGAGATCGTCCTGAGCATCGGCGCTCTGCTGCTCGTCCTCTACGGGGCGTGGCGCGGCGAGCGCTCGTCCGAGGGCGTCAACGTCGGTGCGCTGATCCTCCTGATCTTCACCTTCTTCCTCGTCGTCTCGCAGACGGGCAACGTGACGACGCTGAACGGCGCCTTCATCGCCGACCCGTTTGCGCGGGTGATGAAAGCACTGATCCTGATTGGCTCCGCGGCGACGATCCTGCTCTCGCGGGACTACTTCCAGCGCGAGCGCATCGACCGGTTCGAGTACCCGATCCTGATCGTGCTCTGCACCATCGGCATGCTGGTCATGGCCTCCGCCAACGACCTGATCTCGCTGTATCTCGGCCTCGAACTGCAATCGCTCGCCGCCTACGTCATCGCCGCCTTCCACCGCGACGACGTGAAGTCCACGGAAGCCGGCCTGAAGTACTTCGTGCTCGGCGCGCTCTCCTCCGGCATGCTGCTCTACGGCGCCTCGCTGGTCTACGGCTTCACCGGCACGGTCTCGTTCCCCGGCATCGTCACGGCGCTGAACGGTCCGTCGAGCTTCGGCATCGTGCTGGGCATCGTGTTCGTCGCCGCCGGCGTCGCCTTCAAGCTCGCGGCGGTGCCGTTCCACATGTGGACGCCGGACGTCTACGAGGGCTCGCCGACCCCGGTCACCGCCTTCTTCGGCTCTGCGCCGAAGGTCGCCGCCATGGCGATGACGGTGCGCGTCTTCATCGGCGCCTTCCCCGACGTCACCGCGGTCTGGCAGCAGATCATCGTGTTCGTCTCGATCGCCTCGATGGCGCTCGGGTCCTTCGCCGCCATCGGCCAGCGCAACATCAAGCGCCTGATGGCCTATTCCTCCATCGGCAATGTCGGCTACGCGCTGATCGGCCTCGCCGCCGGCTCGGAGGAGGGGGTGCGCGGCGTGGTCATCTACATGGTGATCTACCTCGCCATGACGCTGGGCGCCTTCGCGGTGCTGCTGTCGCTCCGCCGCAAGGACAAGATGTTCGAGACGATCGACGATCTCTCGGGCCTCTCGCGCACCCATCCCTGGCTGGCCTTCTGCCTTGCCGCGATGATGTTCTCGCTGGCCGGCATTCCGCCGCTCGCCGGGTTCTTCGCGAAGTTCTACGTCTTCGCCGCCGCCATCAAGGCGGGGCTGGTGACGCTCGCGGTCGTCGGCGTGGTGACCTCGGTGGTCGGCGCGTTCTACTACCTGCGCCTCGTCAAGGTGATGTACTTCGACGAGGCCAAGGCCCCCTATGAGCGGATCCCGCCGGGCTCGGCGATCGTGCTCGGCGTGTCGAGCGCCGTCGTGGTGCTGTTCTTCCTGATCCCGGCGCCGCTCGTCGCCGCGGCCGGGGACGCCGCCAAGTCGCTGTTCTAAAGGCGGATGCAGTTCCGGCTGAGCCCAGCGGCCCGGTCCGAGGGATACCGGCTCCACAGCCACGACCGGCTCGACTCGACCAACAGCGAGGCGATGCGCCTCGCCCATGGCGGCGAGTCGGGTCCGCTCTGGGTCACGACCCGCCGCCAGGAGGCGGGCCGCGGCCGCCGCGGCAACGCCTGGACCTCGCCGGAGGGCAACCTCGCCGCGAGCCTGCTGCTGCCGGTGGCCGGTGTCGCGCCGGAGATGGTGGCGACCCTCGGCTTCGTGGCCGGCGTGGCGTTGGTCGATGCGATCAGGGATGCGTGCCGCCTGGACCCCGCTCCGCTTGCCTCGCAGGCGGGGCGAGCGGATGCCGCGGCGCCGCACGCTCTTGCCTCCGCACCGGCCGCCATCCATCTGAAATGGCCCAACGACGTGCTCGCCGACGGCCATAAACTCGCCGGCATCCTGCTGGAGGCCGAGACGCTTCCGGGCGGGCGGCGGGCCGTGGTGGTCGGGTTCGGCGTCAATGTCGCTGCGGCGCCCGAGGGTTTGCCCTATCCGGCGGCGGCGCTTTCGGCTTTTTCCGCGGCGGATGCGCCGAGGCTGCTCGAATTCCTGTCGGAACGGTTTGTCGAAGCCGTCCGGATCTGGAACAAGGGGCGCGGATTCTCGAATATCCGGCGGCGGTGGCTGGAGCGCGCGGCGGGGGTAGGGGCCCCCGTGTCGGTTCGCATGGCCGAAGTCACGCTGACGGGCATCTTTGAAACGATCGACGAGGGGGGGCGGCTCGTGATCCTCGCCCCGGATGGAACCCGACGAACCGTGACGGCGGGCGAGGTGCATTTCGGAAGTGCCGCGACGGCGGTCTGAGACTGGATAGACGAACAAGATGACGACACGGCAGGACGAACTCGTCTTCGTGCCGCTCGGCGGCGTGGGCGAGATCGGGATGAATGCGGGCCTCTACGGCATCGGGCCCGAGAAGCAGCGCAAATGGATCATGGTCGATTGCGGGATGGGCTTTGCCGGCGAGGAAGGCTTGCCCGGCATCGACCTGATGTTCCCCGACCTCACCTTCATCGAGGAGCGCAAGAAGGACCTTCTGGGCATCTTCATCACCCACGCGCACGAGGACCATATCGGCGCGATCTCGGAACTGTGGCCGCGGCTCAAGGCCCCGGTCTACGCCACGCGCTTCGCCAAGAACCTTCTGGAGACTCGCCGCCTCTCGGAGCCCGGCGCGCCGAAGGTCGATCTGCGCGAGGTCAAGCCGGGCCGGCGCGTCACCGTCGGTCCGTTCGAGATCGAGTTCGTGCCGGTGGCGCACTCGATCCCGGAATCGAACGCGGTGGCGATCCGCACCGAGCACGGCCTCGTGCTGCATACCGGTGACTGGAAGCTCGACGACACGCCGGTGGCCGGCGACACGACCTCGCCGGAAGCCTTCACCGCGCTGGGCGACGAGGGCATCCTCGCCCTCATCTGCGACTCGACCAACGTGCTGCGCGAGGGCCGCTCGCCGAGCGAGGCCGAGGTCTCCGCGACCCTGCGCAAGCTGATCGAGAACGCGCCCCATCGCGTCGCGGTGACGACCTTCGCCTCCAACGTCGCCCGCATCCGCGCGGTGGCGGAGGCCGCCCAGGCCTGCGGCCGGCAGGTGATCGCCGTCGGGCGCGCCATGGACCGGGTCATCGATGTCGCCCGCGAATGCGGCTACCTCGACGGGCTGCCGGACTTCCTCTCGGCCGATTCCTACTCGCACGTGCCGCGGGACAAGGTGGTCTGCCTGCTCACCGGCTCGCAGGGTGAGCCGCGGGCGGCGATGTCGCGGGTCTCGCGCCACGACCACCCGGCGATCTCGCTGACCGCCGGCGACCGGGTGATCTTCTCCTCCCGCGCCATCCCCGGCAACGAGCGCGATGTCGGCGCCATCATCAACGACCTGATCGAGGACGGCATCGAGGTCATCACCGACCGCACCGAACTCGTCCACGTCTCCGGCCATCCCCGCCGCGAGGAGATGGTGGCGATGTATTCGTGGACGCGGCCGAAGGCGGTGGTGCCGGTCCACGGCGAGGCCCTGCATCTCGACGAGCATGCGCGCTTCGCCCGTTCGCAGGGCGTCGAGACCGTGGTGAAGGCCCGCAACGGCGCGGTGGTCCGCCTCGCGCCTGGCAAGCCGGAGGTGGTCGAGCATGTCCGCGCCGGGCGGCTCTACAAAGACGGCAACGTCCTCATCGACTCGAAGGACCGAGCGATCCCCGAGCGGCGCAAGCTGTCGCAGACCGGCCTCGTCTCGGTGGCGCTCGCCATCGACGAGCGCGGCGAGATGGCCGGGGAGCCGGCGGTCGACATCATGGGCCTGCCCAATCGCGGGCGCAGCGGCGAGCCCCTGCTCGACACCGTGGTCGACACCGTCAACCGGACGATCAACGGCCTGTCGCGCGGCAAGATGAAGGACTCGGAGGCCGTGGAGATCGCGGTCGATCGCGCCGTGCGCTCCGCCGTCAACGAGGCCTGGGGCAAGAAGCCCGCCTGCCACGTGCAGGTGGTGGAGGTGTGATCGCCTCGCGCCCGCATCGCCTCGGCGAGCGGGCGCGGGCCGTCGGGATGCGCGACCTTGCCGGAGAGCGAGGCGCGCGGGATCCTTTCACGAGGCCCGGCGAGACGCGCCGGGCGTGACGCTCGAGAAGACAGGGAGGGAGGCAAGCATGATCGGACGGCTCAACCACGTCGCCATCGCGGTGAAGGATCTCGATGCGGCGACCGCGGTCTACCGCGACACGCTCGGCGCCAAGGTGACCGAGCCGCTGCCGCAGCCGGAACACGGCGTGACGGTGGTATTCGTGGAACTGCCCAACAGCAAGGTCGAGCTGATGTCGCCGCTGGGCGAGAACTCGACCATCCAGGGCTTCGTCGACAAGAACCCGGCCGGCGGCATCCACCATGTCTGCTACGAGGTCGAGGACATCATCGCTGCCCGCGACCAGATGAAGGCGGCGGGCGCCCGCGTGCTCGGCACCGGCGAGCCGAAGATCGGCGCCCACGGCAAGCCGGTGATCTTCCTCCACCCCAAGGACTTCCTGGGGACGCTGGTGGAGCTGGAGCAGGTCTGAGCGATCGGCCCCGGTTCGAGATTGTCGGTCGGGCGCCAGCCCGGCCGTTTTCACGAGTGTTCGAAGACGATGACCCGCTCGCCCCTGCGCATCCTGACCGCCTCGACGCCCCTGACCCTCCTGACGGTGGCCGTGCTGATCGCGCTGTTCGCGGCGGTGGCCGTGAAGGGGTTCGACCTGACGGTGTTCGGCGCGCTGGCGCTCTACTTCGTGCTGTGGTGGACCTTCCTGTTCGCGATCCTGCCGCTGGGCAATGCCGCCGAGGCGGACCCGCAGCGGCTGGTGCCCGGCCAGGATCCGGGGGCGCCCGCCAGCCCGCGCCTGCGCGAGAAAGCTCTGCTGACCACCATTCTGGCTGCGGTGGCGTTCTTCGCAGCGCTGCTGATCTTCCCGCTGGCCCGCCTGTAGCGGCGAAAGCTGCACTCCGCCCGGGAGCTAAATATCGAGCCGACTACAGGGCAAGCTCAGTGCAAAAACAAAAAGCAAGGCACGAGGCCTTGCTTTGGAAAACCGAAGTATTTTTCAGCCTGATTTATGTCGCGCATTGCTTGCGGCGCGTTGGCTGATTGTTCCTCCCAAGACCCGGACCGTGCGCTGCCTCGTGGGCTGCGACCATCACGGCGCTGCTTATAGGAAGAAGATTTCTCTTTGTCATCAGGGGAGAGATGGTTCGCAGCGCTTTTTTGCAGGGCGAGCGGCAAGTGGTCTCCTGAATTGATAAATGATGCATTCTGCAGGCCCTTCGCCGGCTTCGTTCCGCCTTATTGCGGACCGATCCTGTGCTCGTCGGGCGCTTGTGTTTTGCAGGGGCAATGTGTTGTGTGCCTCGGCACGCAGGCCCAGCTCCTCCGTTGGCCGCGCCTGCTCTCTTCCAAGGTCGAACGATGCGTCTCTCCCGCTACTTCCTGCCGATCCTGCGCGAGACGCCCAAGGAAGCGGAGATCATTTCGCACCGCCTGATGCTGCGTGCCGGCATGATCCGCCAGGAGGCCGCCGGCATCTACGCGTGGCTGCCGCTGGGTCTGCGCGTCCTCAACAAGGTCTGCGACGTGATCCGCGCCGAGCAGGATCGTGCGGGCGCCATCGAGATCCTGATGCCGACGATTCAGGCGGCCGATCTCTGGCGCGAGTCCGGCCGCTACGAGGCCTACGGCAAGGAGATGCTGCGTCTGAAGGACCGGCACGAGCGTGACCTGCTCTACGGCCCGACGGCGGAGGAGGTCGTGACCGAGATCTTCCGCGCCAGCGCCCGCTCCTACAAGGATCTGCCCAAGAACCTCTACCAGATCTCGTGGAAGTTCCGCGACGAGGTGCGTCCGCGCTTCGGCACCATGCGCTCGCGCGAGTTCCTGATGAAGGACGGCTACTCGTTCGACCTCGATCAGGCCGCCGCGCGCCACTCCTACAACAAGGTCTTCGTCTCCTATCTGCGCACCTTCGAGACGCTCGGCCTCCGGGCGATCCCGATGCGCGCCGATACCGGCCCCATCGGCGGCGATCTCAGCCACGAGTTCATCATCCTGGCCAAGACCGGCGAGAGCGAGGTTTTCTGCGACCGCGCCTATCTCGACATGCCGGTGCCGCCTCCGTCCGTCGATTTCGACGACGTCCCCGGGCTGCAGGGCGTGGTCGATGCCTGGACCTCGCACTACGCCGCCACCGACGAGATGCACGACGAGGCGGTGTTCGCCGAGGTGCCGGAGGCCTCGCGCCTTTCCGCCCGCGGCATCGAGGTCGGCCACATCTTCTATTTCGGCACCAAGTACTCGACGCCGATGAAGGCGGTCGTCACCGGCCCCGACGGGCAGGAGCGGCCGGTGCATATGGGCTCCTACGGCATCGGCCCGAGCCGGCTCGTGGCGGCGACGATCGAGGCGAGCCACGACGAGGCCGGCATCATCTGGCCGGACGCGATCGCCCCCTTCGACGTGGCGCTGATCAACCTCAAGGTCGGCGATTCCGCCTGCGATGCGGCCTGCGGCGAGATCCAGGCGGCGCTGGAGACGGCCGGCCTGTCCGTGCTCTACGACGACCGCGACGAGCGGCCCGGCGCCAAGTTCGCCACCGCCGACCTGATCGGCCTGCCCTGGCAGGTGATCGTCGGTCCGAAGGGTCTGGCCGAAGGCAAGGTCGAGCTGAAGCGCCGCGCCAGCGGGGAGCGCGAGACCGTCGATCCCGTCGATCTCCCCGCCCGCATCCGGCGCGTCTGAGGACCGGCCGCGATGGCACTCGCGTTGGGTAAGGCTGGCATCTCCCTGCGGGGCATCCTGGCACGGCTGAGGAGCGCCCGCGCGAGCGCCTCGACGCCGCCCTTCGCCGGGTTCGAGTGGATCATCGCCGGGCGCTACCTGCGGGCGCGCCGCCGGGGGGGCGGCGTCTCCGTGGTCGCCCTGTTCTCGGTGCTCGGCATCGCGGTGGGCGTGGCCACCCTCATCATCGTGCTCTCGGTGATGAACGGCTTCCGCACCGAGCTGCGCTCCAAGATCATCGGGCTGAACGGCCACGTCTTCGCCGCGCCGATCGACCGGCTGTTCACCGACTACGTCGATCTCTCCGACCGGCTGGAGAAGGTCGCAGGCGTGCGCGCCGTGGTGCCGATGGTGCAGGGGCAGGCCTTCGCCTCCTCCCCCTATGGCGGTTCCGGCGTGCTCGTGCGCGGCGTGCGCGAATCCGATCTGCCGAAGATCCCGGCGGTGTCCGGTGCCATCAAGAGCGGCACGCTCGAAGGCTTCGACGACGGCCAGGGCGTGGCGCTCGGCAAGCGGCTCGCCGACGCCCTCGGCCTCCAGGCGGGCGATCAGGTGACGCTCTCGACGCCGAAGGGCGCGAGCACGCCGTTCGGCACCGCGCCGCGCACCAAGACCTATACGGTCAAGGCGATCTTCGAGATCGGCGTCACCGATTTCGATACCACCATGGCCTTCATGCCGCTGGCCGAAGCGCAGGCCTTCTTCAACCGCGACGGCGACGTCAGCGTGATCGAGATCTATCTCGACGACGCCGATGCGGTGGGTGAGATGCGCGAGCCGCTGGAGATGGCGGCCGAGCGCCCGATCCTTCTGACCGACTGGCGCCAGACCAACCGCACCTTCTTCGGCGCCCTGGAGGTAGAGCGGAACGTGATGTTCCTGATCCTCAACCTCATCGTCATCGTGGCGACGCTAAACATCATCTCGGGCCTGATCCTGCTCGTGCGCGACAAGTCCTCGGACATCGCGATCCTGCGCACCATGGGCGCGACGCCGGGCACGATCATGCGGGTCTTCCTCATCAACGGGGCGCTGATCGGCCTCGTCGGCACGGCGATCGGGCTGATCGGCGGGGTGCTGTTCACCCTCAACATCAAGCCGATCCAGCGCACGCTCTTTCCCACCGCCTGGGATCCGACCGTGCGCTTCCTCGCCGAGATTCCGGCCGAGATGAACACGAGCGAGGTCGCCATCATCGTGATCACCTCGATCCTGCTGTCGCTGGTGGCGACCCTCTATCCCTCCTGGCGCGCCGCCCGGCTCGATCCGGTGCAGGCCCTGCGCTACGGCTGACGGAACGCCCCGATATGGCTCAGACGAATGACGGCGGCGCCCAGCCCGTGCCGGCCCTGTTCTTCGCGGGCGTCCAGCGCCGCTATCAGCAGGGCGAGGGCGCGCTCGAGATCCTGCGCGGCACCGATCTGGCGATCTGGCCGGGCGAGCTGGTCGCCCTGGTGGCCCCTTCGGGCGCCGGCAAATCGACCCTGCTCCACGTCGCCGGCCTGCTGGAGCGGCCCGATGGCGGCGAGGTCTATATCGGCGGCCAGCCGACCGCGGCGATGTCGGACGCCGAGCGCACCCGCCTGCGGCGCGAGGAGATGGGCTTCGTCTACCAGTTCCACCACCTGCTGCCGGAGTTCTCGGCGCTGGAGAACGTGGTGCTGCCCCAGCTCATCCGCGGGCTCGCCCGCAAGGAGGCGGAGGCCCGTGCCGCCGAACTCCTGAGCTTCCTCGGCCTCAAGGACCGCCTGCCGCACCGCCCGGCCGAACTCTCGGGCGGCGAGCAGCAGCGCGTCGCCATCGCCCGCGCGGTGGCCAACGGCCCGCGCCTGCTGCTGGCCGACGAACCCACGGGCAACCTCGACCCGCAGACCTCGGGACGGGTCTTCAGCATCCTGCTCCAGCTCGTGCGCGCCTCGGGCCTCGCGGCCCTGATCGCGACCCACAACATGGATCTGGCCGCCCGCATGGACCGCCGCGTGACCATCCGCGACGGGATGATCGAGCAGCTCGGCTAGGGGCGAGCGCCTCGGGTTCGATCCTCAGCCGTCATCGCGTGCGAATGCGAGGCGCCTCGGTGGCGCGGATCCGGAGAGAGCAGGCGCTGGATCGCATCGTATCCGCCTCGCAATGACGGAAAGGGCCTGCCACGCATCGGCACCGAGGCAGGGCGCTCGGCGGCGGTCGGGCGCGGGAGGCTGCAGCCTCACAGTGGCGCTGGCAACACATCGTTCACCATACCGCCGTGTCACCGCGTCCCCAGACTTTACACAGAACAAAACAGGAACAAAAATCACTCCATCAACACGGAGTGGAAGCCATGACCAAGCGCGTGTTCCTTACCAGCGTCGTCGAGTTCACCGCCTTCGGCCTGCTCTTCGGTGCGGTCGCGCTCTGGGCGGTAGCCTTGGCGCCGATCCATTAATGGTCCGCGTTCGAGCGCGCTTTGTTCCGGTGCCGGAAGCGTTGCTCACAGGAAATGTCATCAGGCGGGTGGTTTCACACCGGATCACCCGTCTGGACGACGCCGGGTTCGAAGAACGGTGGATATCGCCCGCGGTGCGGCGTGCCGGTGACAGACTCGCAAGGCATTGAACGGCGATCTTAGGGGGATCCGAACAGGGTCCCTCATGGCGCGCACGCTTAAAGAGGTCGGCTTCGTCCACCTCCACGTTCATTCGTCCTACTCGCTGCTCGAAGGCGGCGTGAAGGTCGCCGACCTCGTCAAGGCGGCGGCCGCCGACCGCCAGCCCGCGCTCGCGCTCACCGACACCAACAACCTGTTCGGCGCGCTGGAATTCTCCGAAAAGGCCGCCGGCACCGGCATCCAGCCGATCGCGGGCCTCCAACTCACCGTCTGCTTCGAGGCGCCCGATCCGATGGCGCGCATGCCGCAGGCCGGCTGCGCCAACATCGTGCTGCTCGCCCAGGACGAGACCGGCTACGGCAACCTGCTTCGGCTGGGCAGCCGGGCCTATTTCGACGGTCCGCTCGGCGCCGCTCCCAACCTCGCCGTCTCGGCCCTGGAGGGCAATGTCGACGGCCTGATCGGCCTCACCGGTGGGCTCACGGGGCCGCTCGATACCAGCCTGCGCGCCGGCCGCGCCGACCAGGCGGCCCGCCGCCTGGAGGTGCTGAAAGGGGCCTTCGGCGAGGAGCGCCTCTACGTCGAGATCCAGCGCCACGGCCTCGACGACGAGCGCGCGGTGGAGCGCGAGTTGCTGCGGCTCGCCGACGGCAACGGCCTCGGCATCGTCGCGACGAACGAGCCGTTCTTCGCCAAGCCCGGCGACTACGACGCCCACGACGCCCTGCTCGCGATCGCGGAGGGCCGCCTCGTCTCCGACGAGCGCCGCCGCCGTCTCACCCCGCGCCACGCCTTCACCACGCGGGCGGCGATGATGGAGCTGTTCCGCGATCTGCCGGACGCGCTCTCGGCCTCCGTCGAGATCGCCATGCGCTGCGCCGTTCGGGTGCGCACCCGCAAACCCATCCTGCCGAACTTCGCCAGCGTCGCCGCGGGCGAGGCCCCGCCCATGGCCGAAGCACTCGCCGAGGCCGCTGAGGCGCCGGTCCAGGCGGTGGCCGCCGACGAGCCGACGGAGCTGTGCCGCCAGGCCGAGGCCGGGCTGGAGCTGCGCCTGAAGCAGCACGGCACCGCGCCGGGCTTCTCGGAGGAGGATTACCGCGCGCGGCTGAAGTTCGAGCTCGACGTCATCGTCAAGATGAAGTTCCCGGGCTACTTCCTGATCGTCTCGGACTTCATCAAGTGGGCCAAGGACCACGACATTCCCGTCGGTCCGGGCCGCGGCTCGGGCGCGGGCTCGCTGGTGGCGTGGTCGCTCCTCATCACCGACCTCGATCCCCTCCGTTTCGGCCTGCTGTTCGAGCGCTTCCTCAACCCCGAGCGCGTCTCGATGCCGGACTTCGACATCGACTTCTGCGTCGAGGGCCGCGAGCGGGTGATCCGCTACGTGCAGCAGCGCTACGGCGAGCGTCAGGTCGGGCAGATCATCACCTTCGGTACCCTGCTCGCCCGCGGCGTGCTGCGCGACGTCGGCCGCGTGCTGGAGATGCCCTACGGGCAGGTCGACAAGCTGACCAAGCTCGTGCCGCAGAACCCGGCCAACCCCGTGACGCTGGCGCAAGCCATCGAGGGCGAGCCCAAGCTGCAGCAGGCGATCGAGGAGGAGCCGATCGTCGCCCGCCTCATCGAAATCTCGAAGAAGCTCGAGGGCCTGCACCGCCACGCCTCGACCCACGCCGCCGGCGTGGTGATCGGCGACCGCCCCCTCGAAGAGCTGGTGCCGCTCTACCGAGACCCGAAGACGGGCATGCGGGTGACCCAGTTCAACATGAAGTGGGTCGAGCAGGCGGGGCTGGTGAAGTTCGACTTCCTGGGCCTCAAGACTCTGACGATGCTGCGATGCTGCACCGACCTGCTGAAGCAGCGCGGCATCGAGGTCGATCTGGCTCAAATCCCGCTCGACGACCCAAAGACCTACGAGCCGATGGGGCGCGGCGAGACGGTCGCGGTGTTCCAGGTGGAATCCGCCGGCATGCGCAAGGCGCTGTGCGAGATGCAGGCCGACCGCCTGGAGGACATCATCGCGCTGGTGGCGCTCTACCGCCCGGGCCCGATGGCCAACATCCCGGTCTATTGCGAGCGCAAGCTCGGGCGCGACGCCGGCAACGAGGCGAGCTGGTACCCGCACCCGATGCTGGAGCCGATCCTGAAGGAGACCTTCGGGATCATCGTCTACCAAGAGCAGGTGATGGAGGTCGCCAAGGTTCTCGCCGGCTACACCCTGGGCGAGGCCGACATGCTCCGCCGCGCCATGGGCAAGAAGATCAAGGCGGAGATGGACGCCCAGCGCGACCGCTTCGTGAAGGGCTGCCTGGAGAGCGGGATCACTCAGGCCAAGGCCAACGAGATCTTCGACCTGCTCGCCAAGTTCGCCGATTACGGCTTCAACAAGTCCCACGCGGCGGCCTACGCGCTCGTGACCTACCAGACCGCCTATCTGAAGGCGAACTTTCCCGTCGAGTTCCTGGCCGCGGCCATGACGCTCGACATCGACAACACCGACAAGCTCGCCGAATTTCGCCAGGACGCGCAGCGCCTGAAGATCACCGTCGAGCCGCCCTCGGTGAACACCTCGGGCGTGGTGTTCGACGTCAAGGAAGGGCGCATCCTCTACGCGCTCGCCGCGATCAAGGGCGTCGGCCGCTCGGCGGTGGAATCGATCGTCGCCGCCCGCGGGGAGAAGCCGTTCAAGGACCTCGCCTGCTTCGCCCGGCGCCTCAACCCGCGCCACGTCAACAAGCGCACGCTGGAAAACCTGATCGCGGCCGGCGCTCTCGATTGCATCGAGCCCGACCGGGCGCGGGCCTGGGCCGCGGTCGAGCCGATGATGAAGATGGCCCAAGGCGCGGCCGAGGCCGAGACCTCCGGCATCACCGACATGTTCGGCGGCGTCGCCTCCGCCGATGTGGCGCTCCGCATCCCGCCGCACGAATTCTGGACCCACACGGACAAGCTCAAGCGCGAATGCGACGCCATCGGCTTCTTCCTCTCGGGCCACCCGCTCGACGAGTACGGGCCGATCCTCGAGAAGCTGCGGGTTCAGTCCTGGGCGGATTTCTGCCGCGCGGTGCGGGCGGGCTCGGCCAGCGTCGGGCGGATCGCGGCCTCGGTGCTCGACCGCTCCGAGCGGCGCACCAAGAGCGGCAACAAGCTCGGCATCGTCATCCTCTCGGACCAGACTGGCCACTTCGAGGCGATCATCTTCTCCGAGGGGCTGAACCAGTACCGCGACATCCTCGAACCCGGCCGCCCGCTGGTGCTGACGATCCAGGCCAACCTGGAGGGCGAGGACGTGCGCGCCCGCATCACCACCGCCGAGCCCCTCGATCAGGCCGCCGCCCGCCACCAGAAGGGGATGCGGATCTTCCTGCGCGACGACCGGGCGATCAGTTCGGTGCAGCAGCGCCTGACCCTGCGCGGGGAGGGCGAGGTCTCGCTGATCCTGATCCTCGACGGGGGCGAGCGCGAGGTCGAGGTCCGTCTGAAGGACCGCTATCAGGCGACCCCGCAGGTGGCGGGCGCCCTGCGCGCCGTGCCGGGCGTGGTGCAGGTCGAGGTGAATTGAAGGGGCCCGCCCGAACCCCCCGGTAACCAATCCGATCACCTCCGCAGGATATTGGCGTTACAGAACCTTTCGTGCCTCATCGCCGCCACAGCTCGGTGATTCTGCCAAGGTAAGGTTCGGCCAAACCCAAGGTGGCGCGTGGGAACTCCGGTTGGCGGAGTTCGCCCGGCGCCGCGAAGCGGCCGAAGCCCTTCGAATGCCGCGGCGCCGCATGGTCGCCGCCCGATGGAGTGTGGGATGACCGGACACGGTTTGAGAATGACGGCCGCCGCCGCCCTAATGGGGCTGGCCGGTGCCGCGCAGGCGGCGCAGTGCGGCAACAATGCCGCCGGCTTCGAGGCCTGGAAGGACGAGTTCATCGCCGAAGCCAAGGGCCGGGCCAGCCCGGCGGCGCTCGCGGCGCTCGCCAACACCTCCTACTCCACGGCGACGATCTCGGCGGATCGAGGCCAGAAGAGCTTCAAGCTCTCGCTCGACCAGTTCCTGGCCAAGCGCGGCGGCAACACCATCGTCTCCCGCGGGCGCGCCCTCAAGGCTCAGAACGCGGCCCTCTTCGCCTCGATCGAGCAGCGCTACGGCGTGCCGCCGGGCCCGCTCCTGGCGATCTGGGGCATGGAGACCGGCTTCGGCGCGGTGAAGGGCAACGTCAACACCCTGTCGGCGGTGGCGACGCTCGCCTACGATTGCCGCCGCTCGGCCTATTTCACCGACCAGCTCTACGCGGCGCTCAAGCTCGTCGACAGCGGCGTGCTGACGCCCGCGACCCGGGGTGCTGCCCACGGCGAGGTCGGCCACACCCAGTTCCTGCCCAAGAACGTCCTGACCTACGGCGTCGGCGGCAGCCTCGACAGCGCGCCGGTCGCGTTGAACTCCACCGCCAACTTCCTGAAAGGTCACGGCTGGCAGCGCGGTGCGGGCTACCAGCCCGGTGAGCCGAACTTCGCCGCGATCCAGGGCTGGAACGCCGCCGGCGTCTACCAGCGCGCCATCGCGCTTCTCGGCGCCCGGATCGACGGGCAGTAGTCTTCTCGCACGTCCGTCAGGGCGAGCGGGGCGAAGCCGTCCAGCCGCGGCGTGCCTGATCCGGCACGCTCGCGCCCTGGATCGCTGACGCCTCGCCCCGCATGACGGAGGCGAGAACTACGCGCAGGCCGCGCGCCGGTCTTCCAGGCGCTCGGCCACGAGCGCCTGGAGCGACCACAGGTGCCGGTCGTGGATGCCGAGCCGGGCGCAGGCCTCCACGGTGCGGAACAGATACTCGGCGCTGGGCCCCAGATGCCCGCAGGCCGCCGCGATCCTGTCCGCGATCGCGGCGTCGGATAGGCGGCCGGTGTAGCGGTCGCTCGCCCGGTTCACCATGAAGGTCAGTGCCGTGACCGGCCCGGTGTCCGTCTCCACGCTGACCCAGCGCCCCTCGTAGCCCTTGCCCTTCATCTCCCGCCGCCAGACCGGCATCAGGGTCGCGTGCGGGTCGGCATCGTCCAGGCGGAAGGTGACGCCGCGGCAGATTCCGCCGCGGTCGAGTCCCAGCACGAGGCCGGGACTCTCCGGCGTGCCGCGGAAGCGCCGCTGCAGCAGGCAGAAGCGGCGGTGCCAGCCGCGCAGCGTGCCGAGCCGCTGCTCGGAGACGGCGAATTCCGGGTTCCACAGCAGTGAGCCGTAGGCGAACACCCACAGCCCGCCCTCAGACGAGGCACGCCGCGCCAGCATCGCTTCGAGCTCGGGCGCGAGATCGTCGTCGGAGAGCAGCGTCAGCGCTGTTTCATCGTCGGGGACGGTGTCGGGATGGGCACGGGCGATGAGGTCGAGGGTGAGGGACAGGGGACGGGAAGGCATCAGGCCGGAGCGGATCATCTTTGGGGGTGTGAGTGCAACCCGTTTCGCCCCTTCCTCGTCATTCCGGAGCGCCGCAGGCGAATCCGGAATCCACGACGGGCCGCGACCTCCGACGTCAGCGCCGCATCACGGGTGGATCCCGGGTTCCGCGATGCGGCCCCGGGATGACGGAGAAGGCATGGGCGCCGCTCTTCGCCAGACGGTCTGCCCAGAGCGGGCAACATCCGGTTCAGCGTGCCGGTGAGTCCAACTCCGAAAACGGCTCGCTGCGGTGCCCCTCGCAGACGTCCTCTTCGTCGCGCAGGACGGTGAGATTGTCCGCTTCCTCCCGCACCACGAGTTTAGGCCGCTCCGGCTCGCCGAGGCTGCGGCCCTTCATGCGGGTCGAGACGCAATAGAGCCGGCGGCCGCCATCCTCGAACGGGCCGGTAATACGGCTTCGCTCGAACCGGACCGGGAGCAGCGAGACGGAGCCGAAGGCGACCTGGCCGCGGGCGAGCGCCGCGATCCGCTCGCGCACGGTGCCCGTGGTGGTGGAAGGCGGCGCCGCGCGCACCGAGCAGCCGGCGGTCAGGGCCAAAGCCAACACCATGCTCCCTCGCCTCCTGATCATCTGCGAATCTCCTATTGCGTGTGAAGGCGTAGCAATTTCTATCAAAGCGGGAAATGGCCCCGCACCCGCGGCGCGGTTCGGTGTCCGGCCCGGCTCCCGCGGGGCGAAAAAATGCTTATCTCTCCCCCATGCAGTGGACCGACGAAGGCCTCGTGATCGGCCTGCGCAAGCACGGTGAGACCGGGGTCGTGCTCGAACTGATGACGCCGGAGCACGGGCGCCATCTCGGGCTCGTCCATGGCGGGCGCTCGCGGCGGATGCAGCCGATGCTCCAGCCCGGCAACACGCTGCGCGCGACGTGGCGGGCGCGGCTCGACGGGGCGCTCGGCGCCTACGCGGTCGAGCCGCTTACCATGAACGCCTCGCGGCTGATGGATTCGGGCCTCGCCCTCTACGGGATCGGTCATCTCTCGACGCTGCTGCGGCTCCTGCCCGAGCGCGACCCGCATCCTGCCCTCTACGAGGCGGCGCAGGTCCTGATTGCCCATCTCGACGATCCCGAGATCGCCCCCGCCCTGATGGTGCGGTTCGAACTGGCGCTGCTGGCGAGCCTCGGCTTCGGCCTCGACCTGTCGCATTGCGCGGCGACGGGCGCCAACGACGCCCTGGTCTACGTCTCGCCGAAGAGCGGGCGCGCGGTCAGCGCCTCGGCGGGCGAGCCCTATCGCGACCGCCTGCTGGCCCTGCCGCCCTTCCTGCGCGACCGCGACCAGCCCGGCAGCGGCTGGCGCACGCCGGACGCCCACGACGTTCGGGAGGGGTTTACCTTGACGGGGTATTTCCTCGATCAGCATGTCTGGCGCCCGCGGGCGCAGGGCACGCCGGAGGAGCGGGCACGATTCGTCGCACTCGGCACTGGCCAGAGTGGGTGATGTTCGTGTTATGTTCCATTTTTCTTGCGGGATGCCGTGACCCGTCCTGACGGGTTGCGGGGGCGTAAGGCCGGCGCGCGTCGGCCTTGCGGACGAAAATGACGATGTGGAGTGAGTGATGGGCCAGCCCGTCCTGCCGCCGCCGGGCGACGGCATCGAGAGCGTCGAGCTGAAGACGGCGCTGGAGGAGCGCTACTACGCCTACGCGCTCTCGACGATCATGCAGCGCGCGCTGCCCGATGCCCGCGACGGCCTCAAGCCCGTGCACCGGCGCATCCTGCACGGCATGAACCTGCTGCGTCTTAACCCGACCGCGGCTTTCAAAAAGTGCGCAAAAATCGTCGGCGACGTGATGGGTGACTTCCATCCCCACGGCGACCAAGCGATCTACGACGCGCTGGTGCGCCTCTCCCAGGACTTCGCCCAGCGCTACCCGCTGGTCGATGGCCAGGGCAATTTCGGGAATATCGACGGCGACGGTCCGGCGGCCTACCGCTACACCGAGGCGCGGCTGACCGAGGTCGCCCGCCTGCTGCTCGACGGGATCGACGAGGACACGGTCGATTTCCGCCCCTCCTATAACGGCGAGAAGGAGGAGCCCGTCGTCCTGCCGGCGGCCTTCCCGAACCTTCTGGCCAACGGCAGCCAGGGCATCGCGGTCGGCATGGCGACCTCGATCCCGCCGCACAACGCCGCCGAACTCTGCGACGCGGCGCTCTACCTGATCCAGAACCGCGAGGCGACCTCCGAGCAGCTCTGCACCTTCGTGCAGGGGCCGGACTTCCCCACCGGCGGCATCCTGATCGACTCGCCCGACGTGATCCGCGAGGCCTACCGCACCGGCCGCGGCGGTTTTCGTGTGAGGGCGCGCTGGGCGAAGGAGGATCTCGGCCGCGGCACCTGGAACATCGTCGTCACCGAGATCCCCTACGGGGTGCCGAAGGCGCGCCTCATCGAGAAGCTCGCCGACCTGCTCCAGGAGAAGAAGCTGCCGCTCTTGGCCGATGTGCGCGACGAGTCGGCCGAGGACGTGCGGGTCGTGCTGGAGCCGCGCTCGCGCTCGGTCGATCCGGTGATGCTGATGGAATCGCTGTTCCGGCTCTCGGAGCTGGAGGCGCGGGTCCCGCTCAATCTCAACGTCCTCGTCGGCGGGGTCGTGCCCCGCGTCATCGGCTTGGCCGAGTGCCTGCGCGAGTGGGTCGATCACCGCCGCGTGGTGCTGCAGCGCCGCTCCAGCTACCGCCTCGGCCAGATCGAGCGCCGCCTCGAAATCCTCGGCGGCCTGCTCATCGTCTATCTCGACCTCGACGAGGTAATCCGCATCATCCGCGAGGAGGACGAGCCGAAGGCCGCCCTGATGGCGCGGTTCGAGCTTACCGAGGTGCAGGCCAACGCCATCCTCGACACCCGCCTGCGCTCGCTGCGTAAGCTCGAAGAGATGGAGCTCAAGCGCGAATTCGAGGCGTTGACCCAGGAGAAAGAGGGGATCGAGGCGCTGCTGGCTTCCGAGAAGCTCCAGTGGACGGAGATCACCAAGCAGATCCGCGCGGTGAAGAAGACCTTCGGGCCCGAGACCAAGCTGGGCAAGCGGCGCACCACGCTTGAGAACCCGCCCGACACCGCCGGCATCGACTTCACCGCCGCCATGGTCGAGCGCGAGCCGATCACCGTGATCCTGTCCGAGAAGGGCTGGATCCGCGCGCTCAAGGGTCACGTCGCCGACCTGTCGGGCGTCACCTTCAAGGGCGACGATACCCTCAAGGTCTCCTTCCTCAGCGAGACCACGGCGAAGATCCTGCTGCTCGCCTCGAACGGCAAGGTCTTTACCCTGGAGGCCGCGAAGCTGCCGGGCGGGCGCGGCTTCGGCGATCCGGTCCGGCTGATGGTCGATCTCGACGACGGCACCGAGATCGTCGCGGCTCTGCCCTATAAGCCGGAAAGCAAGCTGCTCGTTGCCGGCTCGGACGGGCGCGGCTTCATCGCGCCCTCGGACGCGCTGGTGGCCAACACCCGCAAGGGCAAGGCGATTCTCGGCCTCGACGAAGGGACGAGCGCGGTGCTGCTGGTGCCGGCCGAGGGCGACCACGTTGCCGTCTGCTCGTCCGACAAGCTGATGCTGGTCTTCCCGGCCTCCGAGGTGACGGAGATCAGCCGCGGCAAGGGCGTGCGCCTGCAGCGCTGCCGCCAGAGCCGGCTCGCGGATGCCTGCGTCTTCACCCTGGCGGAAGGCCTGCCCTGGCGCGACGGCTCGGGCCAGGCGCGGCTGGCGAATGCGGGGATGCTGGAGAAGTGGATGGGCCACCGGTCCGATGCCGGCACGCTGATGACCCGCAGCTTCCCGAAATTCGAGCGATTCGGGCGCTGAAACCTATGTTGGTAGACCTAGATCCCGCGCTCCGCGGTGGTATAGCTATCTAGAAGTTGTCGTTATCGCGGAGTACACCGTTGCCGTCGTTCCTGAGGTATGTGCCGTGCTCGGGAAGCGACGGATTGGAGTTACCGATCACCGTTCACGAAATCACGAAGAGCGACCTGCGTGCACGCCGCTGCCAAACTTGGCATCGCGATGTGCAGCCCGTCATCGCGAGGCGTACGTCCCGTCCGGATGCCGCCTGGAACTGGCCCATGCTCATACAGCCTATGACCCTGATAGGAGGTCTACGACGCGGCGGCCGGCTCTTCCAAGTCACGATCGGGGCCGAGCAGAAACCTGCGGCTATGATCGCCTTGCTGTCCGACGAGCGTTGGTTCGAGGATTGGAGCCAGCCCGCCACCTTTCTCTGGTTCCTGAGCGCGGCCCCTCCCGAAGCCCTGACCTTCGAAGATGCCCGCGGCGCACGGATCAAGCCGCGACAGGTCGGACGCACCGCCTTCGACGTGGCGCTGACGGTCGCCCTCGAAAGCGCCGGCAAAGGCAGGCTCTGGCTTCACGCTGATCCGCTTGGGGGCGACAAGCTCATGGCGTGGTACCGATTGACGATCGGAATGCGGCTCATCGATCCGGTTCGGTTTCCGAAATTGCCCGGCGACGCGATCCGCCGCACGCGTCCGAACGACGGGCGGTATCTATATCTTGATGAGCCGAGTGCTCTACAAACCCATGCCGCCCTGTCGGCGTACCGGGAGTGAGTCAAACCATGCCGACACATCCTTCGGCATTTGCCGCAGTCGCCGCTGGTCTTGGCGGTATCGATCCGCGTTCCGACCGGGCGGTCGAGGCATTCTATGCCGAGACCTTTCCGAGCTACAGCGAAGAGGTTCAGGCTCTGATCTTCGATTGGCTCGCCTGCACCGTCGAGCGGCCGTCGCGGGCCGAGGTCGAGGCGCTCGTCAGAGTCGTGGCACCTGAGCGAGCGAAGGAGCTTGAACAAGCGGAAGAAAAGGCCGAGCCGAAGCCGGCCTATCTCGGTTTCTGACCGACCGGAGACCGCTGGTCAGCGCCGGCGGAACTGCTGGCCGCCGCGCTGCGGCGGACGCGGGCCGGAGGAACGCTCGTCCTTGTGGCGGAACACGAGGCGGCCCTTTTCGAGGTCGTAGGGGGACATCTCGACGGTGACGCGGTCGCCGGCCAGGGTCTTGATGCGGTTCTTCTTCATCTTGCCGGCCGTGTAGGCGACGATCTCGTGACCCTGGTCGAGCTGCACGCGGTAGCGCGCGTCCGGCAGGATCTCGACGACCAAGCCGTCGAACTGCATCAATTCCTCTTTCGCCATGCACCTGTCTCCGGCCGGGCTGCCTGCACGGGGCGCTCCGGCAAATCCAAAATCGGTCTGTCGTGCGAAACGCGCGGCGCTGCGGGTCCGATCCGCTCGGGACGAGAGGCGTCAGCGATGCCGGGCGTCGGGCGCCTTTCGCGAAACTCCCGGATCGGGGAGTCCCCCCTCCGGCCGGACAAGCGGCACGACGGGCGTTTCGCGAAGGGCACCAAGCCTGCGACTTAAGCGTCGGAGGCGGTTTGTGCAAGAATATCCGCCGCGGATCGGCCGCTGAACCTCAACCTTCGGTGGATTTCGCGGCAATCGCGGTCCCGAGCCGCCTCTTTGCTCGCCTCATGGTGAGACTTCGTTGCCGGCAAAGTCGAGTCGTCCGTCGGGGAGCCGGCGCCACGCAACCACGGCGAAGGGCGGCTTCACGAGATCGCCGCCCGCGTCGAACGCCACCTCGCCGAGCAGAGTGCGAAGGGGGGCGCCGCCGTGCAGATAGGCCGCGACCTTGGCCGGCTCGACCGAGCGCGCGCCCTCGATCCCCTGCCGCAGCACCTCGACCGCCGCGTAGGCAGGGCCGGCGAACAGGTCGGCCTCGGGACCCCGCGGTGTCCGTGCGCCCCGCGCCTCGGGCAAGCGGGGCGGGGTGGACGGGACCGTCATCAGCGTGCCCTCGGCGCCGGGAACCTGCGAGAATTCCTTGTCGAGCAGCCCGTCGCTGCCGATCACCGTCGTCGTCAGACCGGCCTCGCGCATCGCCCGGATCAGCGCTGCGGCCGGGGCGGACAGGCCGCCGAAATAGATCGCTTCGATCCCGAGCGCCCGCAGCTTGGCGACGAGCGCGGCGATCTCGCGATCGTCGCGGGAGACGCCCTCGAACAGCCGCTCCTGCCCGCCGCGGGCCTTGAGGGCGCGGGCGGCCTCGTCGGCGAGCCCGCGGCCGAAGCTGGTCTTGTCGTGGACGACGGCGACCGGCTTCCCGCGGAAACGCTCGGCGAGCAGCGTGCCTCCGAGCGCACCCTGTTGTGCGTCGCTGCCCGAGAGCCGGAACAGCAGGCCGGCGCCGCGGCGGGTCAGCGGCGCCCAGGTCGCCCCCGGCGTGACCGAGACGATGCCGGCCTCCTCGTAGACCGCACTCGCCGCAGCGCTCGCCCCGGAGGTGAGCGGGCCGATCACGAAGCGCACGCCGCTGCCGGCGAAGCGGCGGGCGACGGCCACCGCCTGCTTCGGGTCGGCGGCGTCGTCCTGCACCACGAGCTGCAGCTTGCGGCCCGTCACCCCACCCGCCCGGTTGATCTCGGCGATCGCCTGCTCGGCACCGAGCCGCGCCCCCTGGCCGAACCCGGCATCCGGCCCGCTCAAGGGCGCGGCGAGTCCGATCTTCAGCGGCTCGGCGGCGTCGGCACGGCCCGCGAGCGCGAGGATGAGAAGGCTTGCCAACGCGCTCCGCTTCGTCACACCAAGCCCCCGTCCGGCCGCTGCGATACCCCGGGAACCTGATGAGGCCCGCCCGCGGGCCTTGCAAGCGCCTTGCAAGCGCCTCCGTTCGCCGCATTGCGGAAACGGCCGGCGTGCCTACCTCTCCCGTCACGGGACGGTCGGGGGCGGCGGGACCAAGATTTTCAGGATGTGAAGCCCATGCTCTCCACCGAGGACGACATCCTGCGCGCCGCCGAGGGCTGGCGGCGCCAGGGCCGCGCGGTCGCGCTCGCCACCGTGATCGAGACCTGGGGATCGGCGCCCCGCCCGGTCGGCAGCCACCTCGTCATCGACGGCGACAGCCGCTTCCTCGGCTCGGTCTCCGGCGGCTGCGTCGAGGGCGAGGTCATCACCGAGGCGCTCGACGTGATCGAGGACGGGCGCCCCCGCACCCTGGAATTCGGCGTCGCCGACGAGACCGCGTGGCGGGCCGGCCTCTCCTGCGGCGGCCGCATCCGCGTCTTCGTCGAACGCATCGACTGATTGTTCTCGAACCCTTGTCCGCTCCAAGCGTGAGCGGCCCGTCTCGCATCGAGCGACAGACCCCATGCGCCTCGACACCCTGTCGGCCCTCAACGCGGAGCGCGCGGCGCGCCGCCCGGCCCTGATCGTCACCGATCCGGAGGACGGCGGCCAGCGCCTCGTGCGCGCCGCCGAGATCGACGCCGATCCGCTCGGCCTTCTGCTGCGTGAGCGCCTGCGCAGCGGCAAGAGTGGCCTCAGCGAGGGACCGGACGGGCGCTCCGTGTTCGTGGCCGTCCACGCCCCGCCGGTGCGCCTCGTCGTTGTCGGTGCCGTGCACATCTCCCAGGCGCTGGTACCGCTCGCGGTGCAACTCGGCCTCGACCTGACCGTGATCGACCCGCGCACCGCTTTCGCCAGCCCGGAGCGGTTTCCCGGCGTGCGCCTCATCGCCGCCTGGCCGGACGCGGCGTTTCGAGAGATCGAGCCGCTCGATGCCTACACGGCGGTGGCGGCGCTCACCCACGATCCCAAGATCGACGATCCCGCCCTCGCCGCGGCCCTTCGGGCGGATTGCGCCTATATCGGCGCCCTCGGCTCGCGAAAAACCCATGCCCGGCGCGTCGAGCGCCTGAGGGAGGCGGGGTTCGACGAGGCGGCGATCGACCGGATCCACGCGCCGATCGGGCTCGACATCGGCGCCGTCTCGCCGGCCGAGATCGCCCTGTCGATCCTCGCCCAGCTCGTCGCGACCCTGCGCAAGGATCGCCTCAAGGGCCGCGACGCGGCGGATGCGGGACGCTGAACCCATGCAGTTCGGACCCGTCGCGACCCGCGACAGTGCGGGGCTCATCGCCGCCCATACCGTGCGCGCCGAGGGCGCGAGCCTGAAGAAGGGCCGGCCGATTCCGGAGGCGGAAGCGCTGCGGCTCGCCGAATCCGGTATCCCCGAGATCCTGGCGGTGAGGCTCGATCCCGGCGATGTCGGCGAGGACGCAGCCGCGGCCCGGCTCGCCGCTCATCTCGCCGGGGAGGGTCTGCGCGCGGAGGCGCCGTTCACGGGGCGCTGCAACCTGTTCGCCGAAGCCGCGGGCGTGTTCGTGGTCGAACCCGCCCGCATCGACGCGGTCAACGCCGTGGACGAGGCGATCACGGTGGCGACCCTGCCGGCCTTCCGGCCGGTGGCCGCGGGCGAGATGGTGGCGACCGTCAAGATCATCCCCTACGCGGTCGCCGCCGCGCCGCTGGCGCGGGCGCTCGCCGCGACCGACATGCCGCCGATGCGCCTTGCGCCCTACCGGCTGAAGCGCGTCGCCGTCGTCTCGACGCTGCTGCCCGGCCTGAAGGCCGCGACGGTCGCCAAGACCCTGCGAGTGCTGGCCGACCGGCTGGTGCCGGCGGACGCGCGCATCGTCGCCGAGGTCCGGGTGCGGCACGAGGCCGGTGCGGTGGCGGGGGCGATCGCCGCCGCGGTGGAGGAGGGCGCGGAGCTCGTCGTGGTGTTCGGCGCCTCGGCCATCGCCGACCGGCGCGACGTGATTCCCGCCGGGCTGGAGGCGGCGGGCGGCCGGGTCGAACAGTTCGGCATGCCGGTCGATCCCGGCAACCTGCTTCTGCTCGGCGCTCTCGGGCAGGTGCCGGTGATCGGGGCCCCGGGCTGCGCCCGCTCGCCCAAGGAGAACGGCTTCGACTTCGTCCTGCACCGCCTTCTCGCGGGTCTCGCCGTGAGGCGGGCCGACATCGTGCGCCTCGGCGTCGGCGGCCTGCTGACCGAGATCCCCCTTCGCGGCCAGCCGAGGTCGGGCGGTGACGGGGTTTGAGCCGCGCATCGGCGCGGTGGTCCTCGCCGCCGGCCTCGGCTCCCGTTTCGGGGCCGCGCCGAAGATGCTCGCCCCTTATGGCGACCGGCCGATGGTGCGGCGCGCCGCCGAGGCGGCTCTCGCCTCGCGCGCCGCCCCGATCGTCGCCGTCCTCGGCGCCCATGCCGAGGCCGTGAGGACGGCGCTGGCCGGCCTCGACCTGATGCTGGTCGAGAACCCGGACCCCGCCGCCGGCCTGTCGGCCTCGCTTCGCCTCGGGCTCGCCGCCCTGCCGCCAGGGACGGGGGCGGCGGTGGTGCTGCTCGGCGACATGCCGCGGATCGAGGCGGCCCATATCGATGCGCTCATCGCGGCCTACGCGGCGGCCGCGCCACGCCCCTGCGCGGTGGTGCCGGTGAGCGGCGGTTTGCGCGGCAATCCGGTGTTGCTCGATCTCACCCAACTGCACGCGGACCTCGCCACGCTGAGCGGCGATCGCGGCGCCGGTCCGATCCTGAAACGGCGCGGCGACGTGCTGGAGGTGCCGGCCGATCCGGCGGTGATCTTCGATGTCGACACGCCGGAGGCGCTGAGGGGCTGAGGCGGGCCTCAGCCCTTGCCGCGTGCCTCGCGCTTCGCCTCCGTCCGGCACCGGTCGGAGCAGTAGCGCACCTCGTCCCAGACCCGTTCCCACTTCTTGCGCCACGTGAAGGGGCGGCCGCACTGGGCGCAGATCTTCTGAGGGAGGTCACCCTTGCGGCGCATCGGTGGCATCGGCTGGAGCATCGTCCCGAAAAGTGGTGGCCGGATCTCGGAAAAGGACGATGCAAAAACAAGAGGCTGGAGCGCTGTTCCGGGGCCGGCATCCCCGACGGTGCGCTAACGTCCGATCTGCCCAGCCTCGTTGAGCGGCACGGGACTCCAGCGGGTCAGCTGCACGTAGCCGTCGCGGGCGGCCACCACGACGTGGCGGCGGTAGCGGTGCACGACCGTGCCGGGCGGGTGGCCGTGAACCTCCCGCCAGCCGTCCGCGGCGGCGACGAAGACGCGCGACTGCCCGAGCCGGGCGATGGTCTCGATCGCTCCGAACGCCCGCACGCGGCGCAGCACCTCGGCCACGTCCTTGCGGAAGTCGAGGGTGCGGTCGGCGTCGTTCACCCGCGGCCAGTAGGAGCCGTCGCCCTGCGGCTCCGCCTTGCGCCAGCGTTCGGCGAGGTCCTTTCCGATCGGGCCGAGGACGAGGCGCCGCGCCGCCATCTGGCACTTGGCGAGCAGCGACTCGTGGGTCTCGTGGCTGTCGAGGGGGAAGAGATCCTGGGCGAGAATGTCGCCGGTGTCGAAGCCCTGCTCGGAGAGCACGTGGGCGGTGACGCCCCAACTCTCGTAGCCATCGAGAACCGCCTTGAACAGCGGGTAGGGGCCCCGGCCCGTCGGTAGCGGCGAGGGGTGGAAGTTCAGCGCGTAGCGCACCCGCCCGTGCCAGCCCCGCACGAGCCAGGGATAGCCGGCCACAACGAGGACCACGTCGCGGCCGTGCTCCTGGGCGAGCCGCTCGATGTCGCCGGGCCGGAGCCGTGAGAGCTGGATCGGGATGCGGTGACGGCGGGCCTGCGCCACCACGACCTCGTTGAAGTCGTAGATGCCGTCGCAGGGGCGAGTGAACAGCTTCACCGGCGTCCATCCGGCCTCGATCAGCCCATCGAACACACCGCCGAGGAAGTCGATGCCGGCGAAGGCGAATTTCATGGCTGGCGACGTCCCGTTGCTGGCCGCCCTGCGACGTTCGGCGCGGGGATGCGGCGGCGCGGATCGGCTCCCCGCCGACCGGCTTCGCCTTAGCTAATGGATTTCAGACACGGGCGAAATCGCCGAGCCCGATCGGGCGGGGCCGGGCGCTTCGGCGAAAAGGGGGGCTTGCATGGAACGGGTCGTGATCTACGGCGGGACCGGCGGCATCGGCCTCGCCACGGCGCGGGCCCTGCGCGCCCGCGGTGCGGCCCTCCACCTCGTCGGTCGCGATCCGGAACGCGTGGGGCGGGCGGCCTCCGAACTCGGGGAGACCGGCTTCACCGCTGGCGACGTCACCGATCCGGCCCTGTTCCCGCGCGTCGCGGACGAAGCCGGCGCGCGCCTCGGCGGCCTCGTCTACGCGGTCGGCACGATCCAGCTCGCGCCGCTCGCCAAGCTCGATCCGGCCCGCATCGAGGCGGATTTCCGCATCAACGCCCTCGGCGCCTTCCTCGCGGTGCAGGCCGCGGCCCCCGCGCTCAAGGCGGGTGCGGGGGAGGGTAGCGCGGGCGTGGTCCTGTTCTCCACCGTGGCTGCCGCACAGGGCTTCTCGCACCACGCCTCGGTCGCCATGGCCAAGGGGGCGGTCGAGGGTCTCGCCCTCTCGCTGGCCGCGGAACTCGCGCCCGCGATCCGGGTGAACGTGGTCGCGCCCTCGCTCACCCGCACGCCGCTGGCCGAATCCATCACCCGCAACGCGACGCTCGCTTCCGGCATCGCCTCGATGCACGCGCTCCAGCGCCTCGGCGAGCCCGAGGACGTCGCGGCGCTCGCCGCCTTCCTCGTCGGCCCGGAGGCGGGCTACGTCACGGGGCAGGTGATCGGCGTCGACGGCGGACGCTCCTCGCTGCGCACCAAGGGGTAGGGCTAAGAAGCCGGGTCACGGCCTCAAAATCCCTCCGGAAGCCGGCCGCCGACTCCCGAGACAGGACGATGCACGGGCGCCCGCCTCACAGCGCGTTCCAGATCGCGAGGGACACGTAAGGGCTCCACTGGTTGAGCGGCGTTTCGAGCTGGCATCCGGCGGACAGGCGGAAGCGGTAGCCGCCCATCGCGTAGTCGGTGGCATGCAGCCCGACGCTCCATTTCCGGTAATCGGTCGCGTCGCCGTAGACGGCGGCCTCCGGGCCGAGATAGGCGCCGAACAGGGCCATACCCCACGACAACCGAGCATAGGCGTCGCTGCGGGCAGAGCCGAGTATCACCGTCGCGGTCGCCAGCGTCGTCTCCGTCGGCCGCGCCCAGACCTCGCCATGCAGGCGCAGGCCCGTGCGCAGGGGCATCGCCTGCACGAAGCCGGATCCGGACAGCGCTTCCCGCGACGCCTCCAGGCCGGCGAACACCGTCACCGCACCCCAATCCTGGATGAACTGGTAGCCGGCGAGTGCGGAACCGAGGGCGGTGAGGCGCATCAGGACCGGCGAGCGGCCGCCGCCCTCCGGCCGCCCCCCGCCGCCGGCCGTCACCAGGACGACGGGGCCGTCCCGGTCGAACCGGTCGAAGACGAGCTTCACCCCGCTGCTGGAGAAGACCGAGGCGCCGGCCTCCATGCTGCCGAACAGGACGGCCCGTAGGGCCGTGTCGTCGGCCCGAGCCGAACCGCAGACGAGGCCGGCGGCCAGGGCCATGACGGCGATCCGGCGATCCGCGCGGCGGCTCATCGCCCGCCGGAGGGCGGCCGGACGGCGTCGGCCATCGTTCGCAGAGGCGCGTTTCGACATTGGCGGTCGCGCAGAATCCGGCGGAACTACCAATGGTTGTCACAGTTTGCGGAAGGGATGAAAGGAATTTTTTAGCTTAAGATAAATTGGCGGTGGAGGCTTACTTGAAAGAACATTCAAGTCTTACTCCGCAACTTCAGCGCAGCCTATCGCCGTGTGGCAAGGCACGCGTGCAGAGGTGATGGCGCTTGGCGGATGGGTCCGGTTGGGCTAGAGCCGCGCTCACCGAAAGATCAACGGCCGAGCCGGTTTGTCCTCCGCTGCCCGCACCTCCGACGTTCTCACGATGCTTGCGAGCCAGGAGAGCGAGCGGCTGACCGTCGGCGACATTGTCGCCGTGCTGCGGGACCGCGCCTTCGCGCTGCTCGTCGTGCTGCTCGGTCTGCCCAACTGCCTTCCGATGCCGCCGCCGATCCCGCTCGTCTGCGGTCTGGTCCTGCTCGTCATCGCCATCCAGATCGTGGCCGGGATGTCGGCGCCGTGGCTGCCGCGGCGGCTGCTCGATCAGTCGATCGCCCGGGCAACGGTGGAGAAGGCGGTGAACCGGGCGGTGCCGCTCCTGCGACGGCTGGAGCGCTGGTCACGCCCGCGCCTGAGCGTGTTCGACGGGGCCGTCGGCATGCGCGGCATGGGGGTGCTGATCCTGGCGCTCGCGCTGGCGCTCATCGTGGCGCCCCCCTTCTTCGGTCAGATCCCGCTCGGGCTCGCCGTCTCGCTGATCGGCCTCGGGCTGGTGGAGCGCGATGGGTTCGTGGTGCTGATCGGCCTTCTGATCGGCGGAATCGGCGTCGGGATCTCGATCGGCTTCGTCTACACCCTGTTCGCCAGCATCATGGGCGCCTTCGCCTGGCTGTCGCAGGCGATCCCCGGTCTCGGGTTGTAGGGCGCTCCTCTCCCCTTCCGGCCATCCTCGCGCGGCGCTTGAAGCAAAGCCCGAATCCGCCCTACCGGGACGGATCGACCCGATCGGGGAATCACGCCTCGAGATGGCGCCGCCGCACGAGGCGGTGGATCAGGCCGCCGCGGGGACCGACCAGCATCGAGACGAGGTAGAGCGCGCCCGCCGCCAGGACGATCGCCGGTCCCGTCGGGAGCCGGATGCCGGCATGGTACGACACCAGCAGTCCGGTCACGCTCGACAGTATCGAGACCAGCATCGCGACGGGAATCAGTCCTGACAGGTCTGCGGCCCAGAACCGGGCGGTGATCGCCGGCAACAGCATCAGGCCGACCGCGAGCAGCGTGCCGAGCGCCTGGAAACCGCCGACGAGGTTGACGACCACCAGCGCGAGGAAGGCCGAATGGACCGGCCCGCCGGCGCGGCTCACCGAGCGCAGGAACAAGGGATCGACGCACTCGATCACCAGCGGGCGGTAGAGCAGGGCGAGCGCGACCAGTGTCAGGCTGCTGATCCCGCCGAGCAGGGTGAGCGCGTCGTCGTCCAGTGCCAGCACGGTGCCGAACAGGATGTGCAGCAGATCGACCTGCGAACCGCGCAGCGAGACGAGGAACACCCCGCCCGCGAGCGAGATCAGGTAGAAGGCGGCGAGGCTCGCATCCTCCTTCAGCACGGTCGAGCGGGTGACGAGCCCGGCGGCGAGCGCCACCGCGAGCCCGGCTAAGAGCCCGCCCAGCGTCATCGCCGGCAGCGACAGCCCGGCGACGAGGAAGCCCGCGGCGGCACCCGGCAGGATGGCGTGGCTCATCGCCTCGCTCATCAGGCTCATCCGGCGCAGCATCAGGAAGACACCGAGGGGCGGCGCCGACAGGGACAGGGCGAGGCAGCCGGCGAGGGCCCGGCGCATGAAGCCGAACTCGACGAAGGGGCCGACCAGGAGATCCGCGAGATCGGCGAGCGTCACGGCATGGCCCTCTGACGCGCGTGGTCGTGGCGGTGATCGTGAGGATGTTCTTGGTGGTGATCGTGGTCGTGCCCGCGACGATCGTGGGGGGCGGGCGCGTGATCGTGGCCGTGATCATGATGATGACCGTGACCTTGCGCCTCCGCCGCCCCGGCCCCGTCCGCGGGGTGAGCCTCGTGGTCCGCCCCATGATGCGCGTCGTGATGCGCGTCATGCCGGCAGATCGCGGCAGCCTCGTCCCAGGCTTCCGACAAGCGCAGCGCCCGTGCCATCACCGGCGGCGTCAGCACCTCGCGGGTCGGCCCCCAGGCGATGGGGCGACGGGCGAGCACGAGGGTCGAAGGGAAATGCGCGCGCACCTGGGCGAGGTCGTGCAGGGCCGCGACGACGGTGCGGCCCTCGCCGTGCCAGCCGCGGATCAGCGCGAGCAGATCGGCGGTGGTGCGCTCGTCGATGCCGGTGAAGGGTTCGTCGAGCAGGATAATCCGCGCGTCCTGCAGGATCAGCCGGGCGAAAAGGGCCCGCTGGAACTGGCCGCCGGAGAGGGTGCCGATCGGCCGGTCCTCGAAGCCGGTGAGCCCGACCGCCGCGAGCGCGTCGAGCAGGTGCTTGCGCTGGCGGGCGAGGCTGCGCCACGCGCCGAGGGGGCGCCACAGGCCCATCGCCGCGAGGTCGAGGACGCTCAAGGGGAAGCTGCGGTCGATCTCGGCCGCCTGCGGCAGGTAGGCGACGGCGCCGGAGCGCGGCCCCGCCTCGACCGATCCGTCGAGGGGACGGATCTCGCCGACGATGCCCTTCAGGAGAGTCGACTTGCCCGCGCCGTTCGGTCCCACCACGGCGAGCAGGTCGCCGGCCGCGATGGTGCCGTCGAGATGGTGAACCGCCGGATGCCGGTCGTAGCCGAGGGTCAGGCCGCGGAACCGGATGGCGCCCGCCGGCACCGAGCCACCGTTCACGGCTGCGCTCGCGCCGTCGCTCAAGACTTGGCCCACAGGATCACCGCCCAGAGCAGGCTCGACAGAATGAGGGCCGCCGCCAGTCGCAATCCGGCTCCGCTGCGGAACAGCGAGCGGCGCGGGAGGCGGACGGTCCCGCCGGCACGGGTCATGGGATCTCCGAGGAAGGCCGGGGCGGACGATGTCGCGGAGGCCGGGGATGGGGGCCGGGGATGACCGAGACCCGCGCCGTTCTCCGCCTCGTTGCCCGATTGCGGCCGGACGCCTATCTTGGTGGGGCTGATACACTGTAACACGGATCGAGTTCAATCGGCCCGTGCCGAGTGCCGGGACGAGCGGCGAGAATGCGGCGATCCCGGTCGCCGATACCGGGGAGGTCGGGATGCGCGGTCACGCGCAGCAGGAACACGGCCAGGGCGAAGGGCAGAGTGACGGGCAGGGTGACCGCCACGGACACGCGCATGATCCTCACGGTCATGACGGGGCCGGCTGCTGCGGGGCGCACGGCGGCGCCGGGGACGTGATCGAGCGGGCGGAGCGCCTGTGCCAGGCGCGCGGTCTGCAGTTCACGCGTCTGCGGCGGGACGTGCTCGCGGCGGTGGCGGCGGAGCACAAGCCGCTCGGGGCCTACGACATCGCCGAGCGGATGAGCGCGCCCGGGCGCCGGGTCGCGGCGGTATCCGTCTACCGGGCGCTCGACTTCCTCACCGAGCAGGGCTTCGTCCACCGCATCTCCAGCCGCAACGCCTTCGTCTCCTGCGGGCACGAGCACGGCGCGGGGGCGGGTCTCGTCTTCCTGATCTGCCGCACCTGCGGCGGCATCGACGAGATGACCGCACCGGCCGTCGAGAGCGCCCTCGACCAGACTTTGGCCGGGGCCGGCTTCACCCCGACGAGCCGCATCCTGGAGGTCGAGGGCGAGTGCGGCGCCTGCCGCGGACGCGGGGATCCTCCGGACGCGTCGGGCCGCGCGTAGTCCGCCCGAACAGGCGGCGCGGGTCAGAACGCGTTGCGATAGGCCCGCGGCGAGGCGATCGTGCGGAAGAGGATCGTGATGTCGAGCCAGAGCGACCAGTTGTCGATGTAGTGCAGGTCGGCCTGGACGCGCTGTTCCATCGCCGCGTCGGTCAGGGTTTCGCCGCGAAAGCCGTTGACCTGCGCCCATCCGGTAATGCCGGGCTTCACGTTGTGGCGGCGGGCGTAGAGGGCGATGCGCCGCTCGAAGCTGCGGTCGTGCGCCAGCGCGTGCGGGCGGGGGCCGACGAGCGACATGTCGCCCCGGATCACGTTGAGGAGCTGGGGCAGCTCGTCGAGGTTGGTCCGGCGCAGCAGGGCACCGATGCGGGTGATGCGGTCGTCGTTGCGCGAGGCCTGCCGGAAGGGCGCATCGGGGGCGGCCTTCATGCTGCGGAACTTGAACACGCCGAAGGCCTGCTGATTGAAGCCGTAGCGCCGCTGGCGGAAGAAGACCGGGCCGGGGCTGTCGAGCTTGATCAGCACGGCGAGCGCGACGAACAGGGGGGCGAGCAGCACGAGCCCGAGTCCCGCCAGCGTCAGGTCGAAGGCGCGCTTGAGCAGAATCTCCCCGACGGAGAGCGGACGGCGGCCGATATTGATGCCCGACAGCCGCCCGACCCGGGCGACCTGCAGGTCGGGGAAACGGTCCATCATCGTGCCGGGCCGCAGGTGCAGGGCAGCCGGCACCCGCAGGAAGGCGTCGATGCAGCGCTCGATATCGGCGGGCTCCGACCACGGCACGAGCACGAACACGTCGTCCGGCCGCAGGAAGCGCACCACCGAGACCGCGAGGTCGAGATCCTCGGCGAGCAGGGTTTCCGCGCTGGCCGCGCCGGAGGCAGGATCGAAACGGCGCAGGTAGCTCGTACCGACGATGCGGAGGCCGAGGGCATCGACATCGTTGCTGGCGTAGAAACTCGTCACGTCCTCCTCGTAGCCGACCAAGTGGACGCGGCTGGCCGACGGGGAGCCCGAGGTGCTGCTGCGGCGCACCAGCGCCACCGCGGCTGCGCGGACGAGGATCGTGACGGGAAGGCCGGTGAGGAAGAAGGCGACCGAGGCGACGCGGGAGAAGTCCTGGGTCGTCTTCGTCGCGAATCCGGCGAGAAGGGCGACCGCCCAAGCCATCAGCCAGAGCGTCGCCCGGCGCTGCAGATGTGGTGTCTGCGACAGGCAGCGCTCGATGCTGTACTCGCCGCGGACGAGGTTGGTCAGCACCACGATGAGGGCGAGGAACCCGGCCGTCTGAAGGTTCATGCTCTGCGTCGGCGGGATCAGCATCCCGTCGCCGATATAGGCGTGGTAGGCCGCATCCATCGCGTAGCCGACCGCGAGGATGGCCAGCAGATCGGCGGTGAGCAGTCCGGCCGAGATGCCCACGCGCAGGGCCGTGCGCCGCCGCTGCGGCAGGAGAGAGGCCCAGACCGAACGGCGCGTCCGGTCGCCGAGCAAGCGCTGGTACTGCTGAGGTGGGCGCTCGTGAAACATGTGTCCCGCGCTGTGCTGCCCTGAGGCGATAATCTGTCCCAAGGCGGGACATGGTTGGTCGCCGCTCCGGGTTTTGCGGTTCCCTGCGCAAGCCGCACACCGAACGCGCCCGAACGCCGTTGCCGGGGCGACGATGGGCTGACAGGCGACCGAAGGATCGGGGCCGATCCGACGCGTCTCCTTCGCGTCCACGCGGGCCGAACGCGGTTCCCGCCCGGATCGATCCGAGCGGCTGCGGCGCCGATGTGGAACGCAAGACACGAATTTGACGGGGAATCAGCAGCACCGGGACGCGCGGCCGCGGGAGTTCAGCGCCGGTCTTTTCAATAAATCAAGACCGAAGAGAGCCGTCCGGACGGAGCGCGGCATGAGAGCCGAAGCGGGTAAGATTCCGGCGTTGCAGGGCCTGCCCGCCGGAGCGGTGACGACGCCGATGCTCCCGCAGGCGGTCAGGCAAGAGATCAAGCGAGAGATCAAGCGAGAGATCAGGCGAGAGATCAGCTCGGTGCCCGAGCCGTCTTCGAGGCCGGCCCTGGCGGAGCTCCCTGGGCCTCAGCGTCCCGCACCGCCTCAACAACTTCGTGCAGTCGCTCCTGCCGGCGCTCTAGCGCATCGCGCTGGATATCGGATCCAGCACGATGCGCCAGGGATCTGTTTTTGCATCATCTTTTCCGAAAGCCGCAAACCACCTTTCGGGATGATGCTCTATCCTCTGCTCAAGGCAGGCTTCCACCTCGATTTCGGGAAGGTCGGGCTCATCACCTTCGTGTTCCAGGGAACGGCCTCGCTGCTCCGGCCGGCGAAGGGCCGCGACACCGACCGGCGCCCGCTGCCCGCTTCCTGGCCGCCGGCATGGGATTGTCGCTCGCCGGGCTCGCGCTCCTGGCAGCGGCGCCGGCCTACGGTGCCCCGCTCGCCGCCGCGGCGCTGATCGGGCCGGGCTCGGTTCTACATGGCGAGCTTTTCGCCCTACTAAAGCTTTTACCTGATCCACCGCTTCGGCGTGCCGGTGGCGCACGCCCGGCTCTACCTGTTCAGCTTTCCCGGATCGGCGGCGGTGGGTACGATCCCCAGCGTGCTGCCCTTCTCCCTCGTCCTGTCACAGGTGAACCTGTTCTGGACGGTGGCCTTCTCGGTGCCGATCGGCCCGATCCTGGCCTCGGCCAGGCCGGCGACCCTGGTCTATGCACAGGAATGATTACCGGGGCGCATCGGCCTCGTCGGCGGCCCTTTTTTGGCTTCGCCTCTGGCATGGGCGGCCTCGGGGCCGCTCTGCTCGACGAGATGGCCGACCATGCCGGTATCGCGCGGGCCTATGATCTCTGTGCCTGCCCACCCTCGGGCTGATGGCGTCCTTCCTGCCCCGCCTGCGACGATGCCCCTGGATCGGGAGGAATTCGCTGCCTGTTAGCCGCCGAACGCGGGCCGTGATTCGGTCGATGTCGGCCATCCGTCGAGAACGACCAGAGATCGCGCCCTCGCCCCGAATGGACCCAGCAAATCGGTGCACCGGGACGAGGCGTTCGCGAAACCGGAGTCAGGCCGCTTGCTCGCTCTCGGGCCGAGCAACCGTCTGGATCGACTCGAATCCCTCGAATTGCGGGTGGCCGAGATAGAGCGGCTTGGTGCCCGGAACCCGCCCATGCGCCTTGCGGAACTGTTCCGAGCGAGTCCAGGCCTCGAAATCGGCCCGCGAGCGCCAGATGGTGTGCGAGGCGTAGAGGATATGATCCTCGGCTTCCGGCCCCTTCAGCAGATGAAACTCCACGAACCCTTCCATCTCACCGAGATGGCTGTCGCGCCCGAGCCAGACCTGCTCGAAGTCCTGCGCCGATTCCTTGACGACCTTGAACCGGTTCATCGCGATGAACATGCTCGAATGCTCCCGATCTGTTCGAGCCGGCCGCCGCGCGGCCCCCGAATTTGATGACTCTACGTAGTCTCGCTCGTAAGGTGAACCGCAGCGGCTGTGCCGCCTACAGGCTGAATGCCGCTTCACAGCGAATTCGCGAGAAGTCGCACGAAACTCAAGCGAGCCTCGTCGATTCTGCCGCAGGAACGTTTCGAGAACAGAAACCTGACAGCAAACTGAAAACTCCGATCCGCCAACAGGTAGGTACTTGCATTGTGTATGCACTTCATGGTGATGCTGCGGCTAGGCTGAACCACAGCGATACGGTAGCCTCGCAACGCATCCACCCAAGCTGCTTCGGCAGTAGAAGCGTTCAGCGATGCCCGAAGACGCTGGCATATGCTCAAGCGCTGCCGACCTAAGGTCCTTGGGTCGGTCCGCGACGTCGAACAGGGACCGTGCCGTAAGATGATGCCGAAACAGACAACCGATGTCGACCGCCTCGTCGGGCTCCGGATCACCGCGCTGCGCAAAGCACGCGGCTTGAGCCAGACCGCGCTCGGGACCGCAGTGGGCGTGACGTTCCAGCAGGTTCAGAAGTACGAGAAGGGCCAGAACCGCGTCGGCGCCGGGCGCCTGCGCGAGATCGCCCGCCTGCTCGAAGTCCCGGTCTCCGCCTTCTTCGAGGAGGGCGACGGCGCCGCCGCCCAGGAGCAGACCGAGGTCTTCGGTTTCCTCCGGGCCCACGGTGCCGTCGATCTGCTGCGCGCCTTCGCCACGATCGAGGACGACCAACTTCGTCGCGAGGTTCTGGCGATCGTGCGCAGCGCCGCCCGCCTCGGCCGCAAGAAGGACCCGGAAGTCCTCGACGCCTGACGGTTCTGAGCCGGCGTCGAAGCCGGCCGGGCGTTCAGGAGCGCGACGGATTATGGCTGACGCGGTCTTCGCTAGCGGAGACCGGATCCGCCGACGCGCGGCTCGAGAAGGCCGAGCCGGGTGTGAGAGCCGCGATCCCGCCGACGGATCGGTCGAGGCGCCCGGTCATCGCATGGCGGGGCGGCTCAGCCGTCCGCTCTCGGCACGGTGCCGTTCCCCACGATTTCTGTCCCGACCCCGACCGGGCGGTGCTCGATGCATCGCGGCCGGCGGGGACCCTGTGTCACGCGCGGCCTGTTCCGGCGATCAGGTGGAAGAAGCTGCCCGTAACCTGACCCCGGCGGTGGCCGGCGAGGCCGAGCGGTACGCCTTCCGCATCCGTCACCCGTGCGAGCGCGAGGTCGCCCTCCGGGCTGGGCGTGAGTTCGCTCGCGTAGTGGAATTCGTGCCCGACGAGGCGCGTGCCCGCGGCGCCCAGCAGCCCGTCGGCGAGGAGATGCGCGACGCGGTAGCCGAGATGGAGCTTGCGCCGCCGGTACGAGGTCGCGACCGGCAGCAATCCGCACATCGGCTGGGTCACCCCGTCCGCATCCTCCAGGCTCTCACCCAGAACCATGTAGCCGCCGCACTCGCCGTGGACCGGCCGCGTCTGCGCGAAGGTCCGCAGGCCGTCGCGGAAGCGGCCCGCCGCCGCGAGACGGCCGGCATGCAGCTCGGGATAGCCGCCGGGCAGCCAGCAAGCATCGCAATCGGCTCCCGGCGCCTCGTCGGCCAGCGGCGAGAACGGCACGATCTCGGCACCGGCCGAGCGCCATCCCGCCAGCATGTGGGGGTAGAGGAAGGAGAAGGCGGCGTCCCGCGCCACCGCAATCCGCTGCGCCGGCGGCCTCGGCAGGCCGTCGGTGGCGGCGGGGGCGTGTCCGCCGGCCAGGGACAGGATCGCGTCGAGGTCGAGATTGGCTTCGGCCAGATCGGCGAGCCGGTCGAGGCGGGCGTGGAGGTCGGCGGTCTCGCCGGCCTGGACGAGGCCGAGATGGCGCTCGGGCAGGACGAGACCCGCCTCCCGCGGGAGGGCGCCGAGCACCGGCAGTCCGACCCGCGCCAGCCCCGCCTCGACGAGGCGGCGGTGGCGCGGGCTCGCGACCTTGTTGAGGATCACGCCCGCGATCCGGATCCGCGCATCGTAGGCCGCACAGCCGAGGGCGACGGCCGCCGCCGATTGCGCCGCGCCCGACACGTCGAGCACGAGGATCACCGGCCAGCCGTAGCGCGCGGCAATGTCGGCATTCGCGCCGGTGCGGCCCTCACCGGCGACGATGCCGTCATGCAGCCCCATCGAGCCCTCGGCCACGACGAGTTCGGCCTCGTGCGCGCTCAGGGCGGCGCAGGCGTCGAGCAGCGCGTCGGGCATGGCGAAGCTGTCGAGGTTGAGGCTGGGAGCTCCCGTCGCCGCCTCGTGGAAGGCGGGGTCGATATAGTCCGGCCCGCATTTGGCGCCGCGCAGCGCCACGCCCCGGCGGCGCAGCGCCCGCATCAGCGCGAGCGTCACCGTGGTCTTGCCGGAGCCGGAGCGCGGTGCGGCGACGAGGAGGCCGGGGGCGGGCGTCACGATGCGGCCTCGTCCGATGCTTCGCCAAGCGCACCAACTGCGCCGACCGCGCCGCGGGGGCGGAAGCGGCGGTCGTAATCGGGGGCGTAGAGCGCGCTCTCGCGGAAATCCGACGGGTCGAGCGCCGGCCCCACCAGGATCAGAGCGGTGCGCTCGATGTTCGCCGCACGCACCTGCTCGGGCAGGGTCGCGAGCGTCCCGGTCAGCACCCGCTCGTCGGGCCAGCTCGCGCGGAACACCACCGCGGCCGGGCAGTCCGGCCCGTAGAACGGGACGAGGTCGGCGCAGGTCGGCTCGACGACGTGGATCGAGAGGTGCAGCGCCAGGGTCGCGCCGGTGGCGGCGAAGGCGGAGAGCTGCTCACGCTCCGGCATCGGGCTCGCCCGGCCGGAGGTGCGGGTCAGCACCACCGATTGCGTCAGCCCCGGCACGGTCAGCTCGCGCCGCAGCAGGGCGGCGGCGGCGGCGAAGGCGGGGACGCCCGGCGTCACAGTGTAGGGAATGCCGAGCGCGTCGAGCCGGCGGGTCTGCTCGGCGAGCGCGCTCCAGACCGAAAGGTCGCCGGAATGCAGCCGCGCCACGTCCCGGCCCGCCGCGTGGGCGCGGCCGATCTCCTCCATGATCGCGTCGAGGTCGAGGGGGGCGGTATCGACGATGCGCGCCCCCGGAGGGCACCACGACAGGATCTCGGGCGCCACCAGCGAGCCGGCGTAGAGGCAGACCGGACAGGCCGCGATCCGGTCGCGGCCGCGCAGGGTGATGAGGTCGGCGGCGCCCGGCCCGGCGCCGATGAAGTGGACGGTCATGGCGTCCGCTTACAGCATCGGGACGGGCGTTGGGGAGAGACGATGGTCGCGGTGGCCGACAGGCTCAGCGGGACGGCTCCGCCGCGACCTCGCCCCAGCCCGGCAGCGGGAAGACCCGGTCGTAGGCGAGATTGAAGACGAAGGCGTAGGCCACGTAGAAGGCCGCGATCGCGAGATCCATGACGAAGGCCTGGACGAGGCCGATGCCGAGATACCACGCGATCGGCGGCAGCAGGATCACCAGCAGCCCCGCCTCGAACAGCACCGCGTGCCCTACCCGCAAGGGGAGGCTCTTGCGGGTGTGGCCGACCCACCGCTGCATCGCACGATCGAAGCCGAGATTGTAGGCGTAGTTCCACGCCGTCGCGGTGAGCGCGCTGCCCACGCCGATCACGCCCATGTCGGAGGCGTGCAGCCCGAACAGCACGCTTCCGAGCGGGATGATGAGCGCGAGGCCGAACAGCTCGAACAGGAGGGTGTGGCGGATACGGTCGCGGGTGGTGCGCATGGACTTGTCCAAAGAATCGGGATTGGTCCGCCGCCTTCTATCGGCGATAATCCGAAAACCAAGTTGGAACGTATCTGGAAACCAGATGGATGACCGTCTCGCTCGATCAGCTTCAGGCCTTCGTGGCCGCGGCCGAGGCCGGATCGTTCTCGGGCGCCGCCCGCGTATTGCGGAAGGCGCAATCGGCCGTCAGCACCCAGGTGGCGAATCTCGAGACCGACCTGGGACTGGCGCTGTTCAGCCGGACGGGCCGGAACCCGGTGCTCACGCCGGCGGGCGAGCGGCTGCTCTCGGAGGCGCGCGTCGTGCTGGATCGGCGCGAACACCTGATCGGCGTGGCGAGCAGCCTGGAACGGCGGGTCGAGAACCGGCTCGTCGTCGCCATCGATGAACTCTATCCCGAGCACGCGCTCGGCGCCCTCTTCGCCGACTTCGCCCGGCACTTTCCCTTCGTGGAGCTGGAACTGCTCTTTCCGCTGATGGAGGATGTCAGCCGGATGGTGCAGTCGGGCGCGGCCGACCTCGGCGTGATGTGGCGTCAGGAGGTCCTGCCGACGGAGCTCGGCTTCCAGACCATCGGCTGGGTGCCGCTCAAGCTCGTCTGCGGACGCGACCACCCGCTCGCGAAGGCGCGGGTGGAGTGGGAGGAGTTGAAGCGTCACCGCCAGATCCTCGTGGCGGCGCGCAGCGACGGGCCGGAGAAGCGGCGCCTGCGGGTGGCGGCCGAGGTGTGGTGGGTGGAAAGCCACTGGGTGATCCTGGAGCTGGTGAAGCACGGGATCGGCTGGGCCTTCGTGACCGATCACGTCATCGCTTCGTCGCTGACCGCGCCCGACCTCGTCACGCCGGACCTGCAGTTCGACAAGGGCGACTGGCCGATCGCCCTGGAACTGGTCTGGCACAAGCAGCGGCCCTGCGGCCCGGCGGCGGCATGGCTGCGCCAGCGCTTCGCGGCGGAGCGGATCGGCAGCCTGTCAGGCGGCGGTGCAGGCTGAGTGGCAGACCTCGCTGGCGGCCGCAGCGGGCGCCGGGCGGCGCGCCGCGATGCGGACGCGGTTCCGGCCGCCGGTCTTGGCGTCGTAGAGCGCCCCGTCGGCGCGTTCCAGGCTCTCGTTCAGGGTCTCTCCGGCCCCGAGCATCGCGACGCCGATGCTCACCGTGATCGGAACCGCCGATTCCCTCCAGAGGACGGGCACCGTGCCGACCGCGCGGCGAAGGCGTTCGGCGAGATAGGCCGTCGCGTTGTCGTCGTGCCCGGGCAGCACGATCCCGAACTCCTCGCCTCCCAGCCGGGCGAGGTGACCGCCCTCGGGCAGGAGCGCGGCCGCCCGCGCGGCGAAGTCGCGCAGCACCGCGTCGCCCGCGGCGTGCCCGAACCGGTCGTTGATCGCTTTGAAGTGGTCGAGATCGGCGACGATGATGCCGGCCTCCGTCAGACCGCCGGCCCTCGCCGCGAGCCCCTGCCGGTTCAGCGCTCCCGTCATCGCGTCCGTCCGCGCCATCCGCTCCATCGCCGCGTGGGCCCGCTCCGCCTCCAGGGCGAGGATCGCCGTGGTCAGGAGGATGGAGGTGATGTGATCGACGATGAAGATGGCGATGATGGACAGGCGGATCGAGGTCTCCGGCACCGGCAGCAGGGGCAGGCAGATCACCAGCGCGATCGCGAGAAGCGCCCAGGCGATCAGGTGGCGGAGCGGGGACCGCCGCGGGGGGCTTCGGAAGATGTAGAGGGCGGCCGCGCCCTCATGGAGGGCGTAGGCGATCGTGCTGCCGGCATTGACGCCGGCGGGACCGACACCCGCGAGGGTGAGCCCGAGATGCGTCGCCGTCGGGAGCAGGAACAGGCCGATCATCGGCCCGGTCACCGCCGGGCGCCCGTCGAAGAGCCGCAATCCGATCCAGAAGGTCGCCCCGGCAAGCGACCATCCGAACGGCGACCAGATGCTGCCGTAATAGCCGAAATCCACGAACCACACGGCCATGGCCGCACAGACGGCGTAGCTCGCTCCGAAGCAGAGGAAGTAGGTCTTCTGCCGGCGGAGCAGCCAGTTGCAGAGAAAGATCGCGGCGCAGGCGCCGAACACCAGGAAATCGGTGAATTGCAGGGTGGGAACCGACAAGTCCGTCACCGCCCGATCCTCCCTGCTGCACGGCGCCACCCTGGCTGCGATCGCGTGAAAGGTTCCCTTCCCGGACCGCCCCGAGCGATTTCTCGGTTAAGGAAATCCTGAAGCCGGGGCCGCGAGGGCGCAGGTGGCCCCCGCGCTGGCGATGCGCGGCAGGACGAGGCGGGCCGCCGGGCCGGCGCCGGCGAGCGCCGCCGCCTCCGCCACCGATCCGACGCCGCGGCTCGCCTCGATCCGCTCCGACCGGGTCACGACCCGCGCATCCACCGCCGTCAGGTCGGCTGCATCGAGCGCCGTCGGCGTGAGGCCGAAGGCGGCGGCGGCCTCGCGGATCGCCGGTTCCGCCGCCCGATCCGCGGCGGTGGCGATGGCGGCGAGCCGCTCGGGCGCGATTCCGGCCTCACCGAGGGCACGGTGCAGCAGCGCGATGATTTCCGCAGGAGGCGTCGCCCGGCGGAAGCCGATGCCGGCGACGATTCGGGACGGGGTCACGGCTTCGTCCAGACCCATTGCGTGATCGGCATGGCCGGGCGCCAGCCGGTGAGGCCGCCGACCGGCACGGCCTGGGCGACCGAGAGCCGGCGCAGGGCGCCGCCGGTCTCGGCGAAGGCCGCGAGCAGAGCCGCCTCGCCCTCCAGGGTGACGGCGTTGGCGACGCAGCGGCCGTCGCGCGGCAGCGCGTCCCGGCAGGCCGCGAGCAGACCGGGCTCGGCAATGCCTCCGCCGACGAAGACCGCCCCGGGGGAGGGGAGGGGGGACAGCGCAGCGGACGAGGCGCCGACCACGACCTGCACCCGCGCGCCGACGCCGAGCGCCCGCGCGTTGCGGCCGATGCGCTCGGCCCGGTCCGGGCGGCGCTCCACCGCGACCGCGCGGTTGGCGGGATGGCGCAGGCACCACTCGATCGAGACCGAGCCCGCGCCGGCGCCGAGATCCCACAGGGTCTCGCCGGCCCGCGGTCCGAGGGCTGCGAGCGTCACCGCGCGGATCTCGGCCTTGGTGAGCTGCCCGTCATTCTCGAACCACCCATCGTCGAGGCCCGGGCTCAGCGGGACGATCCGTGCGCCGGCTGCCGCCTCCACTTCCACCGCGATCGTGTTGAGGCTGGCGATCTCGGCGAGGTCGAAGCCGTCCGCCCGCGCCGCGCGGACGCGTTCGTGCGGTCCGCCCATCGCCTCGAGCACGGTGAGCCGCGAGGGGCCAAGGCCGCGCTCGGCGAGCAGGGCGGCGAGCGCGGCGGGCGTCGCACCGTCCCAAGACAGGGCGAAGAGGCGGGCGCCGGGTTGGAGCTGGGGCACGATGCCGAAGAGGTCGCGCCCGTGCAGGGTGAGACACGCGGTCTCGGGCAGCGACCAGCCGAGCCGGGCGGCGGCGAGGCTGAAGGCGGAGGGCTGCGGGAAGGCGCGGATCTCGGGTGCCGGCACCAGGCGGGCGATCTCGGCGCCGATGCCGTAGTGGAACGGGTCGCCGGTGGCGAGGATGCAGGTGGGCCGACCCCGCAGGGCCAAGATGCCGGGGTAGGCCGCGTCGATCGGGCTCGGCCAGGGCCGGGTCTCGGCTGCGAGCGGTCCCGCCAGCGCGAGGTGGCGGCGCCCGCCATAGACCACCTCCGCCCCGTCCAGGGCGGCGGCCGCGGCGGGCGAGAGGCCGGCTCGCCCGTCCTCGCCGATGCCGACGATGGCGAGCCAGGGAAGATGTCCCGGCTCGGGGGAAAGCGGCGCGGTCATGATCCGCGCCGCCAGGGAGTCGTGTTCATGGCGGATGTCTTTCGTGCGAGGCGGTCGGCCCCGCGGAAGCCATCCGTTACGCGCGCCGGCCCGGTTCTGCCAGGGCCGGCGCCTGACGGGACCGCCTCAGACCGCCGGGCGGGCGGCCAGCGGCGCGGCCACCTCCGGCACCGCCGGTCCGGGCACACCGAGATAGGCGCGGCGGGCGGGCTTGAGCACGAACCACGCCAGCGCCGCCACGACGAGGTCGAGGACGATGGCGATGCCGAAGACCGGCACCCAGCTCCCGACCGCGTCGTGGATCAGTGCAGCGACGGGGCCGCCGAGCAGCGAGCCCACGCCCTGGGCCATGTAGAGGAAGCCGTAGTTGGTGGTGGCGTGCTTCGTCCCGAAGGTGTCGGTCAGGGTCGAGGGAAACAGCGAGAAGATCTCGCCCCAGGCGAAGAAGACGACACCCGAGAGCAGCGCGAAGGCGTAGGCGTTCTCGCGGAACATCAGCAGCAGGCCGATGGCGACGGCCTCGAGGGCGAAGGCGACCGCCATGGTGTTCTCGCGGCCGACATGGTCGGAGACCCAGCCGAAGAAGGGCCGCGTCAGGCCGTTGGTGATCCGGTCGAAGGTCAGCGCGAAGGGCAGCGCGGCGAAGCCGAACACCATCGCGTCGGCTACGCCGAACTCCTTGGCGAAGGCTGCGAACTGCGCCACCACCATCAGGCCGCCGGTCGACATCATCGCCATCATGGCGAACATCAGCCAGAACAGCGGGCTCCGCAGCATCTCGGCCGGGGCCACGTCGCGGGCGGCGCTCGCCACCTTGTCGGCGGGGATGGCGGGGGTCTCGCCGGCCTTCGGGGTGCGCAGGCCGAGCGCTGCGGCGACGCCGATGACGGCCATGATCGCGCCGAACACGAACAGCGTGTGGCGATAGCCCGAGGCCGCGATCATGTCGGTGATGGGGAAGGTGGTGGCGATGGCGCCCATGCCGTAGCCTGCGGCCACGACGCCGGCCGCGAAGCCGCGCCGCTCGGGGAACCAGCGCACCATCAGCCCGACGACGCCGACATAGACAATGCCAGTGCCGAGGCCGCAGAGCAGGCCGTAGGTCGCGTAGAGGCCCCACAGCGTGTCGGTGTAGGAGGCGGCGACCCAGCCCAGGCCCGAGAGGGCGGCGCCCAGCGCGATCATGGCCTTGGCGCTGAAGCGCTCGATCAGCCAGCCTTGCACCGGCGAGAAGAAGGTCTGGAGCACGATCAGCATCGTGAAGGCGACCTGCACGGCGGCGAGACTCGCGCCGGTGGTCGCCTGGAACGGCTTCACGAACAGCGTCCAGACATATTGCGGGCTGGAGATCGTCATCATGACGAGGAGACCCAGGCCGAGCTGGATCCACCGCGTCCGACTAGAAATTGTATTCATCATTCACTCCCATGCGGCGCGGGGGATCCGCAAGGGACGTGCCAGAATTGAACCTCAGGTTCGCGCGGAGATAAGCCAGCAGGCGGCGCCGAGGCTGACCGGACCGCTCCCGAAGCGGTCGGCGAACAAATCGGTGATGCTTTTCAAGGCATCCTCCTGCAAAGCCGGATCGCACTCACGGAGCAGGCGCGCGATGGGGCCGCGGGTCGCCGCGAAGCTGGCCGCTGCCTCAGGCGTGTCACCGAGGCGCATTGCTCGATTTACGGGCTCGCACTCGATGGCGCGAAAAGCGGCTGCCTCCAAAATGGGCAGAGCCGTGTCGGGCGCGGCGAACCGGAAGGGACCCGGTGCGCCGGGCTGCGGCGGCTCGACTTCGGGCAGCAGCGGCAGGACCACCGCACGCGGGACCATGACCCAGTCGTTCTCCGCCATGCTCCGCCAGCAGAGGAAGGTCAGCCGCCCGTCCGGTTCGAGGGCGTGGCGGATGTTGGCGAAGGCGGCGGCGGAATCCTCGAAGAACATCACACCGAAGCGGGAGAGGGCGTGGTCGAAGCGCGTGCCGAAGGCGTGATCCTGGGCGTCGGCCCGGAGCCATTCGATCGGGGCGGCGCCCGGCGCCTCTCGGGCCGCGCGTTCCCGGCCGACGGCGAGCAGCGGCTCGGACAGGTCGGCGGCTGTGATGTGGCCGTCGCTCCCGACCTGTCGCGCGGCGATCAGGGCGGTGTCGCCGGCGCCGCAGCCGATATCGAGCACGCGGGCGCCGGGCGCGAGCGCGGCGCGGGCGAACAGAGCCTCGGTGAAGGGCGCGAAGGCGGTGTCGAGCGCCCGGTGGTGGGTGGCCCAGCGCTGTCCGACCTCGCCGTTCCAGTAGTCGCTCTGGTCCTTGTTCAGGGTGCTCATCGTCGATCGTCTCACTTCGACTCCGCGGCCAGCGCCTCGAAAGCGGTCGCCACCGCGACGGCTCCGGGATCGGGGTGGCCCTTCAGATCGCCGCTGGCAAGATAGCTCGAGCGGCCGGTGCCGGCCCGCTCCATCCCGGCGGTCGCCTCGGCGCCCGCGCGGGCCGCCCGCGCCGCCGCGCCGAGACCGGAGGCCGCCAGCGCCTCGACCGCGGGAATCGCCGCGTCGAGCATCGTGCGGTCGCCGGGGCCGGCGCCGCCGATCTCGCGCACCCGATCCAGCCCGGCGGCGCAGGCCTTCGGCCAGTCGGCGCCCGCTGCGAGGGCCGAGCCGGCGGCGGCGAAGAAGATCGAGAGCAGCACGCCGCTCGATCCGCCCGTGGCACGCCCGAGGCGCTCGCCGAGCGCGCGGCAGAGCGCGGCGGGCTCGGCCTGGGGCAGGCGGTCGAGATCGGCCAGCACGGCGCGGGCGCCCTCGGCGAAGGTCGAGCCGGTGTCGCCGTCGCCCACCCGCGCGTCGAGGGCGTTGAGCGCGTCCTCCGCCGCGATCAGGGCCCGGCACACCGCCTCGATCCGCGCGGCGACGACCGCATCCCGCGAGGGCGCCGGCGCCGGCCCGCCGGACAGCCCCTCCGGCAGCGGCCGGACGACCGCCTCGCGCAGGATCCGCGCCCGCGGCCAGGTGGCGACCGGCGTCTCGGCGAGGAGCGCCGCCTCGATGGCCTCGTCCAGCGCGAGAAAGGTGAGGGAGGCGCCGTGCATGTCGAGGGCGGTCATGACCGGGGAGGGGCCGAGCAGCAGCCGCACCCGCCGTCCGAGGTCGGTCGCGAGCACCGCCTTCGTCAGCACCTCCATCTCGAGGGCCGTAGTCGAGCCGAGATTGTTGACGAGGAGCGCGAGCCGGTCGGCCCCCGCGATGGGAGCGGGAAAGCGCGCGGTCATAAGCGCGGCAAGCGCATCAGCGCGGGGCAGGTCGATGCGCTCGATGCCGGGCTCGCCGTGGATGCCGAGGCCGAGTTCCGCCTGACCTTCCGCCAGCCGCGGCTCCGGCTTCGCGCCGGGGATCGTCGCAGTGGAGACGGCGATGCCGAGGGTGCGGACCGCGCCGGCCGTGCGCCGGGCGAGGGCCGCGACCTCCTCCAGGGCGGCGCCGGCGGCGGCGGCGTGGCCCGCGGCCTTGTGGACGAGGAGCGTGCCGGCAAGCCCCCGCGGCCGGGGCGCGTCGGGCAGGGCGATGTCGTCGGCGACCAGCACGGTCTCGACCCGGCGGCCGAGAGCCCGGGCGCGCTCGGCGGCGAGGCCGAAATTCAGCCGGTCGCCGGCATAGTTCTTCACGATGAGGACGCAGCCGGCCTCGCCCGTCACCGCCAGGATGCCGGCGAGCACCGCATCGACGGAGGGCGAGGCGAACACGTCGCCGCACACCGCCGCCGCGAGCAGGCCCGGCCCGACGAAGCCGGCATGGGCCGGCTCGTGCCCCGAGCCGCCGCCGGAGACCACGGCGACCTTGCCGGGCTCCGGCTCGGCCCGCAGCACGACGCGGATCTCGGGATAGCCGTCGAGCCGTGCCAGGGCCCCGCCGCTGCCTGCAACGAGGCCGTCGATGGCGTCGGTGACGAGACCGGCGCGGTCGTTGATGAAGTGGGCCAAGGATCGCTCCTCCTGTCGCGCCCGCTTGTGGGGCGGGTTTCGGCGGGAGGGTATGCGCGTGCCGCGGGTGGTGTAACCCTCGGCTCGGTCAGAGCCCTGCCGCGCCGCCGTCGGAGCGCGGATCGTGCGTCGCTTCGATCCGCCCGTCCTTGACGTGGCGCACCAGCATGCCGGCATGGCCGAGCGAGTCGATATAGGCGCCGCCCAGCTCCTCGATGTCGTGGCCCATCCGCCTGAGCGCCGCGATGCAGCCCGGATCGAACCGGTCCTCGACCTTCACGCTGAGCGATTCCGCGCCCCAGGTGCGGCCGTAGAGCAGGCGCGGCGCGTCCACCGCATCGGCCACCGACATCCCGTAATCGGCGTAGCGGGTGAAGATCTGGGCCTGAAACTGCGGCTGCCCGTCGCCGCCCATGGAGCCGTAAGACATCACCCGCCCATCGTCGAAGGCGGCGAGCGCCGGGATCAGGGTGTGGAACGGGCGCCGGCCCGGCTCCAGCGGGTTCACGGCGCCGGCATCGAGCGAGAAGGACATGCCGCGGTTCTGCCAGCAGATGCCGGTGCCGGGCAGCACCGTGCCGGAGCCGTATTCCCAGTAGACCGACTGGATGAAGGAGACGGCCATGCCGTCATTGTCGATCGCGCCCATCCAGACGGTGTCGCCCTCGCCCGAGCGCACCGGAATGCTCGCGGCGCGGCCCCTATCGATCAGTGCCGCCTCGCGGTCGAGGCGCTTCGGATCGAGGAAGGCGGCCGGGTCGCCCTTGAGGCGGTCGAAATCCGTGACGAAGCGGTCGCGGATGGCGAAGGCGCGCTTCGTCGCCTCGATCAGCCCGTGATAGTGGGCGGTGGTCTCCGGCTCACGGATGTTCAGCCGGTCGAAGATCCCGAGAATGATCAGCGCCGCGATGCCCTGGGTGGGCGGCGGGAAGTTGTAGAGCGTGGCATCGCGCCGCCGCAGGGTCAGGGGCGCCCGCTCCTTGGCCGAATAGGCTTCGAGATCCGCGCGGGTCACCGGCGCGCCGAGACGCTCCAGGTCGCCGGCGATCTCGCGGCCGATATCGCCTCGGTAGAAGTCGTCGAGCCCGGCATGGACGAGCTGGGCTAGGGTGTCGGCGAGCTTGGGCTGTGCCCGGAGCGCGCCGGCCGCGTAGGGCTTACCGTCCGCCAGATAGGTCTTCGAAAAATTCGGCGCGTCGTGGAGCGTGTCGAGCTCCTTCGGCACGTAGCGCGCCTCCGAAGCCGAGACCGGGCAGCCCTCGCGGGCGTGACGGATCGCGTCGGCGAGGATCGCGTCGAGGGGCAGCCGGCCGCCGAAGGCGCGGGCCATGTCGAGGGCGAGGCGCCAGCCGCCGATGGTGCCGGCCACCGTCACCGCCGCGTCGGGGCCGCGGGAGGGGATCGCGTCGAATCCCTTCTCCCGGTAGCGGTCGCGGGTGGCGAGCCGGCCGGCCGGTCCGCAGGCCTCGATGCCGCGCACGCGGCCGTTCTTCTCGCGGATCAGCCAGAAGCCGTCGCCGCCGATGCCGTTCATGTGCGGGTAGACCACCGCGATGGCGGCAGCCATGGCGACCATCGCCTCGATCGCGTTGCCGCCCTGCGCCAGCACATTCTGTCCGGCCGCGGCCGCCAGTGCGTGGGGGGCGGCGACGGCCGCATGGGCGAAGACGGGCGTGTCGGGCATGCTGAGACTCTGACGAAACCTGAGGTCGGAAAAGGCAGAAGCGAGAGGCAGGATCAGGACCATGCGCGGGCGCGCAGGGCAACCGTCACGCTCCATGTTCCGGTGCAGGCCCGGCATTCGCCGGCCGCGCGTCGGCCGCGAGATGCGCTCTCGCCGCCGGTCTCGCCGGTGAGCGGGCTCAGGACTGCGGGAAGGGCGGCTCTCGCGACATCTGAAAAGGTTCCGCCGCGACGCCTGCCTTTCCGCAAATGTTGCAGAAAAGGAACTGCGCCGGGACGGGCTGGGTGACATGATCGCCCTCGCGAATCGGCAGGTATCTCCGCACATGAAGCACAACGACCGGGCGATCCTTCAGGATCGTGTGAGAACACTTGTCTTGCGCCATGCTTTGGAAGCAGCACTTCAGCGGCTGGCTCATCTTTCCGGTGCGAATGCCGAGGAAGAGCTGTTGAAGCTCGAGCACTCCATTGTGTCCGCGACCCGCCGGGTCGGCGAAGTTCCGGGCAACGTGCAGCTCGCCGCCCTGGTCGCCGTCGAGGACGCGGTGGCGGCCATCCGGACCGCCTTCGACACCGTGCATCAGCGCATCGAGACGGCCCCGGGCGCCAGTGCCGCCTCGCAGACGGCGCTGGCCGCCTGAAACGCGACGATTTCGTCGCCGGGACACACAGGCGGCGATTGAATTGCCGTCCTGCCATGGGCATATCGCCCCCGCTTTTTGATGAGTGTCGCTCGCGATGCCGCGGCCGCGCCGTTGCGGTCCCGTCGCCCGGCACTCCAACTGCGGAGGCATGCTCTTGAGCGAGACGGTGGAGCGGCACGAATTCGGTGCCGAGGTCGGGCGCCTTTTGGACCTCGTCGTCCACGCGCTCTATTCCGACCGCGAGATTTTTTTGCGCGAGTTGGTGGCCAACGCCGCCGACGCGACCGACCGGCGCCGCTTCGAGGCGCTGACCAACGAGGCCCTGGCGCTCCCCTCCGACGCCCGGGTGCTGATCGCCCCCGACAAGGCGGCGCGCACGCTCACCATCTCCGATTCCGGCATCGGCATGAGCAAGGAGGATCTGGCGCAGAACCTCGGCACCATCGCCCGCTCGGGCACCCGCGCCTTCTCGCAGGCACTCGGCGAGGCCAAGGGCGGTGAAGGCGATGATCTGCGCCCGAGCCTGATCGGCCAGTTCGGCGTCGGCTTCTACTCCGCCTTCATGGTGGCCGACCGCGTGACCGTCACCTCGCGCCGGGCGGGCTCGGACGAGGCCTGGACCTGGGCCTCCGACGGCAAGGGCAGCTACACCCTGGAGCCCACCGCCCGCGAGCAGGCCGGCACCGACATCGTGCTGCACCTGAAGGAGGACGCCGACGAGTATCTGGAGAGCTACCGGCTCGACCACGTCGTGCGCAAATGGGCCGACAACATCGCCGTGCCGATCGCCATCCGTGACGCGGAGGGCAAGGAGGAGGCCGCCAACCGCGGCACCGCGCTCTGGCGCAAGCCCAAATCCGAGATCACGGACGAGCAGTACAAGGAGTTCTACCGCACCGTCAGCCACGGCTTCGACGAGCCCTGGGCGACCCTGCACTGGCGGGCGGAGGGCGCGCTCGAATTCACCGGCCTCCTGTTCGTGCCGAGCATGAAGCCGTTCATGCCGGTGGAGGACGACCGCCGCTCCAAGGTGCGGCTGCACGTGCGGCGCATGTTCATCACCGATGAGGCGGAGCTGCTGCCGAACTGGCTGCGCTTCGTCCACGGCGTGGTCGATACCGACGACCTGCCGCTCAACGTCTCCCGCGAGATGCTGCAATCGACGCCGACGCTCCAGAAGATCCGTCGCGCCGTGACCACCCGCGTCATCAACGAGCTGTCGAGCCGCTCGAAGAACACCGAGAAGGCCGAGGAATACCAGAAGTTCTTCGAGAACTTCGGCTCGGTGCTGAAGGAGGGCATCTACGAGGATTTCGAGCGCCGCGCCGAGATCGCGCCGCTGCTGCGCTTCCGCTCCTCGACGGAAGGCGGCTGGACCTCGCTGCCGGATTACGTGTCGCGGATGAAGCCGGAGCAGGAGGCGATCTACTACCTCGTCGCCGACGACGTGGAGGCGCTCAAGAACTCCGCCCAGCTCGAAGGATTCCGCGCCCGCGGGGTCGAGGTGCTGCTGCTCTCCGACCACGTCGATGCGTTCTGGCCGGAGCAGCTGGGCAAGTTCGAGGACAAGCCCCTGCGCTCGGTCACGCAGGGCTCGGCCGATCTCGCCAAGCTCAAGCCAGAAGGTGAGGCGGCCGAGGACGCGCCCGCGCTCGACAAGCTCGTGGCCGCCCTCAAGCTCGCGCTGGAGCCCGACGTCTCCGACGTGCGCACGACCGACCGTCTCGTGGACAGCGCCGTGGTGCTCGCCGCCTCCGGCATGGGCCCCGACCTGCAGATGCAGCGCCTGCTGCGCCGGGCCGGCCGCGGCTTCGGCGGGTCCGCGCCGATCCTGGAGATCAACCCGCGCCACGCCCTGATCCGGTCGCTCAACGACCGGGTCGAGGCCGGCGAGGATGTGAAGGCGGAGGCCGGCACGCTGCTTGACCTCGCCCGCGTTCAGGACGGCGACACGCCGCGCGATCCGGTGGCCTTCGCCCGTGCCGTCGCGGCAGCGCTGGCGGGCACTGTTGCGAAGCCGGCCGAGTCGGCTTGAGAGAAGGGCGGGATGCGGACGATCAGATCCGCGTCCCGTCATCCCGGGGCGGCGCACCGCAGCGGAAGCGGGCGACCCGCCAGCGGTCCCCATGGGCGTTCTGCCACGCTGCCATCTGCGGCTGGGCCACCGACAGGCATTGCTGCGGGGTGACGATATCCTCGTTGAAGCGGTGAACCCGCATAACGCAATGGGTGGGGTTCGCGACCATGCAGGTCAGGAAATAGAGGCCGTAGAGCATGCGTGGAGGCTCCGTGGTGGCGTGAGTTTCTCCTCCCAAGGGCCGCTTCTTGATCTGCCGGTTTCCGTCATCGCAACGAGTGTGCCGGAAGTTCCGCAACTGCATGCACAGATTGCGGGTGGGGCTTGTGTGCAACGCCCGCACGCTCGCGGATCAGGCCGCGTGATTCCACCGAGACCCGGCCGCGACCTCCTCACGATCGGATCAAGGGGCCGCCCGTTCCGTCGGCGTTGACAGCCCCGCGCGATCCGCGCGAACACCGCAGCCATGGCCGCCGACCTCTCGCCTGATCCGCAGACCGCCCGCCTCGACCGTCGGGTGACCTGGGGCGTGATCGCCCTCGTAGCCGCGACCGTTCTGATCGGCGCCCTCGGACCGCGCCCGCCCCACCACGCCGCGCCGGCGCCTGTTCCAGCCTCGGACCCGGCACAGAATCCGAGCTGTGCCGAGTGGGGCGACGGCTGCAAGATCTGCCGCCGCATCGGCGAGGAGACCGCCTGCTCGCTGCCGGGGATCGCCTGCACGCCCGGCCCCATGACATGCCTGCGCGACGCCGGAGAGCCGTGACCGCGGCGCCGCCGTGAACGATGGCCGGCTTGTCTGAAAGGACGGGCCGAGCGCGGGAGCCGGTGCTTCGCTTCGCGCCGAGCCCGAACGGCCGCCTGCATCTCGGCCACGCCTATTCCGCGCTCCTGAACGCCCGCATCGCCGAGCGGTGGGGCGGGCGCCTGCTCCTTCGCATCGAGGATATCGATCTCGGCCGCACCCGGCCCGAATTCGTGGCCGGCATCCTGGCCGACCTTGACTGGCTCGGCCTGCGCTTCCCGTCACCTGTCCGCCGCCAATCCGAGCACTTCTCGGACTACGCGGCGGCGCGCGACGCGATGGCGACCGGTGGGCTGATCTATCCCTGCTTCTGCTCGCGGGGGCAGATCGCGGCGGAGGTCGCGGCCCGCGCCGCGCGCGGCGAGGCGGTTCCGCGCGATCCCGACGGCGCGCCGCTCTACCCCGGCACCTGCCGACACCTGTCCGCCGCCGACGCGACGGCCCGTCGTGAGCGGGGCGCGCCGCACACGTGGCGCCTCGACATGGCGGCGGCGCTCCGGAGGCTTGCCGAACCGCTCGTCATCCGCCGCTTCTCACCCGATGACGGCGTGCTGGAGACCGTCTCCGCCAATCCCGGCCGCTGGGGCGACGCGGTGATCGTCCGGCGCGACGTGCCGACGAGCTACCATCTCTCGGTGGTCTGCGACGACGCCGTCCAGGGGATCACCCATGTGGTGCGCGGGCAGGATCTGGAGGCGGCCACCGACCTGCACGCCCTGCTCCAGCGCCTCCTGCGCCTTCCCGCGCCGGCCTATCACCACCACGCGTTGATCCGGGCAGAGGATGGCGAGAAGCTCGCCAAGTCGAAGGGCTCCAAGGCGCTGGCCGACCTGCGCGCCTGTGGCATCACCGCCGACGATGTGCGTGCGAGGCTCGGATTCTGAACCTTCGGTTGATCCTGCGTCTCACCGGGGCTTGTGCGCCGCCGCCCCTTCGGGAATCCGTGAGAGGCGGCGAGCGACCGTGAGGGGGCCGGGCACGATGTGACCGCTTGGCGCGATCCTGACTTCGTCGGCCTGGGCGCTCGCCGCACCCAATCTTGGGCGCCGTCTCACCGCATCGCGTCGCGCTGCGCCATCGCCGTGGCGGTCTTCGACTTCTGCATCGTCGCCTCGGTCTGATCGCGCTGCCGCTTGAACTCTGCGAGCAGGCGCCCGTCGAGCTCGCGCCCGCGGGGTACGCGGATCTTCATCGGATCGACGAAGTGCCC